>NZ_VKLR01000001.1:0-386030 GCF_007280595.1 Psychrobacter sp. YGAH215 | reverse complement strand
TGTATTCTTGGTCGAAAACAATAGATTAGTGAGGTGCTCTTCTTTTTTCAATCACTTTCGAAGTTGAGAGTGGGGTAATGTTATAAAAAATAGTCGCTAAAATCGCGATGAATATGGTTTTTCTTATTGCTGTGTGATAATAACATAAGGGCTGAGAGCAAAAAGTGCAAGTTTGCTAAAATGAATATGGGTATCATTAGAATCAAAGCACGGAGCGCTTAAAAACTGCTCTTAAAATGAAAGCATACTTTTTCATTGCATACTGGTTTATTACTGAAAGGTGTGGCGAATGTTCGGTTAATGACTGCATTTTTTGCTGAACGGCTTAATAATTGATTTTCTTCTGCGCTTTCTTGATAACACTGTCGCCACTACGCCTATGTATTTGTTATTATAAGAAGTTATGCAAGCGTAGTGGTCAGTGAATAACGCATCAAATTATAAGGGTATTTATATAGTGCCACTTAATAGTAGAAAATCACTTCAGCATGAAAAATTTCAATCATAAGCTAGCAACCATTTATATTAATAACCAGCACTAACGAGCATTAGCGACGAGTATTGACAACAAGGCAGATCTTACGTGATATCAGCACCACTTATTGAGTATTTAAAAAAGGGCATATTTACCCTGCTTGGGTTAATACTGGCGGTTTATTTGTTCGTCATTTTGATGACGTATACGGGTAACGATCCGAGCTGGTCGCATATCAGCAGTGACATGACGACCGTGAATAACATGGGCGGCGAGATGGGCGCTTGGCTGTCAGATTTGCTCTATAGCTTCTTTGGGTTTGGTGCTTGGTGGTTGCTGGCGTTTTTGGTTTATGAGTCGGTGCTGATTTGGTGGGATAATAAACCAACGTTTTGGTTATTACGTGTCGTGGCTTATGTATTTTTGCTGTTAAGTGCCAGCGCCTTATTTGCGCAATTGGTAGCGCTAGTACAGCAAGTGGCAGACCCGATGACATCAGGGCTAAAAGGGGTTGCTGGCGGTATTATTGGGCTTGAGCTGCAAGCACGTTTGGCACAATTATTATCGCAGTGGGGTAGTGTAATATTCTTGACGGTATTTGTGGTGATTACTGCCACATTTGCTTTCAATATTCATTGGTTAGCGATTTATCAAAAAATCAAAACGTGGTCATGGCGTGATACTGCAGTTCAAGACAATGCGGCTCAAGGGAATGAGAGTAAGCGAGCAAATAGACAAGCTGCGCCGACAGCGTCTGAGCAACAGCAAAATGATGAAAGTATGAGCGATGAAAAAGCGGCGCAAGGTTTTGAGCAGTTACCACTCGATTTGCCAGCTACTGACCATGCTAGTCATGCTCAAACCGCCGATAAAAATGGTCGTTTTAACAACGTATTAAAAGATTTTTTAGCGACGTCGGGTCTCGGTGCTAGCGTTAAAGCGTCTATGTCAGCGGCGGCAGCAGTAGCACAAACGGCAACGAATAGCGCAGCGCAAGATGATCAATTACAAACAGCTTCAGCTAATATAAGCAATTTTAGTCATGTTAACCAACAGCAACCGTCAGCGCCTGCTGTAAATCCTGTGATGGCGCCTGCACGTAAAGTTGAACCAAGTTTTGCTTGGAACGATGCCGATACGGTTGAGGACTTGTTGGCGCGTGAAGCAATGGCTGAGCAAGAGACGTTTGGTTACGATTCTGCTGCTACGTCTGTTGCTTTTGATGACATTAATGATATTGCTGATGAAGAAGAAATGACAGAAAGCGTTGATTTAGGAGTTGATAGCTTAGAAGTTAATAACTTAGCAGATGCGTGGTTAGCAGAACACGCCGCAGTGCCAGTAGCGTCTAAGGTAGAACAGAAACAAACCGTCATTGAAGCGCCAGTAATGCAGACCTCTTTCGCCAAGGAGCAAAAAGTAGCAGAGGATTTAATCGGTAATGACATTGATGATTCGATGGATGACTTCTCTGAAGCTTGGTCTATCGAAGACTCTGAGTTTACCGATAACTCTGAGCCTTTAACTCAACATGAGGTGCTGTCAACTCAACATGAAGTGACGAAAGACTGGCAAACAGATAACGCTGCGCTAAGTGATGAAATCGATAAAGTAGATGAAGTCAGCGAAATGACTGACATGACGCCGACCAATACCCCGCCTGCCAATCCAAAATTAGCACCAACGGTGGACACTGGTACTTCGGTGACCAATATTGCTCCGGCGGCCGCTAAACCGACCGTAAGCTTTGCGGTGCCAGAGGGTGATAGCAGTAATCATATTACTGACATGGTGCCAGAAGATGACAGCCGAGCTGACGACACTAATCTGCCGGTGATGCCGCATATTAGTGATGATGCCGCTTTTAGTCAAAAATCACGCTCGATGCAAACCGCCGCTTATCGTAGTAGCCTGACACCGATTCCAGAGTTGTCGATTTTAGATAAGCCAGACCCTAACCGTAAGCCAAGCTATACCATCGCTGAGCTCGAGCAATTGTCAGAGCTGTTAGAGATTAAGTTGCAAGAATTCAACGTCAAAGCAAACGTGGTCAATGCCATTCCAGGCCCTGTGGTGACGCGCTTTGAAGTAGAGCTTGCGCCTGGGGTTAAAGCCAGCAAGGTGACGGGTATTTCACGCGATTTGGCACGTTCGCTATCGATGGCGTCTTTGCGGGTGGTTGAGGTCATTCCGGGTAAGCCGTATATCGGTATCGAGGTGCCCAATAAAAAGCGCGAAATGGTGCGTTTGATTGAGCTACTAAATACGGAAAAATTTAAAGATCCCAAGGCGCAAATTAGTATGGCGATGGGTAAAGATATTGGCGGTAATCCGATTATCACCGACCTTGCGCGCGCGCCGCATATGCTCGTTGCGGGTACCACAGGCTCTGGTAAATCGGTATTGGTCAACTCGATGCTACTCTCTATGCTACTCAAATATACGCCAAATGAGCTGCGTATGATTTTGATTGATCCAAAGCAGCTCGAGCTTGCCAACTATAATGATATTCCGCATCTTCTCACACCTGTCGTCACTGATATGACCGAAGCGGCCAGCGCCTTGTCATGGTGCGTGGCAGAGATGGAGCGCCGTTATCAGCTGATGAGTTTATTAAAAGTGCGTAAACTTAACGAGTTTAATAAAAAAGTCATCGCCGCCGAAAAATCTGGGAATCCAATGCTTGATCCCTTATGGCGACCAAACGATAGCGTCAGTATTAGCCAAGCGCCAAAGCTGAAAACCTTACCGATGATTGTTATTGTCGCCGATGAGTTTGCCGATATGATTATGCAGGTCGGTAAGCAAGCCGAAGAGCTTATTACACGATTGGCACAAAAATCACGCGCGGCTGGCATTCATTTAATGCTTGCCACTCAGCGTCCGTCAGTTGACGTTATCACGGGTTTGATTAAAGCCAATATCCCAGTGCGTGCTGCGCTCCGAGTAAACTCAAAAGTGGATTCGCGGACGATTTTGGATAGCGGGGGCGCAGAAGACATGCTTGGTAACGGCGATATGCTGTTCTTAGGCCCTGGGCAAATTGAGCCCGACCGCGTCCATGGGGCTTATGTCAGTGACGAAGAGGTCAACCGTGTCTGTGATGCATGGCGTGAACGCGGCGCACCCGATTATATTGATAATATGGCCGGCAACTTTGAGCTATCGAGTCCCAGTGGCGGCGGTAGTGCCGCAAATGCCTCTGGCGAAGATGACGATTTATATAATGATGCCGTGGCTTTTATAATGGAAACGCGTAAAGTATCAGCATCTAGTATCCAGCGGAAATTTAGCATCGGCTATAACCGCGCGGCGCGTATCGTTGACTCGATGGAAGAGGCTGGCTTGGTCAGCTCTATGGGCAAAAGTGGTAAGCGCGAGCTGTTGATGTAAAAATTAATAGATTTCCCATAAAAAAAGACGAGTAACGAACGTGGCTCGTCTTTTTTTATGGGAAAAGAATACTGTCATCGTCTGAATGACCAATGAGTTTGTATATCGATTATAAATCGTCATTTTTTATACTAAACTGGTGAGTGTTTATAAAAAAATAAGCATCAATTTAAAAAAGTATAAATCTGTCACTCTCCAAGGACGGTCAGTTATGTTTAAAGAATATACCCAGTACGATGCATTAGCGTTGGCAGCGCTGGTGAATGCAGGGGAAGTCAGTGCCAAAGAATTGTTAGATGCCGCCGTGAATCAAGCCAATGCGCTCAATCCTAAATTAAACGCCATTATCCACCGCTTTGATGAGCGTGCTTATGCTGCTGCAGAAAAAGGCTTGCCAACAGGCGTCTTTAACGGCGTCCCTTATCTGCTCAAAGACCTGTCGTTTCATTTTGCCGATGAGCCAATTACCATGGGCAGTCGCAGCGTCAATATCGTATCAGAAAGCGACAGCGAAATCGTTAAGCGTATGAGAGCCACTGGCGTCAATACCTTTGGCAAAACCAATACGCCAGAATTTGGTTTGATTATCACTACTGAGCCCAAAGCTCATGGCGTCACACACAATCCCTTTAAAAAAGGCTATAGCTCTGGTGGTTCATCGGGCGGTAGTGCCGCAGCGGTATCAAGTGGTATCGTGCCAATGGCAGGCGCAGGTGACGGCGGTGGTTCGATACGCTTTCCGGCGGCATGGTGCGGCGCGTTTGGCTTTAAACCTAGTCGAGGCCGTAACCCTATGGGCCCAAAAATTGGCGAGGGCTGGGAAGGGGCGGTCGCTGACCATGTAATTACGCGAAGTGTGCGTGATAGCGCGGCGATGCTTGATGCGACTAGCGGCGCAGAAATCGGCGCGCCTTACGTCATTGCACCGCCCGACGGCACGTTTTTGCAAGCCGCCATGCGCGCGCCAAGGCAATTAACCATTGCCCTGCATCAACAGCCATTGGTTGCCAATACTGAGGTCGATAAAGAAGTACTTGCTGTATTAGAAAAAACCGCGAAGCAACTAGAAGCCATGGGTCATCGTGTGGTCCCAGCTGAGCCAAATATTAATATTGAGCAGTTTTGGCATGATTTTTTAGTGGTGGTCTGTGCCCATACCGCTTTTACCATTGATAATATCGAGCGCTGTTATGGTGCGCAGCATATCCAAAACCTTGAGCCACAGACGTATAATATGGCGATGCTTGGGCGCTCATTATCCGCCGTTGATTTAGCCCACGCTAAGCATGGCTGGCACGATAGCCAATATCAAACGGGCTTGCTGCTTGAGACGTACGATATGATTTTATGCCCGACCGTGCCAACGCCTGCGGTCAAGCATGGCGTACTACCGCCAAGCCGTATGGATGAAACACTGATGCGCAGCGCAGGCCTGCTCAATAAAGGCATTAACATGGGCAGATTTGCCTTTAGCTCAGGTATGATTGAAAAGCTCAGCGCCCCAGTACTTGGTAAAATGGGCTTTACTATCTTGGGTAATGTCACTGGCTTACCAGCGATGTCGTTGCCTGTTGGCATGAGCAAAAAGGGTCTGCCGATTGGAATGCAGCTGATCGGGCGCATGAATGATGAAACGACGCTATTTAGTATCGCTGGCGAGATGGAACGCGCTGGCATGTTTACCAAACCGGCTTTTGAAACGTAGTTTTATATGATAAAAAAAGTTTTGATAACTTCTATATTAAAAAGTAGAGATTGGCAAAAGTGCTTTGATTAAAAGTTTAATGTAAACGAAGCACTAATCAAAGCGATAAATATCCATACCCAAACTGTGATGCGCCATGCTTTGATGCACCACAGAGACGCGTTGACCGGCACCTAAAGCAAAAAATAATGGCAACAGGTGCTCATCGCTTGGATGTACATTTTGATAATCAGGATATTGCTGCCAATCTAAAGCGCTTGGAATATCCGTTTTTAGTTGTTGCAGCAGCCAAACTTTAAAGTCTTTGGCGGTCTCATCGATACTCTCTGCTTGCCAACGTAATGCCTGTAAATTGTGGGTGATATTGCCCGAGCCAATCAAAAGGATATTCTCGGCGCGCAATTGCGCCAACTGCGCGCCCAACTGATAGCAAGCGATGCTGTCATAATGGCGTGGCAAGGATATTTGCACGATGGGTATATCAGCCTCAGGATACAGGTGTAAAAGCGGCGCCCAAACCCCGTGGTCACTGACGCGTAAAGGGTTTACACGGCAGGTAATACCGCGCGCCGTTAGCTGCTGCGCCAATGTTTCCGCAAGCGCTGGCTGACCGACTGCTGGATACTGCAACTCATAGAGTTCGGGCGCAAAGCCAGAAAAATCATGCCAAGTCTTTGGTCGCGGATTACTACTGATTTCAAGCTTGGCTGACTGCCAGTGCGCCGACATAATGATGATGGCGCGCGGTTTGGGCAAGTTTTGACCGATACGTGCCAGCGCACTGGTGGTTGCCGATTGTTCGATGGCGAGCGTCGGAGCGCCATGCGAGATAAATAGCGCGGGCAGTTTAGCCTGTTTTGATGGCGTTATAGCACTTGCTAGCGCAGGCGTGCCTGTCCAAGCAGCCGCTGAGGTAATGGGCGCGGGCTTGGATGTTGTTGTATTTTGACGTTCGCTCTCAGGTTGCAAAGCAGCGGTCATGGCTTTAGGTGTCGCAGGTTTAGGATGTTTCATGGTGCATTTATTAGGGCGCGCGCCTATATTTCAATCCGTTTTACCATGACACGTCGCCATTATTTTTGATAGGGCATGGTTGATTTTTATAGCAAATGACTGTTTTTATAAAGGTTTTAATTACCGCGATGATAAGGATGGTTGTGATTGATACTCATGGCGCGATACAGCTGTTCCATTAATACCACGCGCACTAAAGGATGCGGCAGCGTCAGCGCCGATAATGACCATTTCACATCTGCTTTTGCCAATACCTCTGGCGATACGCCGTCAGCGCCGCCAATGACCAACGCAATATCATCGCCTTGCTGCATGCCATCAGCCAGTTTTTCAGCCAGCTGTTCGGTTGAGAGCATTTTACCTTTTACGTCGAGCACCCATAATTGCTCGCGTCCAGCCGCAGCATGAGCGGCCAATATCGCTTGACCTTCTTGCTCACGGTACTGCGCCAAATTGGCGTCTGAGGGGTTTTTGGCGCGTTTAGCGGCGGCAATTTCTACGATTTCAGTATTAAGCATGGGCTGGATACGCTTAAAATATTCATCAAAACCAGTTTGTACCCATTTGGGCATTTTATTTCCAACACTCAATATTCTTACTTTCATAATATAGACCACTTTTATAATGGGTTAAATATAACAAAAAAATTCTGCGCTTAAGATATTGTAACAAACAGACCTTTTACAAAGCATTTTTTTATGCTTTACTAGCATTTGCCAACATTTGTTCTTTTTTAAATAGTCTTATCGTTGAATGGTAAAGAAAGCGTCAGCAACCCTGTACCGTCTTTTTGATAGAGCATAAGATAGTTTGCAACATTTTTTAAACGAAAGGAGTCGTTCATGAACCGTACTATATCAAGCCTATTAGCACTTAGCGCAGGTGCGCTACTCTCAACCTCTGTGTTTGCTGCTTCTTTAAACGGCACGCAGTGGCAAACCATTGATGATAAAACTGGCGAGAAAAAAGCCGTTATTCAATTGACCGAAAGCGGTGGTAAAGTTTCAGGAAAAATCATCAAAGTATTGAATAAAGAAAAGGCAGACGCGCTTTGTACCAAATGTCCTGGCAGCCTAAAAAACAAACCGGTTGAAGGCCTACAGATCCTGTCAGGTCTAAAAGCCGATGGTAATAACCAGTGGAGTGACGGTAAGCTGGTCGACCCTGAATCAGGAAAAACTTACTCTGGTAAGCTAACCTTGAGTGATAATGGCCAAAGCTTAAAGCTGCGCGGCTATGTCGGCACACCTGTCTTTGGTCGCTCGCAAACCTGGCAACGCATTAAGTAATTTTTACCAGTGCTCTTATAAAAGCAAATTTATAAAGCAAGCTTGTAAAACAAAAAGGATAGCAGATTGATATGTGCTGTCCTTTTTTCATGTTTTAAATTTTAGATTTTAACTCAATGCTTTTATTTTAAAACGCTATCACCTTAAAGCGCTTAGAGCATCTTTCCTAATCATCATTTGACATTAGCGGCTTGATGGTTTCTGATACGCCGTCATCACTCTGTTGCTCGTCGTTTTTACTATCCGAGGGCGTAGGTTTTGGAATAATCGTCAATGTCGCATCTGACTCAAAAACAATCGCTTCGATATCATCAAAACTATTCATACCTTCAGAACGCATCGCGCTTTCTAGCTCTTGACGCGTTAGGCGCTCAGCACGCATGGCATCTGGTAAGAATTGCCCTTGATAAAAAACAATCCGCGGCTCTGATAAAATAAGATGACTAAAACTGGCTGAGACAGAAGCATATTTAGTCACTAAAAACTGTAAACAATACAAGGTCACGATAGCGGCGCTGCCCTCGATAAACGGGATTTCTTCGAGTAAAATCGTACTGGCGCTCAAAGAGCCAATCATCACCGTCACAATCCAGTCAAAGTTATTGAGCTGCGAGGTTGAGCGTTTGCCAGATACTTTGGTAATTAACACAATTAACGCATAAACCATGACCGCTGTTAAGATAATGCGCCCAAGTTTTTCTATATTGTCAAAAAGCAGCATGTCCATTATCTGGGCTCCTATTAATCATAAAATACTGTCCGCTGTTTTGTCGCTAGCAAATAGGGTTTGGCTACAAACAGCGTAACGGAATTTCATCATTAATAGGGCAAAAAATTTGTATTGGCTTGTCTCTATAGGTACTCAATAATGGCGAGCGCTCAAAGCGCTTGACAATTAGCGGCTATGCTTAGGATTAAGAAGACGGTTGATCAACAAGATACTAAGACGCGCGCTGACTAAGCTCAGCACCAATATCATCATCAATGCCGAAAGCAGCGGTAGTGGTCGCTGTATAGCCATTTCAGTCAATACCTCACGGCTCACGGCATCAAATAAGAAAAACCAAATACCTAAGAAATAAACCATGGTAAGTAGCCAAACCACCGCAACGCCGCCAAACATCAAGCGATTGATTTCCTTTTTATCTAGCGCGCGCTGTTGATGCTTAATAAATTTATGCACCGCGATATAAGCGCCGACGATGATGGATACGGCAGTCACCAGCTGTGAGTTTAGGGCAAATTTGGTTTGCACCATCATAAATATGGCGCTGGCCAAAACATAACCAACCGCAAAGAATCCGATATATGGCGCCATTTTAGGCGACATTAAGTTTGGATTGTCAGAAGTATTGCCCGCTGTTTGAGTATCTTTTGCTGAACTAAGACGCTTGCTAAGTTGCATTGGTTTGCGTGCCATAAAAATAACCTTTATAAAGGGTAAAGCATAAGTTGCTAAAATATATTAAGCATTGAGCTGTTTACTATTATTTTTTAACAATATTGACGATATTAATATTGTTATCAATGCTGTGCTGTCCAATCTAACATGCTATCTAATACGGTACGGGCAGTATAGGCATTAAGTGCATGATCGGTATTAATCAGTCCGACTACCACATAGTCTTGCCCAGACAAACCTTTGACATAGCCTGCCATCGAGGTGACATTATTTAAGGTGCCGGTTTTTATCCAAGCGCGGCCGATGGCTTGCGACTTGGGTAAGCGGTCACTATGGGCGCTGATGGTGCCACTAACCCCAGCAATGCCTAGCGAGCTCACATAAGCATCAAAGCTGGGTTGGTTGTATGCGTAGGTCAACAGCTCGCTTAAGTTGGCGGCACTGATGCTGCAATCGCGGCAGAGTCCTGAGCCATTGGTCAAATGCGGCGGAGTAGTAGTTAAGTTGGTTTGCCACCACTGATTGATTGATTGCAGCGCTTGCGGATAGTCGGTCGCGGTTGGCTGACCAAATTGATATAAGCTGATTGCTTGATTGTTAATTGCTTGATTGTTAATTGTTTTATCGGTATCAGTACCTTGCTTATAAATACTTTCGTTATGCGTGTCGTTTTTATTCACATCTGTTTTATAAGCGCCGATAGAAAGCGCTACTTGTTCGGTCATCACGTTATTAGAGAAGTGATTGATATCATAAATCTGCTGCTTAAGGTTTAAAGAAGGATAGCTGACAATGGGCAAGGGCGACATGGCAATAGCTGCCAAACCATGTGGTGATTTTGTCTGTTTATTGGCAGGGTTATTGGCACGATAAGGCGTTTCTTGCGCGATGACTTTGCCGCTTAAGGTATTGCCAAGCGTTTGCCATTTAGCTGCAATGACGCGGGCGGCGAAATCTTTGGCATCAGGGTAGGCGATATAAAAAGCATGTTCGCCGCAGCTGTCTGGCAAATTGCTATTAAGCGTTAATTGTGCCGGTTGCCACTGCGGCGCAATACTATAGCGCGCTTGCCCGCAAGCAGCCGAGCGCATATTTATCATGCTTGGCATTTGATAATTTGCCAATTGCGGTGTGTAGGTTAGCTGCGCGCGCGTATTGTCTAGCGGATAGCTTTTAATACCGATGCTGCTAAAATTGACCAAAAAACCATCGGGGCTGGCGTTATAAGGACGTAGCGGCGAGTTGTCAAAGGCGGCAGGGTCTTTGGTGACGTTTTTAAAGACACTACTATCGACGATAATATCGCCGTTGATATGGCGGATGCCAGCCGTTTGCACTTTATAAAGCAGTTGCTGTAAGCGCTCGTGGGTCATTTTTGGGTCGCCACTGCCTTGAATAATCAAGTCGCCATACAGCGTATCGCCAATAATAATACCCGTATGATAAACGCGGGTATGCCAAACGAAGTCAGCGCCCAACGTATCTAAGGCGATAAAACTTGGCACCAGTTTCATGGTGCTGGCAGGCGTGCGCGCAATATCGGCTTGATGGCTTAATAGCGGTGAAAACGAAATTTTGATAGCGGGATTATGAGCAGTCGATTTGTCGTTATTGTTTTTGCTGCTTTCATTTTCATTACTACTTTTAGCGGGTTTTAAAGCGTCATCGGGCAGTAGCGGTGGCACGCTCTCTATACTTTGATAGGTATAAGGGTCATCGGTATAAGCATGCAGCTGTCTTGCATGTTGCTTAATCGTCTGTTTTTCAATCGTCACTAAAGTGCTTTGATGTACCGTTATTTCTTTAGCATTAGTATTACTATTTTGAGTTGTTTGTTTTTGGATGCCGTTAGGCTCTGCGGCAGCACTATCTGTAGTTAGCGATTCAGGCTGATTAGCGGCTTTAGGGCTATCAATCACCTGCATAGGCGCAGGTAAGCGGCTCGCAGTTTTATCACCGACTGGGGTGATAACAATACTAATATCGGTCGCATTTAAGTTTGCACGCGTAAGCGCTGTCTGAATCGCTTCTGGTAAGGCCGCTTGCGCACATAGCGGCGTTAGCAAAACACTCGCAAATAGGGTCAGCGATATTAGGTAGTGAGCAGGCTTATTGAGCGTATATGGTTGCTTGGAAAAAGGCGCTAATTTAGCAAAGACGGTAGGGCGGTTATGGGTTTTAGAAGTGGGTAGCATGAGCGGTCTATCATCAGGTGGCAAAAACAGCCTATGGTAACATGAGTTGCTATTTTCACGTAGTATCAGCGTTGGCGTAGGTGCAAAAATGCCATGGCTGTCATGATGGCATCGTTATAAGCATCGTGTGTGCCGAGCTCTGGGATCTCATAATGCGCTAAAATATTGGTCAAATGCTGTGATTGATTAGGAATACCCTGCGTACGATCGCCCATACGCCGAATGTATAATTGCCGTATATCAATGACCTTATTCGGTAGCGTGGTGCCCATATAGCGCTTGACCAAAGGGTTCAAAAAACCTGTATCTATCTGCGGGCAAAACCCAACTAGCGGTCGATTGTCTATAAAAGGCAGTACTAAAGCCAGCATTTCATCGTAGCTCATACCATGCTCAACATCGGCAGTACGCAGCCCATGAATCACAATGGTATCACGATCAGGCATCACTGGCGGCCGACAAACCAAATGCAGACCGTTACCCGTATCAATGCTATCGCCATTGATATGAATGGCAGCGATAGATAGCAGGTGATGCTTTTTTGGATTGAGTCCTGTCATCTCACAGTCAATCGCGACCCATTTATCAGCCAAAGGTGTATTAAACATCGATGTCAGCTCAGGGCGCTGCAAATGGTTTTTTTGCCAATGAGACGATAACTGTTTTAGCCAACGCATCTTATTTTTGCTCCCTTTTATTTTTGCGCGCAGCGTTCTTATCAACTGACTTATTTATTTTAATTAAACTCTAGCTGATAATGGCGACTTAATTGACCCTTAAAGCTTTTGACCACGGCCAGGCATTCATTTAATAAGTCTCGCTCGAGTGCCGATAAAGTGGTCGGATCAACTTGCCGCGCATGCTTATCATCTGTTGATAGTGCCACTGACAAACGCTGCGCCATAAAAAACTCTAATGCTTCAAGCAAAGTGTCAGCGCGCTGTTGGTTTAAGGCGCGCACTTGCACCAAGGCTTTAAGGCGTCCTTTACTACTCGGCGCATCAAAAATATCGTTTTCTAAGGCTAAAGTACGAATGCCATGCACCAGCGGAAAAATACCGGCTTTTTTAAGATCGATATCGTAGGCGCTTTTTTTACCGCCAAGGAGCGGCACAAACTTTTGCCACCACTGTCCGACATCGCCAAACTGTAAAGCGGCACGGGCGAACTGGCGGACAAACATCAGGTCTGACTGGCGATGGGCAATTTTTAAATGTTCGCGCACACTCGTCAGTAGCGATTCATCGCCGCAGACATATTCGCCATCAAATATAGCCGACAAATAAATACTATGTATCGGGTCAGTATTTCTAAACCATAAGCTAATCTGCGTTTTAAACTGTTTGAGCGGCTGCCGCCACATCGGATTGGTCATCATGATATTGCCATCGCAAAGCGGATAACCCAAGGTTGCTAAATGATGGTTAAAGGTTTCAGCGAACTGAGCTAAGTCAGGATGGCTGTAACCATCACGAATAATCAGCGCATTGTCTTGGTCGGTACGCATGATTTGCTCGCCGCGACCCTCTGAGCCCATGACGATGACGCAAGTATTTTTCATCACTTCATCAGGTACGATAAGTTGCCACAGTTTGGTAAAAACTTGCGCGTTAAGGGTTTGTACCATACGGCTGACATTACCAATTTTGATACCGTTTTGGTGCTGCGCGCGAATATAGCGCCCGATAAGCTCAACCGCGGTAGCCAAGCTCGGCAAATCTTTTGCCTGCTCAATCTGCAGACTAATTAG
Organism: Psychrobacter sp. YGAH215; assembly: GCF_007280595.1. Classification (NCBI taxonomy): domain Bacteria; kingdom Pseudomonadati; phylum Pseudomonadota; class Gammaproteobacteria; order Moraxellales; family Moraxellaceae; genus Psychrobacter; species Psychrobacter sp. YGAH215. Next base: position 372,807 of record NZ_VKLR01000001.1, on the reverse strand, counting down.
CTGCGAATGATGACCAATATGAGCGAGCATATCACTTTGCCCAAGCACGCCTGCAACCTCGCCGTTGGCATCAATCACTGGCAGTCTATGGATACGGTAGCGCGTCATGGTCAATAGCGCATCGCCAATCTCGTCGTCCGCATCAATGGTGCGCAGATTGAAACTTGCATAGCGCTGGCAAGGCGTCGTCGCAGGGTTTTGCTGGTCGCTTACCGCGCGGCAGATATCGGTATCGGTTAAAATACCTAACGTACGACCAGAATAGTTATTGGAAGTTTGCGTATTGGCGCTATCAGTAACTAAGCTGCTATCTAGGTTGTTGCCTAAATTTCGGTCTAAGTTTTGGTCTAAATCCGTTTTTAAATCATTATCTAATGTTTGCTTTTCAGCAGGATTTAATTGGTCGAGCGGTCGCACCAACACATGCTTAAGCCCAGCTTTAGTCATGATATGCGCCGCCTCATATAGGCTGCTGGTGGCATCAATGATATGCACGGGCAATAAGTTGACATCAATCACCGGCTGCATCATGATTTGCTGCACTTCTTGCTGTTCATTATAGCCATGATAGCTAGCATCTAAGCTTTGCCCGCTTCGCCGCTGCTGTAATGCTTTTAATCGTTCAGGTAAATCTTCTGAGAGTAATTGGCGCACTAAATGATTCTGCGCACTGATTTTGTCAACGGTAGCGCCATTTATTTGCAGCAGCAGGGTGTCTTCAATCGCACGAAACTCGTAGGGCGATATGTCACTTTCATTTTTGGGTTTGCCATTGTTTATAGGTACGGTACTTTTTATAGGTATGAAAGTGGCTGCTTCTTTATCCTCTTCTGTAAACGATTTTGGCAACCGCCGACTGTCAAACCAATCATTACTATTTAGATGGTCGGTATGATTGCTGCCCAAATACGTCGCCACAAATTCGCCAGCAAGCAGTTGCTCGATTTGTCCTTTAATCACCACATAAAAATAGCTTAAATCATCAGCAGATAAACGCTCATCTTTAGCAAGATAACGGATTTGGGTATTTTTTCTAATACTTTGACGTTCAGCCGCGCTTATTACATCAAAGGGTGGCTGGGTAAAATCAAGATGGGGCATGGCATCATCCTTGATGGCATATTTAGTAAAATTTTGGAAAAAGAAATTTTACGACTGCTAAAGAAATATAAAAATAGCGTCGCGTTATTTCTACTATAGCACTCTTCGCAACCGAGATAGTAGAGAACTACATATAACCATTATGATATTGTGGGTATATGTGGTTCTCTGATACTATGTTGAATATTGAGGTGTTAATCTAAGTGTTTAATACTTAGATTTTCTGGCCAATGTTTGAGACAGGTTTTTAAACTAAGCATTTAAACTCAGTTTTAAAAAATATTTTTTCAGCAGCAAGTTAAGCGCCAAGCAATTGACGGATACGACTGATGGCTTCGCGGCTTTCCTCAACGCTGGCAACTAAGGCAATGCGCACATAACCTTGCCCAGGATTTTTACCATTGACCTCGCGTGACAGATAACGCCCAGCCAGCGCGTGAATATTTGCTTGCTCATACAACGCTTTGACAAAGATTTCGTCGTCGCCATCGAATTGCTCAGGGACTTTTACCCAAAAGTAAAAACCCGCCTCTGGCATGCGTAAATCAAGCAATTCGCCAAGCTCTGACATCCATAAGGCGAATTTTTCTTGATAGAGCGCTCGATTACGCGCCACGTGCTTTTCATCTTCCCAAGCAGCGATGGAGGCCAGTTGATGCGGTATCGGCATTGCGCAGCCCTGATAAGTACGATACTGCAAATAAGGCTGCAAAATGTCGGCGTCACCGGCCACAAAGCCTGAGCGCAGGCCGGGCAAGTTTGAACGCTTGGATAAAGAGTGAAATACCACGCAATTTTTAAAGTTATGACGACCGAGCGCCGCGCAAGCTTGCAGCAGGCCAATCGGCGCGCGATCAAAATACAGCTCGCTATAGCACTCGTCGCTGGCAATGATAAAGCCGTACTGGTCGGATAAACGCAGTAAGTGTTCCCAATCGTCCATGGTCATGACGGAACCGGTTGGATTATTTGGGCTACAGACAAACAATAGCTGCGTGCGCGTCCAAACGTCCCTCGGTACCGTGCGATAGTCACCTTTAAAATCATTATCAATGCTGCAAGGCATAAAGTACGGCGTCGCTTGCGCGAGTATGGCAGCACCCTCGTATATCTGATAAAACGGATTGGGCATCACAATCGTTGGTGCTTCATCTGCTTTTTGCAATGGCTGCGCGCTTGGTTGATTATGAGCTGGCAGTTGATTGGCTTCGTCTTCGGACAACACGGTTTTTGGATGGTCAATAACCGCTTGCACCAAGCTAAAAATCGCCTCGCGCGTACCCATGACTGGTAATACTTGGCTATGCGGGTCGAGATGATTGAGAAAGAAGCGCTTTTCTAACCAGTGAGCGATGGTTTGACGCAGCTCAAACAGCCCGCTGGTGGTTGGATATTGGCTTATTTTGTCCAAGTTTTCGCGTAGGACGTCCAACACAAATGCTGGCAGCTCGTGTTTTGGCTCTCCAATACCGAGCTTAATTTCACTATAGTTATAGGCTGGCGTACTATCCGCGAGTAAAATCGCCATCTTAGCGAACGGATAAGGGTGCAGAGTCGTCAAGTTGTGATTCATAGGTAGGCTAACTATAATAGACAATTAATAATAAAGTGATAAAGAAAAATTACATTTGAGCAGTGTAGCACTTCTCTTGTTTTTTGTCTTTTTTCTTCTCAGACAGTTTATTGTCAATGTAAAACCAGCATTTTGCGCAATTTATACGGTGAATAACCTTGCATAGCGCTTGTTTTTTAGACGGTAACCCGTATTGAGATTGGCCAATTTTAATCATGCGATTAAGTATAGATAAAATTAAAATAGCGTCATTTACTAACCAAGCAAAAAATAACTGTTCGTAAAAACGGCCGCTTATTTTAAGGAAACTTGATATGTTTAGTGTTTTAAAAACCGATGAGCGTGGCGCTAAAGATATCAACGTGCAACAATTTGAGGGTAGCCAGCGTGTTGAGCTATACGAGCAGCTAAAGCAGCGCGAGCATAATTGGTGGCAGGCGCGGCAGCAGTTGACGCTGTTAAAAGAGCGACAGATGTTTTGGTTTGGCGATAACAGCTTTATGATGTGGCTACTTTGGCAATTGGTCAGCTATGTGGTGGTGGCGATGGTGCTTATGCTCCTGAGCAAACTGTCAAACATCTCATTGCCTTTATGGCAGTACATGGGTTTATTTGCGGTACAGACGCTGATTTTTATCGTCATGTTGGGCTTTAAGGGGCGTATGGCCACGCATTTACAAAATAAGATTAATCAAGTCGATGTCTTGCGTGAAGAAGCGCTTAACGAGATGACCATTTTGGCCGCTGACACGCTTTATAATGATGTGCATGCCAAAGCCCCGATTTCCTTACAGCAAATCTTTGAATACTACGACGGCGAATTTCATTTGGCCAGTTTGCATCGTCTGCTACAAAGAGAGGTAGAAGCTGGGCGTTTGATGCTGGGGCAGCAGCAGGTAGAAGCAGAGATTTTGCCATTGGAGCTTGCCGATGAGGAGCTTAAAGAAATGGCAAGGGATATGGTCTATAAAAGCGTCATATAAAGTATGCGTTTAATATAAGTATCTTATAAATATTTGGTCAAAAGCTATCGTTGATATTTTGTCTTAAAAAAACGCTTTATCGTTGAAGGTTAACGATAAAGCGTTTTTCGTATTTATAATTTAGCTTCTAACGATTAACTTCTAACATAAGCAGTCATATAGCAATTAACCATCGTTACGAATGCTCAGACTTGCTATCAATGCTGCCTTTAATGTCTCAAGTTTATCCGCCGACAATGCCTGATCGTTTTGATCGCTGATGTAAAACATATCTTCTGCGCGCTCGCCTAACGTGGTAATACGAGCGGCATGTACTTCAATTTGTTGTTGTAAAAATACCTGACCAACGCGGGCAAGTAAGCCTGGTTGGTCAAGCGTCTCTAAGCTCATGATATGCTGATTTGAGGCTTCATTAAACTCAAAGTGAATCGTCGTAGCAACATCGAAATGGCGCAACTGGCGCGGCATTTTTCTATTGGTAAGCTTGGGCACCGTCGGATTTTTAAAGGCGTCGATTAAGCGCTGTTTAAGCTCTTGTTGGCTGTCTGTATCGACCAATAACGTGCCGCTGCGGTCGAGCAGCACGTAGGAATCTAAGGCAAAATCTCGCGTCGCGGTAATGATACGCGCATCCAAAACATCGAGATTCATCTGGTCAAATACCGCCATGGTAACGGCAAATAAATTGACCTGATCTTGCGTATAAACAAACACTTGCACCGCATCAAGTGCCAGCTCGCGATGCTCACGTAACACAACTAAGGGTTGGCTATTGGCATCGGAGGCGCGGCCGATGGGCGGATGGTTTAAAATGGCTTCGGTATGCCACAAGATATCTTCTGCAATCTCGCGCAAAAAATACTCATCGCCCAAGTCGTCCCATAGCCTTAAAACCTCAGCGCGATTCATATGCTGATTATCGACATTATCAAGCATCGCCAGCGCCTGTTTGCGCGTGGCTTTAATCATGTCTTGGCGGTTGGTTGGGGCGTCAATATCAGCGCGCAGGATACGCCGTGTTTGTGAATACAGCTGCTTCATCAAGGTTGCGCGCCAGCTGTTCCAAAGCTGGGGGTTGGTGGCATTCATATCGGCGACCGTTAGGACGTACAGATGGTTTAAATGAGTGACGTTGCCGACTAAATCGGCAAATAGCGTCACCACTTCTGGGTCGGAGATATCCTTTTTCTGCGCTGTCATCGACATCAGCAAATGATAGCGCGTCAACCAGCCGACCAAATGCGCGTCCGCAGCACTCATGCCATGAGCAAGACAAAACTCAATCGCTTCTGTTTCGCCAAGCTGGCTATGATTGCCGCCGCGGCCTTTGGCAATATCATGAAACATCGCCGCCAACACCAAAATCTCTTTGCGCTCGATACGCTGAAAGATAGAGCTGACCAGTGGAAAATCCTCAAAAAAGCGCGGATCGGTAAAGCGATGTAAAATACGAATCAAAAATAGCGTATGGGCATCGACGGTATAACGATGGAATAAATCGTACTGCATGAGCCCAGTCACTTGCGCAAAAGCTGGGATATAGCTGCCCAAAACGCCGTAACGATTCATAGTACGCAGGCGATGAAATAGATAGTTTTGCTCTTTTAAATTGGCTAAAAACAGCGCTTGATGCGACGGGTTGTCTCTATACGCTTGATCGATGCCGCGCGCCGCTATTTTTAACGCACGCAAGGTATGGGTACGGACGTTTTTGATACCGTATTGACCCATCAGCAAAAACATCTCTAAAATCGCTTCAGGGTGCTGAGCAAAGACGCGATGATGCGATATTGCAATCTGTTCGCCGACTCGGTTAAAACGAGCGGTAATCGGATGCTTTTTTGGTCGTTCTTCATCCGGCAGTTGCGGCTCGATAATGGTCTCATAATAATGATTGGTCAGCATCTCAGATAGCGTCGATATCTGCATAGCACAGCGATAATAATCGCGCATAAAGCGCTCAACGGCGGCATTTGGTTGGTCGCCAGGCTGCGTCTCATAGCCCATCATTTGCGCAATTTCACGCTGATAATCAAATAGCAGCTTGTTTTCATTGCGCCCAGTCAGCTCATGCAAATAATGGCGGATTTGCCATAAATAACCTTCGGCAAAGTTAAGCTCATCGAACTCTTTTTCGGTCAAAAAGCTTTGTTGCACCAAGTCATAAAGCTTACTGACGCGAAAGTAGCGTTTGGTCACCCAACCAATGATATGAATATCACGCAGACCACCGGGTGCCGTTTTGATATTGGGCTCAAGATTGTACTCAGTGGCATTGTGCTGCAAATAGCGCGCTTTTGCTTCAGCGATTTTCACCTCAAAAAAATCACGTGGCGACCACTGGGTATTGACGATTTTATGGGGCACCTCTTGCAATGCTTCATTGCCAACTAACAACCGCGCTTCTAGCAAAGTACTGGCAACGGTGTGGTCGAGCGCCGCTTCCAAGCATTCGCTGACGCTGCGTACTGATAGAGCGGGCTCAAGTCCAATATCCCACAATAGTGCCACTAAATTATCGATTTTCTCTTTATTATCAACCGTAATCTCGTCTGGCGTTAGCAGCAAAATATCGACATCTGAATATAACGACAGCTCACCACGCCCATAACCGCCAGTGGCAAATAAGGCTAAGTCCGTTTTATCAAGCTCAAACCATTTGAACAACGCAATGAGTAATTCATCGATGACGCAAGCACGAGCTGCTACCAATTGGCGAATATTGACGCCGCGTTCGAGCTCGCGGCTGATATCGTCATTGATTTGGAGTAGCCACTCAGCAATACCAATCTCGGAAATACTGTGCTTAGAAATACTGTGCTCGGAAATATTTTGCTCGCGATTACTGAACGACGTCGCGCTATCAGTGGTAGTGCTATGGTCTGATAATAGAGGCATAGGTGTCAAATCAATGGTCGCGACATCGCAAGTAAACATGAAGGGTATCCGATTAAGAGGTTGTAAATAGAGGCGCTAAAAAAATGGGTGAATGCAAATATCACGCTGAAAAACAAAAAATAGCACCGCCAATATGCCTGAATTTTTAGGCAAAAAAAAGACCGCCTAGGCGATCTTTTTACGTATTACTGGGTCAAAAAGCTTAAGTCTTCTTCGGGGCGTGTGGTAAAGACTTCACAGCCATTGTCCGTCACCACCATGGTATGTTCCCACTGTGCTGACAGCTTGCGGTCTTTAGTAATCGCCGTCCATTCGTCCGGCAAAATCTTGGTCTGCCACGTGCCTTGATTAATCATCGGCTCAATGGTAAAAGTCATACCGGTTTTTAGCTCAAAGCCTGTGCCTTTTTTACCATAGTGCATGACTTGCGGCTCGTGATGGAATTCATTACTGATACCGTGACCACAAAACTCGCGCACGATACTAAAGCGCTCAGGCTCGACCACTTCTTGAATAGCGGCGCCGACATCGCCCAAGCGCGCGCCGTTTTTGACCACACTCATACCGGCATAAAGGGCTTCTTGCGCCACTTTGCAGATACGCTGCGCCATGATTGAGCCATTGCCGACAATCCACATTTTTGAAGTATCGCCGTAATAGCCGTCTTTAATCACGGTGACATCAATATTGATGATATCGCCATCTTTGAGCAGTTTATTGTCGGCTGGAATACCGTGACAAACCACATGATTGACTGAGGTACAGATAGATTTTGGGAAGCCGTTATAATTAAGCGGCGCAGGAATCGCGTCTTGCACGTTAACAATATAGTCATGAGCGATTTGGTTCAATGCTTCGGTACTGACGCCAACTTTGACATGTTCGTCGAGCATGACAAGGACGTCGCTGGCAAGTTTGCCGGCCACACGCATTTTTTCTATGGCCTCTGGGGACTGGATAAGGGATTTTTTAGTCATCATCTTGTGTCTTATAATTATGGGTTTAATGTGGGGAAATTATACCATAAATGGATGAATAGCAGTTTTATGATAAGTGATATTAAATCTATCATTATTATTGACAATAGTTGCTTTACAGCCCCATTTGAGCCGTTATGACCCTCCAGTCACGATGATGTATTCATATTTTGACAATTTAGTTGAATCTTGTAAAAGATAGAAGTAATGTAATTTTGCATGCTAAAGGGATTAGCAGCAGTCTTTGCCGACGTTATGAGGTAAAGGCACTCACCATTAATGATGACAAGGATGTTGTTATGACGCTCTCCTCGTACGTTCGTGCTGCGCTCACGCCGCGCACTTTTTTACCAATACTGGGCTCTATCAGTACTGGCGTTTTATTAATGACCATGCAAACCACTTCAGCGCAAGCGGCAGGGCAGTACTATAATTGTGCCAACGCCAATGGCTGCACGCTAGTCGATAGCAAATACTTTACCTCCAGTTATACCAAGACTCAGTATCCAGTGGTCATGACTCATGGTCTGGTCGGCTTTACCAAGCTACTTGGTGTCGACTACTTTTATGGCATTCCGCAAACCCTGATGAGTGGCGGCTCAAAAGTCTACGCCACCAAGACGTCTTCTTTTAACGACAGCCGAGTGCGCGGTGAGCAGCTACTACAGCAAGTAAAAACCATTAGCGCGATTTCTGGTAGCCCTAAGGTGAACTTAATCGGTCATAGTCATGGCGGGCATGATATTCGTTATGTTGCTGCCGTTGAGCCAAAGTACGTGGCGTCAGTGACCGCGGTTGCCAGTCCAGAGCAAGGGGCGGCGTTAGCCGATTGGGTGGTTGAGCAGATCGATAATGACAGAGTCAATGGTGAGTATAATACTGCTACCAAAGCCGCGCTTACCTTGTTCGGTTTCTTGGGTGATTTTATGGATTTAAACGCTGGTATTCCTATCGATAAGCTACAAGAACAGGACGGATTTGGTGCGGTTACCGCCTTATCGACTAATTATATGGCTGATTTTAACCGTGAGTTCCCAGCAGCCATGCCTTCAAGCTATTGTGGTCAACCAAAAGATACCAAGGTAAACGGCATCAACTACTATTCATTCAGTGGCGTCGGACAAGTAACCAATGCGCTAGACCCGATGGATTATGTGCTATTAGCAACCTCACAAGTATTTAAAAATGACCCAAATGATGGGTTGGTTTCTGCTTGTTCAAGCCGCCTAGGTCATGTCATCCGCGATGATTACAAAATGAATCATATGGATTCGGTCAATCAACTATTAGGCTTGGTCGCATGGGGACAACCTAATCCTAAAACCGTCTATCGCGATCAGGTTAACCGTTTAAAAAATGCCAATTTATAAAGCCAATTTATAAATTTAGTAATTACAACCCCACTCTCAACTTATTTTTCTAATGTTATTGGTTTACTTAGTTTTTAAAATTTCAGTTAAAACAATTAGAATTTTAAATTCTATAAAAATCAAAAGCCTACGATAAGTTGAGATTGGCGTTAATTACATTTAATTATTAAGGCTTAAATGTAAATTAGCAAATAAACCGCTTTTGCCTAAAAGGGTCACTACGTAACTGACCCTTTTATTTTGTGCCATTTTATGAATAGTAAATTCCTTATCAACCGCTTGATTAAATAAGATAGTGTCGTTATGCCAACTAAGCGCCGTCCACCATTTTTGCTCATCATTATCGCCGTGATAACTATTTTAGTTGTGGCGATTATTTGGTGGTTTAAGCCCGATAATGCTAGTAAACCTTCTTCTCAAACAGAGGCTACAGCGCTGAATAGTCAAGCTAATGCCAGCATCATAGACGAGGCGAATGTTAATAATAATGTTGGCACATTATCCAAGCAAGACGCTTCTCAATTTACCACAGGTCTTGAGAATCTACCGCGCTCTTTGCAAGGAACGGAGGTCGACGGTGAGATTATCATTGATGAAAATAAACAGTTGGTCGTCACCGAAGGGCTACGGCGCTTATTTGATTACTTTTTATCGGCGCTAGGCGAAGAGGAAGAAGCAGTCATTTATGCGCGGGTGGAGAGTTATATCCGCAGTCATACGCCAGAGCCTGCAGCTAGCCAAGCGATGAAGATATTTGACCAGTATATCGCCTATCTTAAAGCAATTCCTGCTATAGAAAAACGTTATGGCAATCTGCAACTACAGGCGACCAAAAATGGCGAGCTGGATTTAAATGTGGTGGCGCAGCAGCGGCAAGATGTCGCAAAATTACGTCAGCAGCACTTTGATAAAACTACTATAACCGCCTTTTTTGGCGCAGAAGATGAATACGATGATTATAGTATTGCGATGGTCAAAATTAACCAAGATAAGCAAATGTCCGACGCCCAAAAACAAGCAGCAAAGCAAGATTATATTAGCCGTATGCCTGATAATGCGACCAAAGCCAATATCGCTCAGCAGGCCAATTTGGAGGAGTTAATCAGTCGTACAGAGCAGCTACAAGCCAAGGGTGCAACGGCTGAAGAGTTATACAATATGCGCCGTGAGTTGGTTGGCGCGCCAGCAGCAGCAAGGCTCGCGCAGGTCGATCAACAAGATGCTCATTTTGATCAGCGTTTTAAGCAGTATCAAGCCCAAAAACAGCAGTTGTTAAGTCAAAATGCTGATAAGGCGCAAGCGCAAACCCAAATCCATCAAATAGAGCAGCAATTATTTAATGAGACGGAACGTAAACGTTTGGCAGGTTATGCGGCTTTGCAAAAGCAAAAGGCAGCTGCTTTAAATTCTAGTGTCAATTCCAATCCTAATTAATTTAATGCTTGATTACATTCGATAAAGGCTTGGCTTCGAAATGAACTATTGGTTAAAGCGTTAGCAGGTAATACTTGTTCATACAAGGTGCGTTAGCAAAAAAACCATATAGTGGAACGAATATCGCGGTAATCGATACCCAATCTATAATGACAGTCAGCTATCATTTGTGCACAATAGCGCCATTGTTTAGGTTAATGAAGAAGACAATAAATTAATCATAATAAAAATGCATACTTAAAATAAAAGATAATGACTACTTTTTTATTTTGAATGTTAACCATTACAGGAGCTAATATGAAAAACATGACTAAAATGATGATGGCTGCAACCCTTGCTGTGGGTACACTTGCTGCAGCGGGTTGCCAAACTACGACCCCTAGTGTTACCGCACCTGTGACTCAGCCAATTACTGCTGATGCCCTACAAGCGTATAACTGGCAGCTTGTCGATGCTAAGCGCACTAACGGCGACAAAGTCAGCCAATTATTCTTTGATCCAAGCAAACCATTGACACTTAATTTCTTTAAAGATAACGGTAATGACCGCGTGAGCTTTATCAATACCTGCAATAATATGGGTGCCAACTATAGTGTGGTAAATGGCAATGTCGTACTCGGTAATGTTTTATCAACGATGATGGCATGCCCTGAGCCACAAGCCAGCTTTGATACGACGACACTTGCAACGGTACAAGGTAAATATAGCATTAATAAGAATGCCAATAACACACCTATCTTGACGATTACTAATAGCAATCAAGTGGCTCATTTTAAAGCCGTTTCCAAATAAGTTAATCGTTTAATATAAACGTTTTAAAATCTGACCATTTAAAAATGCCTCACTAAACAGTGGGGCATTTTTTTATCTAAAATTTGTGACGCTTTCCGCTACACTGTCATAAGTCGCTAAGGTCAAATGTTTAAGCTATTACGACATTTCTTATGCCATCAACTTTTTAATCTTATCAAAACCTACATTCCGTATCCATCACCGTTTTATTGGACGTCATTTATGTTGGAAATCTTTGGAGAAAAATCATCTGTCAACCTACGCACAATAACTGGCATCACAGCGATAACGGCTTTTGGTCTATTAACGGGCTGTCAGACGTTGCCAAGTACGATGCCTAAAGCGAATCATGCAACTAAAACAGCTATTGATACAAGTGCGAGTAATCCTCTAACGGCGCGCATGCCAGCGATAGATCGGCAAGGGCGCATCGCTTATGTCGAAGAGCAGGGAGCAGGCGCGGCAAAGATATCAACGCTATATAGCATTCGTCCTGATGGTAGCGACCGCCAATTGATAGATCAGTTGAATGGTTATATTTATGCGCCAGCGTGGTCTGCCGATGGTCAAATGCTCGTCTATAGCAAACAAGTCGCGCGCCAGTCTCCTAAGATTTATATTTATGATCGCAACAGTAACACTCAGAAGCTGGTGGTAAATACTGAAGGCAGCAATTTATCAGCATCATTTTCGCCTGACGGACAAAAACTGCTTTATAGCTCCACCGTCGGCGGCAATGCTGATATCTATGAGATGCGATTAAGTGACGGTCATACCAAACAGCTTACGACCTTAGCGAGCACGGAAGTGCAGCCAAGCTACGCAAGCGACGGGCAAAGCTTTGTCTATACCAGCGACAAAGTGCGCGCTGGTCGTCCCAGTATTTATCGCTATCACTTTGCTACCGGTAAGGCGACATTGATACCGACCGCAGGCTATGCAGCCAGCCCGCAACTGAGCTTGAATGGACAGTATTTAGCCTATCTTAATGGTCGTAAGGCGGCGGTCATGACACTGGCTACAAGGCAAGTGGTTAATCTAGCAGAGACAGGACTTGATGAGCCCGCGCGTCTGTCGCCTTCTGCACAGTATGCTGTCTATCCCACAAAGCTTTCGCAAGTAAGCGGTCAAAGTGGTAGCAGTTTGGTGATTCATTCTTTAGCTGGCAATTCAAGCTATGCGATTAGTAGTAAGACAGGCGGCGTTGTGCGCTCACCGATTTGGGGTCGTTAAGGGCAAAACCTATGTATTATGTAATGGAATGTATATATAATCACTAACAAAGAAACATAAGTTGATTTAATACCCTACGATTTAGAGGTGGCATAACCGTACGTTAAATTCCTTATAGCCCAAGATTGTAAGGCAGTACTGTCTTATTGTTCAAAATACAACAAGCAAAATTTCTGAAATAAAGTCTTGAGCACTAAGGCAATAGTTGAAGCTGAATGAATAAATCTGAATGAAGTAAATCTCATTAAAGAAACGTCGAGTAACTTTCAGTCATATAAAAAATCGTATAACCAAGACATCAAAAGGTTGGATTAGGCGAGCAAAAGGAGAGAGCGGTTCATGCAAGAGTCCTTTTTAGTTTTTATCACTAAAATCAGTTTGTACCCGACGATTATTTTTACGGGGCTTGTCATGTTCGTGACGCTATATTGGCTGGTGTCATTACTCGGCATGGCAGATATGGATAGCGTAGATTTTGGTGAGCCAGATGGTGATGTTTCTACCTTGTCATCGACGGGGTTTTTCACTGGTCTCATGCTCAAATTTGGTCTTTATGGCGTGCCACTCATCATCATACTAAGCTTAATCAGCCTAATCGGTTGGCTATTAAGCTACTTATATACGAGCTTTTTACATCAATATTTTGACTCTGGTCTTTTGTATTATCTCTTTGGTACAGGGGCGCTCATCTTTGTGTTGGTCGTATCCATGTGGCTAACAGGTATGATCATTGCTCCCATTCGCAAAAATATTGCCAAAATCCCCAAGCGTAATGCGTCTAGTAATATCGGTAAAATCGCCGTGGTACGTACATTGAGTGTGACTGACAAACATGGTGAAGCAGAATTAAATGACGGCGGCGCAGGCTTGATACTCAAAATTCGTTCAGACATCAATAATGATTTGCTCAGGCAGGGTGATAGAGTGACGTTGATAGAATATTTAGAAGAAGCCAATGCCTACCGAGTCGCCCCCGTAAAAGAAAAGTCGTATAAACCGCCGCTATAAATAATTTTAAAATTGAAATAAATAACATTTCTCCATTCGCTTTATAAGTTGGCAGATTGGCGGTACAGAGATAACTAATAGTTTGTTTTTAAGTATGGTATTAACTGTTTTAAATTTGGTTGCAATGTTCTCATTAAAGGAATGAATATGGATATACTCATTATCGTCGGCGTGGTTGTGGTGCTGGCGTTTGTTTTTATTATGGCAGCGCTGTTAATGCTCAAGGCTTTTTATTTTAAGGTAGAGCAGGGTAAAGCGCTGATTATCAATGGCGTGAGTAAAATCGCCGTACGTTTTGATGGTGGTTTTGTTTGGCCGATTATCAATAAAAAAGAATTGATGAGGATTTCCCTTATCACCTTAGAAGTCGATAGACGCGGTAAAGAAGGGCTGATTTGCGCCGATAATATGCGTGCGGATATTACAGTGGCGTTTTACTTGCGTGTTAATGAAACAGAAGAAGACGTCCTTAAAGTTGCCAAATCGGTTGGGGTGGAGCGCGCCTCTGATAAAGTGGCGGTCAATGAGCTGTTTAATGCCAAATTTTCTGAAGCACTAAAGACGGTCGGCAAACAAATCGACTTTGTCAAACTCTTCGAAAACCGTAGCGAGTTTCGTGACAGCATCGTGCAAGAAATCGGTAATGATCTTAATGGTTATGTCTTAGAAGACGTGGCGATTGATTACTTAGAGCAAACGCCGAAAGCGTCACTCGATTCAAGCAATATTTTAGATGCTGAAGGTATCAAAAAGATTACCCAGCTAACGGCCTTCCAAAACGTCATCACCAATGAGCTTGAGCGTGACGAAGAGCTGGCCGTTAAGAAGAAAAACGTCGAGACCAAAGAGGCGATGCTTGAGTTAGAGCGCCAACAAGCCGATGCTGAAGCCAAACAGCGCCGTGAAATCGCCTCAGTGATTGCCCGTGAAACGGCTGAAACTCGCAAAATTGAAGAAGAAGAGCGTAAAAAATCTGAGACAGCCATTATTATGGTTGAGCAAGATTTAGCGATTCAGCGTGAAAATCAACAGCGTGAAATTGAAGTCGCTGGACAGAACCGTTTGCGTGCAGTTGTGATTGAAGAAGAAAAAGTCACCCGCGCTCGTGATTTAGAAATCGTCTCGCGTGAGCGGGAAGTCGACTTGCAGCGTATTGAAGCTGAACGCGCCATTGAGCTTGAGAAAAAAGAAATTGCTAACGTCATTCGTGAGCGTATCGCGGTAGATAAAACGGTTGCACAAGAAGAAGAGCGTATCAAAGAAGTTCGCGAAGTGAGCGAAGCCGAGCGCTCGAAGCAAACACGTGTCCTAGCTGCCGAAGCCGATGCCGAAGAAATCAAAGTACGTCAGGTGAAAAAGGCTGAAGCAGAAGAGTTATCTGCTAAGCATAAAGCGGTTGAGATTACCACGCTTGCGACGGCCAATCTTGAGGCCGCTGCCAAAGAATCGGAAGCCAAAATGAAAATGGCGGAAGGTATCAAAGCTGAAGAGTCTGCGCATGGTTTTGCTGAAGCGGCCATTCAAGAAGCCAAGTCGGTATCTTTGGAAAAAGAAGGGCTTGCCAAGGCTAATATCATCAAAGCGACTGGTCAAGCGGAAGCACAGTCAGAACGTGAAAAAGGTATGGCTGATGCTGAGATTATCGCCGCGCGCGGTGAGTCTAATGCCAAAGCCGAGCGTGACATCGGTATGGCAAACGCGCAAGTGATTGCCGCTCGTGGTGAATCAAATGCCAAGGCGGAACGTGAAGTTGGACTGGCAAAAGCGGAAGTTACTCGTGCGCATTTCCAAGCTGAAGCCGATGGTCTGGTCGAAAAATTCAATGCGATGGGCAGCATGACCGTCGAGGCACGCGAGCACGAAGAATTCCGTATGGGTCTTGAAACTGCGCTACAAGAAGCGATGGCGTCTATAGAGGCCGGTAAAGAGATTGCCAAAGAAAATGCTGAAGTCTTGGCAGTTGCGCTACAGAAAGCCAAAATCGATATCGTTGGCGGCGAAGCGCACTTCTTCGATAACTTTGCCAAGTCATTGTCTATCGGTAAAGCCATTGATGGTCTCGCTGGCAAGTCAGATACATTGAGCGGCATTATCAATACGATGATGGCCAATCAAGTAATGACCAAAGCGAACAAGCAGAATGATGATGAAACGGCTTAGTATCATCGTTAGTCGACATGACTGATTTATTATCAGCAAGATTTGACCCATAACTTTTCATTAATAAGCAATCTGTCACTTAAGTGGCGGATTGTTTTAACCAACTCAATCTAAACGCTTTAACATAGCAGTAGTTAATGACTACTATTAACCATGAGTTGGCTCATCTAAAAAAAACCAGCGGTGACCACTCGTTTTCTTAGATGAGCCAAGTGCTTCTTTAGTTCGAAAAACCTTAGATTTATCTGATTGCCTAAAAATGGACGAGCAACGATGGCAGATACGCAAAACCCAACCAATTCAAATAATATCAATAGCCAGAATCAATCCGAACAAACGGATCAAGCGGTCGCTTCAGGTAATGCTTATGAACTTATTAAAAAGCGTCTTATTGAGCAGGGTAGTCGGCTAGAGCAACAGACCGCTAAGCTGAATCATGCGCGTCTGCAAGAGTTTGGCAGCACGCAGATGCAAGTCATCGCCCGCACCCGTATTCGTACCGAATACAACTGTGTGGCGCAAGATATGGTACAAGTTGGCGACTACCTGTTGTTTGGCTACAACGTCTTTATGGGGCTAAAGCGGGCGAGTAATATCAAAGATGTGTTGTCGCTATATCGATTGATAGAGCCTACTAATAAAAATGGTGGTGATGAAAGTCAGCAGAATGGTCTCGATAGTAACGATAGCATGGATAAGGAAAGCGCTGAGCAAGAATATCAGCTGGAAGAGGTGGATCTAAAAAATACCTTTTTAGATCAAGAGGCATTTGTCCAAGATTTTAATGAGCTATATCGCTATTACAAGCACACGCGCCTGATTCAGCTGACCGTCAAAGACAGCAAATTGCTATTGGCCTTTCAAATTGGCGAGCGTATCACCGATATTCGTGTCTTTCGTTTTGCCCTAGATTTTAGCCAAGGCACACCAGAGTCAGCCCAAATTGCCTACGTAGACAATCGAGGCGAGCGTGATATTGAGTTGCCTCCGGCTTACGATTTTGATTGGGTAGTTACCACGCGTGAGCAGATGGTCAATGGTAAATATCCACATATGAATATCTTAGATACCATCTTTGTAGAAACCATTGGTGGCGATTTGACCATTAAGATTGAGGACAACACCCAGTCCGGACAAGGCATTTATAGCGAGCCTGTGAATGATCGCACCCAGTCGTTGACTGACGCTGAAATTGCTTATGCCAAAGTTGGCAGTTTAATACTGCTCAAGATACTGCCGTATCGCGAAGACAGTTATCGTTATTTTGTTTATAACACCTTGACTGAAGCCGTATTGCGTTTAGATGCAATTGGGCAGTCGTGTGTGCAGTTGCCTGAAGATCACGGTATTATATTTCCCGGTGGTTATTATCTGCAAACCGGTGAGTATAAGCTGTTCGATACCAATAGTGTCGGTGCTAAAGACTTAAAGTTTAAACGTAAAATCGTATCGCCCAATGGTGAAGACGTGTTGTTTTTATTTTACGATGTCGCTTTAGGTATCACAGGGTTATTTCCTTACAACCTTATTAAAAAACAATTGGCAAATCCCATTTACTGCAATGGTATGGCATTGGCAGACAATGGGCGTTTGGTACTATTTAATGACCAAAGTGAGCCGTCACGCATTCACCCGATGCAGATATGGCATACGCCTTATGCCTCCCCTGAGTATGTCAGTGAGTTGCCTGAAAGCAGCAGTTTTTATGGCAAAATTGGCAATAAAGAATTGGTACGGGGTATCTCCGACCTTTATAGCATCACCCGCCTAATTGATAATCAAAGCGTGTCACAAAAGCTTTATGAGGAGCTATCGGATAATACCAGCCGCCTCTTTGATAGCTATTACTGGTTGTCTGACCCTGAGCTTAATGACGTTGCCAGTAGTATTAAGGACGTAACGGCGACTGCTGAATTGGTCATTGATGAGTTTGCTAAAGTACAAAGCATCCAAAAGCAAACCCAAACGGCGTTAGCCGATGCCGATACGCAGCAAAATGAGATATTACGGCAAATACGTGTGACCACATTTGAGTCTGCCAGTGATTATGTGGAGCAGCTATCGGCGTTAAGACGGCAAAAGGGTCGCTTGGTCAGCTTGGAAGATTTGCGTTATTTGGATAAAGATAAATTAGAAGCGTTGCAGACTCAGTTAGAAGCAGCAGAAAGCGAGCTCGCCGAAAAAACCGTCTTATTTTTAAGTGGAGACAAAGCATTATCAAGCTACGAAGGCATATTAGCAGAGGTCAGTGAGCGCCTAAACACGGCCGAAACCAATAGCGAGCTAAAACCCGTACTCGAAAAAATTGATGAGACAGCACAAGGCTTAGATTTATTGACCGAGCTATTAGGCACATTAGATGTTGCCGATGCCACGGTCCGTACCCAAATTATCGATGACATATCGACCATTTATTCGAGTCTCAATCAAAGCAAAGCCAAGCTCAATCATAAGCGTAAAAACTTAGGTTCTGCTGAAGCAGTCGCGCAATTTGGCGCGCAGTTTAAGCTATTTGGTCAGTCCATTGCTAATGCCTTGTCGATTGCCAATACGCCTGAGAAATCAGACGAGCAAATGGCGAAATTACTGGTACAGCTAGAAGAATTGGAAAGCCAGTTCGCTGATCCAGAGAGCGGTAGTGGTGATCAGTTTTTAGCAGATATCATAGCTAAGCGTGAAGAGATTTACGAAACCTTTGAAAATCATAAACAGCAGCTGCTTGATACCCGAAATCGTAAAGCCCAGAACTTAGGTGATGGTGCGCTGCGGATGCTTGAGAGTATCAAAAAGCGTACGCAGAGCACAGGCGTCACTGGCTTTAAGGAAGAGGAGGCGCTCAATACCTATTTTGCCTCAGATGGCTTAGTCCAAAAAGTACGCGCTATCGCTAAGAACTTGCAAGCGATGGGCTTTAGTGTCAAAGCCGATGACATAGACGCGCGCCTAAAAGCCATACAAGTTGAGAGTTATAAGAGTCTAAAAGATAAGTCTGACTTGTTCGAAGATGGCGGTCAGATTATTAAATTGGGCAAACATCGCTTTTCGGTTAATACTCAGCCTTTAGATTTAACGTTGCTCAGTCGTCAGCAGTCAGATGGCAAGCGTGTGCTCAATTTGCATCTAACGGGCACCGATTATTATGAAGTGCTCAATAATGCTGAGTTAAATGCCTTGCGCCCTTATTGGGATATCAATATCGCCTCTGAGTCTGACAGCGTTTATCGCGCTGAGTATTTGGCATATAGCATTATCGAAAGTGCCAAAAAAAGCCAAGACGGCTTGACGGAAGCGCGTTTATATCAGGCCTATGATGCGACGCGGTTAACCTTCGATAGCAAGGGTGAGATAGATGAGGACAGTCCGCTACCTAAACTCGTCAGGGCCTATGGCACGCCGCGTTATCAGCTCGGTTATGACAAAGGTATTCATGACCATGATGCGACGCTGTTATTGCTGCAAATATTACCCACCCTACGTGAAGCTGGGCTACTGATTTATACCCCGCAAGTACGGGCGTTGGCGCAACTGTTTTACTGGCAATTAAGTCTAGTCAAAGCGCTCGACTTAGAAGCGCTACGTCAATTTGGTTATGATACTTGGTTAAATGAGCTGGTACTGACGCGGATACATAACTGGCAAGATAGAGCCATTACAGCTGAACAATTGCATCGAAGCCTGGGCAGTGATACTGCAAAAGCATTGCTGGTTGAAGATATGACGCATGTGATGCAGAGCTTTGTTGCCGCTTATAACGCCGATAAATTTGCTTTAGAAGATAGCTCAGATTCAGAGATGAGCCAAATTAATCAACCCGCTATGGTTAGTAACACGACTGTCTTTCAGCAAGGCTACGTGCAGCAAGCTTGTGAATACTTGGTCAGCGTTATGGGGCAAGTTACTACGCCCAATGGTAATATCGAGTGGCAGACCAGCCAACAAGCGCAGCAGTTAGGTGAGCTATTGAGCAAAACGCTAAATAGCGCGTCAGCCAATGCGCAAAATAACATGGGTTTTAAGCAACTACAGTCCTCAATTGGCAAGCTTGGTTTACAGCCAAAATCAGCCTATGAGCTACTAGCCACATGGTTTTATGCGCTGCTCGATCAAACTTATGGCAATGATAAAATAGCTGACAGTCAGAGCGATGTAAGCGGTGACAATGCACTTAGCGAAGATCAGCAAGCAAAAATCGATGAAGAAAACATCTTACGCCAGCAGCAATTGGCAAGTGATCGTCATTACGTGCCCGAAGCAATTGCTGTTTTACTTACTCAGCTAAATGATACTCAAAGAGAAGATTTGGTACAACATCTTATCGAGTCAGGGGTAAGCTTTGATAGTATTAATAAAGGCGCAACGAGCACTTCGTTTTTAGTGCCTTCGCTGACCAGTATTAACAACCCACTTAATCAAGCGCAAAGCTTCGAGCGTCGCATAAGTAAGGTCTCGCTTGAAATTCAAGTCAATAATTTACTAGGTGAGCATGAGCGCATTCATCAGCAAACCTTAACCTTTGCCGTCGATGATTTCTTAAGTCGTTTGCATCATCACGATACCCAAGTTATTCCTGCTTATCGGCGCTATCTAGCGATGCGTTCAGAGATATTGCATGACGCAAAAGAGACGTTGCGATTGGACGAGTTTATGCCGCGTCCCTTATCCTCATTTGTACGTAACCGTCTGATTAATGAAAGCTATCTGCCACTTATCGGTGATAATCTCGCCAAGCAGATGGGCACGGTTGGCGAGGATAAGCGTACCGATTTGATGGGTATCCTGATGATGATATCGCCACCAGGTTACGGTAAAACTACCTTGATGGAATACGTTGCGAACCGTCTTGGCCTTATCTTTATGAAGATTAACTGTCCGTCACTCGGTCATGATGTGACGTCTTTAGATCCCGAAAAAGCGCCCAATGCCACCGCCCGCGAAGAGCTGAATAAAATTAACTTAGCCTTTGAGATGGGTAATAACGTCATGCTTTATCTCGATGATATTCAGCATACCCATGCGGAATTTTTGCAGAAATTCATCTCACTTGGCGATGGTACACGCCGCATCGATGGCGTCTGGCAAGGCAAGACCAAGACCTATGATATGCGTGGTAAAAAGTTCTGCGTGGTCATGGCGGGTAACCCATATACCGAAAGTGGCGAAGCATTTAAAGTACCTGATATGCTTGCCAACCGCGCCGATATCTACAATTTAGGCGATATCATGAGCGGCATGGAAGAGATATTTGCCCTCAGCTATATTGAAAACTCGCTGACCTCTAACGCGGTATTAGCGCCCCTTGCTAACCGTGATTTGAGCGATGTTCATCGTCTTATAAAGATGGCAAAGGTAGACAATACCAATCTTGCCCAAGCACAAAGCAGCGAGCTGACTTATCCCTATAGCACCTCGGAGATTAATGAGATTATCGCCATCTTGCGCCATATGTTTACCGTGCAAAAAGTTATTCTCGATGTCAACCAAGCCTATATTACGTCCGCCTCGCAGGATGATAAATATCGCGTCGAGCCGATATTTAAGCTGCAAGGCAGTTACCGTAATATGAATAAGATGACTGAAAAACTCTCGGCAGTCATGAATGAGAACGAGCTTAATCAGCTAATCGATGATCATTATCTAGGTGAGTCGCAGCTATTGACCCAAGGCGCAGAAAGCAATCTACTGAAGCTCGCTGAGATACGCGGTGAATTGACTGAGGTAGAGGCTGCGCGTTGGGCGCAAATCAAGGCTGACTTCTTACGCAATAAAGCCATGGGCGGCGAAGACGGTGATACAGGCGCGCGCATTGTCGCTCAATTGGTCGACTTAGCGAGTGGTTTTAATGCTATTAGCAGCCAGTTTGAAACGTACCTCACGCAAAATAATCCAGAGCAAAGCGCTCGCTTACGAGAAGCAGGACAGCAAGCCCAACTTGATTACCAGTTGGAAGCACAGAAAATCCTTGCCGATAGCGTGATCAGCAATGCCAAAGTCGTCAGCGACAGCATCGATAATGGCTTTGAAAAAAGTATGAATCAGCTGATACAAATCTATAAGCATGATCATAATATTGGAAAGGCGGAAAGCGAGTATCTCAAGCAAAACCAAGACGTACAAAAAGCACTGATGGTACAGCTGGTTGACGCCGTCGAGCAACTGGCGCAAAAAATGGCTGATAGATTATCTGAAACCCTATCTAAGAGTGATGAGAATCAAATAGCAGGTACCGATATTCCTGATATTCATCAACAGACTGTACTGATGGCAAACGCACTTAAAGAGGCGCTTACGCCACTGACGATGCGGATGGACGAGAAGTTGGCAATTGATAGCAGCACCGATCAATCTGGCAAACTTATCGTCAATAGTCTTAATAGGCTGAACAAAATATTTGATGATTATGAATAGTCGTATTGATAAGAGAGGTAAACTATTGATGCATCAAACAAACCAATGAGAAAAATATGGCGCACAAAAAGAAAAATGTTCGTAAAAAGGAATGTCCTGTCTGCGAGCGTGAATTTAGCTGTACTAAAAAGCTAGATAAAAACTGGGAGAGCATGGTCTATTGCTCCGACCAATGCCGACGGGTGAAAAAGTATGAGGGTCTAGATCATCAAAAAGAAGACAAATAGGTGTTAATAGTGCAGTAGAAATATAAAAGGGAGAAGACGATGGCACATAAAAAAGTAAACCTACCGCAAAAAACCTGCCTCGTCTGTCAGCGACCGTTTACGTGGCGTAAGAAGTGGGAGAAGGATTGGGAGCGGGTGATTTATTGTTCGGAGAAGTGTCGTAGAGCCAAGGGTAAAGTTGACTAAGAATTAACTATAGCTATTTCCTGCTTTTCGCTTATATCTGCTGGTCTAGGCGAGGCAATGGCTAAGGTATGGTGCGTCGCTTGCTCCGCGCGCCACTCCAAACTAAGCCATTGCAACTCGCCTAGCCAAGCAGGATAACCGCTACAATCAGGACTAATGGCAACATCTCGTTCTTAAAAATATTAGTCGTTGTTCAATAGTGCTCTATTTTCTGAAATAAATTTTTCAAACTACGCGAGTTCTTCATTCTACTCGCAATGATAATACTATTTCGAATAACCTTGCTTATTTATGATAGCATTTTGACAATACTAACATGCTAAAATAAAGCACAAATTTTACTCATATATTTTAATTAAAAGCTGGATATCTAATGGATCTTATCGCTGCAATTCTAAAAGACTCTAAATATAATCTTACTCAGTTTAATTACGGACAAATTGAACAGCTAGAAAGCAAAATAGTTTATAGAGATGCTAAAGGAGGCACTAAGCCGTATGTTGAGTGTTTAGTTCGTAAAAAAGACGTATATCTAACACCTGAAGAGATTGTTAGACAATTATATCTAATGACACTAAACGAAGAGTTTGGATATCCATATGAGCGAATGCAAGTAGAATATCCTGTTGCCTTCGGACGACAAACTAAACGTGCAGATATTGTTATTTTTGATAAAGACCATACTACCTCTGTCTATATCATGGTTGAGTTAAAAAAACCAAAGCTTAAAGATGGTAAAGATCAGCTTAAGTCCTATTGTCATGCTACTGGTGCGCCAATTGGAGTGTGGACTAATGGCGAATCTATATCATTTTATAATCGCCGTGATCCAAATTATTTCAAAGATATTCCCCGAATTCCCAAAGCTAGTGAGACATTGCCCGACGTTCTAACAGAGCGATGGACTATCGATACGCTAATACAAGAAGACAAGTTGGTCAATGAACGTAAATCGCTAAAAGATATTATTTTAGAGATGGAAGATGAGGTGTTAGCAAACGCAGGTGTTGATGTCTTTGAAGAACTTTTCCAGCTTATATTTACTAAGCTATACGATGAAATGGAAAGTACTCGTAATAAAACTCGTCATTTAGAGTTTCGTAACTATGGTGAAACAGAAACTCAACTTAAAGAAAAGATTCAACAATTATTTGATAAAGCAAAAAGTAAGTGGGGAGGGGTATTTAGTACTAGTGCTAAGATTACTTTAGCTCCTTCACATTTAGCCATTTGTGTCTCTTCACTTGAGCAAGTCAAGTTATTTAACTCTAATCTTGAAGTTGTTGATGAAGCATTCGAATATCTAATAAATAAATCTAGTAAAGGGGAAAAAGGGCAGTATTTTACACCTCGTTATGTCATTGATATGTGTATTAAAATGCTAGACCCTAAAGCACATGAAACCATTATTGATACAGCTGCTGGCAGTTGCGGGTTTCCTGTTCATTCCATTTTTCATGTTTGGAAAAAGCTAGCCCCTAATGAAAGTAATCTTTTTACAGCAGAAGAAAAGACTGCTGAGCAGAAAGATTATGTAAGAGAAAAAGTATTCGCTATCGACTTTGATGAGAAAGCGGTAAGGGTAGCCCGTACCTTGAATTTAATTGCGGGTGATGGAGAAACTAATGTGCTTCATTTGAATACTTTAGACTATGAGCGCTGGAATGATAAAACTGAAGATGAGGATTGGCAAGATATTTATTTTGATGGTTGGCGAAGACTTAAGAAGCTACGAGCGACTAAAAATCAAAATCGAGATTTTAACTTCGATGTTTTAATGGCTAACCCTCCATTTGCAGGTGATATTAAAGAAAGTCGCATCTTATCAAAATATGAGCTAGGGCATAAAAAGGACGGTAAGCAACAGTCCAAAGTTGGTCGAGATATATTGTTTATAGAGAGGAATCTTGACTTTTTGAAACCAGGTGGGCGTATGGCAGTTGTCCTACCTCAAGGACGTTTTAATAATTCAAGTGATCAGTACATTCGAGAAGTAATAGCAGATCGTTGTCGTATTTTAGGTGTGGTTGGTTTGCATGGCAATGTGTTTAAGCCACATACAGGCACTAAAACCAGCGTGCTTTTTATCCAGAAATGGAATGATGATGAAAGTAAAGGTGCGTTATGTCCTAAGGTAGAAGACTATCCTATTTTCTTTGCCACTATGCAAGAGCCTAGTAAAGATAATAGTGGAGAGAAAATATTTGTCAAAAAGTCAGACTATCCGCAAGCTGAAACGATAGATAAGGATGCTAGTGAGGATAGAGTAGCCGAAGTCGTAAATACTTATAGCAGCGGAGCAGAAAATTTAGATGAATATTTGCTAGATAATCATGGACATCTAATAGTTAAACATGATCTATTTAATCATGATGGATTGACTCAAGATGGAATCGCCGAAGCATTCGTTGAGTTTGCCAAAAAGGAAAAAATGTCTTTCGTGGGAAAGATTTAAGCCCTTTTGATAAAGTAAAGTATGACACTTTATTGGAAGGGCTAGAAATTAGTGAGGTATTGCTAAGTAATTCAAGTTTAGACAATGAAAAATTTCGTTTGGACAGTGAGTTTTTTTTAAAAATTTATTTAGATGCTTATCAAAAAATAAAAAAAGTCAAACATATACAGATCGTGGAATGCTTAGAGCTTTTGACAGATTTTCATGCGAATGGAAGTTACGAAACTATTGCATTAAATTTCAATTTGTTAGATGAAAAAAATTACGCATATATGGTTAGAAGTACGGATTTAGAGTCTCAAAATTTTGATAAGGATGTCAAATATATTGACAAACATGCTTACGATTTTCTAAGTAAAACCAAAATTTATGGGGGTGAGTTGCTAATCAACAAGATTGGTAGTCCTGGTAGAACCTATCTTATGCCTAAATTAGAAGGCAGAGCTTCTTTAGGTATGAATTTATTTATGTTACGTTTTAAAAGTAATATAAGTATCAGTCCAGAAATAGCATGGTTGTTTTTTAATACTGAATTAGGTAAAAATATTATAGCAAGAAAAGTAAATGGTACGGTACCTTTGACGATAGATAAAGATGCAATACGAAGTTTATACCTACCTTTATTTACGAATAATATGAAAAAGATAATATTCAATATTATCGAAAAATACCAAAAGACGTTAAGAGATTCTGAAAATAGTTATTTAGAAGCTAAAAATCTATTAAATTTTGAAATTGGTTTAAATGATTTAGAAGTGGATACAAATAATATCAATATAAAAACTTTGGGAAAGAGCTTATTACTGACAGGAAGATTAGATTCCGAACATTACTATCCCCAATATGAAAGTTACCTTAAGTTAGTCAAAAACTATCCAAAAGGATTTGAGATTCTATCAAATTCTTGTGACCTAAAAGATACTAACTTTACACCAAGTGATGAAGAATCATATCGTTATATTGAACTATCTAATATAGGTGAAACTGGACAGGTTAAAAGTGCAATGACTGAGCTCGGTAAGAACTTGCCATCAAGAGCTAGACGTAAGGTTAGCGCTAGTGATTTGATCGTTTCTAGTATTGAAGGTTCACTTTCCAGTTGTGCTTTAATTGATAATGTTAATGATGGATCTCTGTGTTCCACAGGATTTTATATTATCAATTCTAAAAAAATAAATCCTGAAACATTATTAGTTCTTTTCAAGTCGGAAGTAATGCAGAACATTTTGAAAATGAATTGTTCTGGTACAATCCTAACTTCTATAAATAAGCCAGATTTTTTGAATATTCCTATACCTCTAATAGATGAAGATCTACAAATCGATATTTGTGATTTAGTTCAAAAAAGTTTTCAACTTAAGGTGGAAAGTGAGCGGCTATTAGGAAATGCTAAAAAGCTAGTCGAGTATGCTATTGAATATGGGGAAGATAATGCAATAAAATATTATGAAATAGGCTTAATAAAATAAGGTAAAACTAAGTATGGCTAATGGATATGTTGAAAATGTCGAGAAATGGAAAACTCTAACAGATATTGATTATTTTACTTATTTTATTAAAGCTTGGATATCTTTTAATGCATGGTATAAGAATCAATATACGAATATTGGTAGTGATAGAGAGGCTATTAACAAAATTAAGAATGAGAGTAATAGTATTAAAAATAAAGCTATAGGATTGTTAGGCTCACAAAGTGAACAAGCAAGCTTGTTTGAAGCATCCTTAGCTGCCCTTCATAGAAGTCTAATGGAGCTGGCTGTTCATAACGATGGAAAAAGACTTTGCTTTTATGATTTTGTAATTGAGGTTGATAGAAACAACTTAATACAACGCTCACATGCTAGAGGGATTAGTTATTATTTAGAAGTTAAAATGGAGAGGTCGGCTGTTAAAGAGGTTAAAGCTACAGTAAGTAAAGCAGATAGAACAACAATTCTCAACTATACTGGAAGCGTCTATGATAGAAATGCTTTTGTTCTAAACAGTCAGTATTTACAACTTTCAGGTAACCAAAAAAATAAAGTCATTAACTTATTTGATTCAGCAAACCCATTTAAACCTGAAAATTTGTTAACTGATAATGAAAATGACTGTTTTAAGATAGGGGCATATAAATTTATCAGAGATGAAGAAAAAATATTTAAGTGTCTGTTAGAAGTGATATATGGACTTAGGAATGCCCTTTTCCATGGTGAGATTGTACCAAATAAAGATCATAGAAAAGTCTATGAACATGCCTATCACGTACTAAAGATACTTTTAGATAGTTTAGATTAGAGGGTGTAAACGTCTCTGAGTTAACAAGTTTAAGTTAATCATAAGAATATAGTCGAACCACTGTTAAAGTGTTACAGCGTTAGACTCGTTTAGCCTACTACTGTAGTACTTGCACTCGTCTGCCTTGTACCACTTTTAATATTGATTGACTATATAAAGCAACTCTGACATAGCATGGTTTTTTAGCCCCGATTATCGCGAATATCCTGACGGGCTAGGCGAGTTGCGGTAGCTAGGTTTTGAGGTGGTCTCAAGGCAACAGGAACGACTCAAACTGTGCTACCGCCTTGCCTAGACTGGCAGATAGAAGCAAAAAGCGGGAACGGCTATAAAAACCAATCCCGCCTCAAAAACACGCTAAAAAAATTCAACAACATCCCTACAAATTCGGATTCAACCACTTCTCAGCAGTCTTGATATCCCAACCTTTACGCTCAGCATAGCTCTCTAACTGATCGGTGCTGATTTTACCGACGTTGAAGTACTCACTGTTAGGATGCGAGTAGTAGAAACCACTGACTGATGACGCAGGCCACATCGCATAGCTTTCGGTGAGCTTAGTACCGATAGCCGCGCCCGTACCAATCCACTCAAACAATTTGCCTTTTTCGGTATGCTCAGGGCAAGCCGGATAGCCAGGCGCTGGGCGGATGCCAACGTATTTTTCTTTGATCAGCTCATCATTAGTGAGGGTCTCATCAGCCTGATAGCCCCAGTAGTCTTTACGGATGCGCTCATGCAAATGCTCGGCAAAGGCTTCGGCTAAGCGGTCAGATAGTGCTTGTACCATGATAGCATTATAGTCGTCGCCAGCCGCTTTATACTGTTCAGCGAGCGCTTCTGTGCCCACGATAGAGACGGTAAAGCCGCCAAGATAGTCTGTGTGCGCATCTGATGGCGAGATAAAGTCTGCTAAGCTAAAGTTTGGCTTGCCGCTGGCTTTATCTGACTGCTGACGCAAATGCTCAAATTGATATTCTGCTGTGCCGCCCTCAGTCGGTGCTTTATCATAGACAGTAACGGTATCCGCGCCAGTGCGGCGAGCGGGCATGAGTTTAAAGACGCCTTTGGCAACGATTAATTTTTCATCAATCATCTTTTGCATCAAGTCATTGGCATTATCAAACAAATCGCGCGCTGCTTCGCCAACGACCTCATCTTGTAAGATTTTTGGATATTTACCAGCCAATCCCCACGAGATAAAGAACGGCGTCCAGTCGATATAAGGCAGCAGGTTAGTGATGGGATAATCTTCAAGGATGACTTGACCGAGTTTGTTTGGCACAGGCGGCACATAGTTATCCCAGTCGTACTGAAAACCAAGCTCGATAGCATCGGCATAAGAGATTTTTGCTGCTTTTGGCTGACGTTTGGCTAAGCGTTCGCGTACCTTTATATATTCGTCGCGCGTCTCATCGATAAGATCTTGACGGTGCTCTTTTGATAGCAGTTTGGTCACGATTCCCACTGAGCGTGAGGCGTCTGATACGTAGATGACGGCATCATTTTGATATTGTGGCTCAACTTTGACAGCCGTATGCGCCTTAGAGGTCGTCGCGCCACCAATCATCAAGGGCAAAGTCATGCCGCGCTCTTGCATTTGCTTGGCAACATATACCATTTCATCAAGGCTTGGCGTGATGAGGCCTGATAGCCCGATGATATCGACTTCCTCTTTGATGGCGGTATCGAGGATTTTTTCACACGGTACCATCACGCCCAAATCAAGGATTTCATAGCCGTTACAGCCAAGCACCACGCCGACGATGTTTTTACCGATATCATGGACGTCACCTTTGACCGTCGCCATAAGGATTTTACCTTTCTTTTCACCCTCGACTTTTTCCGCTTCGATGTATGGGTTTAGCCATGCGACCGATTGTTTCATCACGCGGGCAGATTTTACCACTTGCGGTAAGAACATTTTACCGGCGCCAAATAAGTCGCCGACGATATTCATGCCGTCCATCAAGGGTCCTTCGATGACTTCTAGTGGCTTAGGATATTTCTCCCACGCCTCTTTGGTATCGGCATCGATAAAGGTGGTGATACCTTTCACTAGCGCATGGGCAATGCGCTCTTCGACCGTGCCTTCGCGCCATGACATATCGACGGTGCTGTCTTTTTTCTTACCGCCGTCTTGATAACTCTCAGCGATGGTCATCAAACGTTCGGTCGCCTCTTGACCACTCTCGCCTTGATTGCGGTTAAGCATCACATCTTCGATGGCGTCGCGAGCTTCCTTCGGAATATCATCATAAACCTCCAGCATAGCTGGATTGACGATACCCATGGTTAAGCCGTTTTGAATTGCATGGTATAGAAAGACTGAATTGATGGCTTCACGTATCGGGTTGCCACGGAAGCTAAACGACACGTTCGATACACCGCCCGATACCATCGCATTTGGCAGGTTATCGGTTATCCATTTGGTGGCATTGATAAAGTCAGCACCGTAATTATTATGCTCGGTAATACCGGTCGCAACCGCAAAGATATTAGGGTCAAAGATGATATCCTCGCTAGGGAAGCCGACTTCATTGACCAAGACATCATAACTGCGCTGACAAATCTCGATTTTGCGCTCATAGGTATCGGCCTGACCATCCTCATCAAACGCCATGACGATGACCGCTGCGCCATAGCGCATACAAAGCTTGGCGCGTTCGACGAACTCATCATAGCCTTCTTTTAATGAGATAGAGTTGACGACGGATTTACCTTGAATGCGTTTAAGCCCTTCTTCGATAATGTCCCATTTAGAGGAGTCAATCATCAAGGGCACGCGGCTGATATCCGGCTCACCAGAGACCAAATTGACGAAATGGATCATCGCCTGTTTGGAGTCGAGCATGCCCTCGTCCATATTGATATCGACGATTTGCGCGCCGCCCTCGACTTGGTCGCGGGCAACATCGAGCGCTTCGGTATAAGCTTCAGTTTTAATCAAGCGTAGGAATTTCTTTGAGCCCGTCACGTTGGTACGCTCACCGACGTTAACGAATAAGCTTTCAGGGGTAATGGTAAATGGCTCAAGTCCCGATAAGCGGCAAGCAGGAGGGATTTCAGGTAACACGCGCGGTGGGTAATTGGCGACCATCTCCGCAATTAGGCGAATATGTTCAGGCGTAGTACCGCAGCAGCCGCCGACGATATTTAGAATGCCAGCTTTGGCAAAGCCTTCGAGCAGGGCAGCCGTTTGCTCCGGTGTTTCGTCATACTCACCAAATTCATTGGGCAAACCCGCATTTGGATGGGCGGAGACATAAGTATCGGCGATATTTGACAGCGTTTGAATATGTGGACGCAGCGCATCAGCACCAAGCGCACAGTTAAAGCCAACAGATAAGGGCTTGGCATGGCGAATCGAGTTATAAAATGCCTCAGCCGTTTGGCCTGAAAGCGTCCGACCAGACGCATCGGTAATTGTCCCAGAAATCATAATCGGTAATTCAAAACCAATATCATCAAACACGCCTGTGACGGCAAAGATTGCTGCCTTAGCATTTAGCGTATCAAAAATGGTCTCGATTAATAGAATATCGACGCCGCCTTCTATCAAGGCCAGCGTCGCCTCACGGTAATTAAGCACCAACTCATCAAAGGTGATATTCCGAAAGGCGGGGTCATTGACGTCAGGGGATAATGAACAGGTGCGCGACGTCGGCCCAATAACGCCTGCCACAAAGCGCGGCTTTTCTGGGGTCTTAGCGGTGTATTCATCAGCAGCTTCGCGGGCAATTCTCGCAGCGGTTTTATTGAGCTCAGGCACGAGGTGCTGCATGTCGTAGTCGGCCATCGATAGGCGCGTACCGTTAAAGCTATTGGTTTCAATGATATCGGCACCTGCTTTTAGGTGCGCGCTATGAATCTCTTTAATCATCTGCGGCTGCGTGAGCACCAACAAATCGTTATTACCGCGTACATCTTGCTCAATATCGGCAAAACGCTCGCCGCGATAATCTGCTTCCTCTAACTTAAAGGTCTGAATATGGGTGCCCATCGCGCCATCTAACATCATAATCCGCGCCGCCAGCTGCTCAGTAATACGAGCGCGCGCGGTTAACTGCTGCTCTTTATAAGGAAACACCTCAGGCGGTGTCAAAATAAAGTCACTAGCCGTGCTTGATACATTGGCGGCATTGGCTGTATTGGTATTGATGACACCAGTATGATTATGAGAACAGGTCGGTGGGGTGGTGGTTTGAGTCATAGGAGCGCTGCTTATTAGAGTTAAGATAAGAAAAGAAAGAAGATAAAGTCGTTCAAGGTTTTTAGGGCGAACTTACTAAGTTAGCTACTTATAAAATAGACTATATAAAACAATAGTATTGATAAAAAGGTGGCTTAAAAATTGATAAGCAAATCTGGATTATTCTAGCACGAAACGGCTATTACTCGCGGAATTGTGCTTATTCCGCTTATTCCATTTTGGCACTATCACTGACGGCATCGTATTTGAAAATAACAAAAATGGATTACTATGACCAATTATCGTTGCACGAAATGAGCATAGTATTAAAAGTTAGCACATTATTAAAAGTACCAAATTAAAAATACAGTTATAACAAATTCTATTGCATAACGCCGCTTGGAACAAATGAATATCATTTCAGTAGACGATTACCTAAAGCTTTGATTTGTATTTATAAAACAGCTATTTATACGAGGTTTTATTAAACTGTTTTAGTTTACACGTAAACTACAAAAATTAGCCTAAACGCAAGTTTATAATGCTTTGTGATATGTTAATTTAATTTCAGAAGGATTGACGTTTCATAAGCAATGCTTATTAGTAACTGTTAATGGTTTTTATTTGAGAGTGGTTAGCAATTAAGAATTAAAAACGGAATAGGCAAGGATTTTAAGGAAAGACAATCTGACCGTAAGACCGTAATAAAAATCAATAAATTGTAATCAGTAAACTATTCATTTATTAAACCATGCAGTCATTCAATCATTAAGGACAATGTTATGAAACTGATCAAAATCGCCACTCTTGGCATCTTAACCCTTTCAATTGCAGGCCTTAGCGCTTGTAATAATATGATGCCAACCAAAAGCCCTGCCACAACAGCGCCCATGCACAGCCAACCAACTGCCAATATGAACGTGGTACAGATTGCTCAAAGTAATCCTGATTTCTCACTACTAGTAGAAGCCTTGCAAGCAGCAGGTTTGGCAGGCGCGCTGACCGATACCAGTGCTAGCTACACGATACTGGCTCCGACCAATGCCGCTTTTGTGCAAGCGTTACAAGAAACCGGCATGACCAAAGCTGAGCTGTTTTCCAACAAGCCGTTGTTGACTAAAATCTTGACCTATCATGTGCTTAAAGGTAATACGCCTGTTTATCAAAAACACGTCAGACCGGGTAATTACACCATGCTCAATAATGACACGCTGGTGATTACGCCACAAGGCCGATTAATGGATGAAAATGGTCGTACCACCAAGATTTTAAAAACAGATATCGCGGCGAGTAATGGCGTGATACATGTGATTGATAGAGTGTTGCTGCCTAAATAACCTACTGACTAAATAATCCTGTCGCTTAAACAACTTATTACCTAAATAAGCAGTAAAAGAGCGACAAATTATTTACTTAGGTAGTAGGCAGATTCAAATGCTATATAACTATTGCTAGGTTATAAATTAATATTCTTTTTTAGCCTAGCAATGGGACGCTATACGTGATCGATACAGTGCTGCTAACTAAGTCAGCAGTAAGCAAAAAATAATCAGCTAAGATAGTAGATATTGAGTGATATTACTTAACTTATCACTCATTTATCGGCATTTTCATCTAGAAACTTTTATTTATCCGTGTTTATATCAGTATCTAAATTTAAAAGTTCCAAAACTAAAACCGTTCTAAAATCAAAAAATACCATCTACAAACCCGTTATTTCAAAGGAACGACCTATGTTAAAAAAGAACTTATTATCTATCGCCGTCGTTACCGCTGCCATGTCACTGGCGGCCTGTAACGATAAAGAAGCCGTTACTGAGCCAGTTGAGCCAGCCGCAACTACTGACGTAGCCGTTGAACCAGAAACTACTACAGATATGCCAGCTGAAGCAGTGGCTGAGTCTACTGATGATGCGATGCCTATAGATGCAGCAGCGACGCAAAGTATCGGTGAGATGGCTGCTGGTAATGAGAATCTAACCATCCTAACCGAAGCGCTGCAAGCGGCTGAGCTTGATGACATGATGATGGCAGAAGGTCAGTACACGGTATTCGCCCCAACCGATGATGCTTTTGCTGCTTTGTTGACCAAACTGAACGTCACTAAAGAGGAATTGCTCGGTAATAAAGAGTTGCTAACTAGCGTATTGACGTATCATGTCGTACCGATGGTGGTTAAAGCTGCTGACATCCCTTATGGTACCGCTATCGACACGGCAAACGGTCAAACCATCTCTATCAGTGATGCTAACGTGATTACCGATGCCAGTGGTAACACCGCTAATATCGTTGGTACCGATATGATGGCAACCAACGGTGTAGTCCATGTGATCGATACGGTTTTATTGCCTAAATAAGCTGATTTTATCGCTATAAACAACAATAAAAGCATCTAAGAAGCCCAGCCACCGAGCTGGGCTTCTTTGTATTTAATGACTTAGCGCAAAATATATCACAGTTTTTATGACAACCTTACGTCCATAAAAAAGCCTGAGACCATTGCCTCAGGCTTTTTGTTTTATCGATGCTTGTAGTGTCATCAATACTGCTTAGATAACATTATAGCTCAGTAAGCTATAGACGTTCTTTATGTAGTGGGTCTTGAGCTGCCATTCTTTGTTGCTGCTTTAGATGACGCTCTTCCCAATACGGCGCATTTTTGATACCGAATTTTGCTGGATCAAAGGTATAGTGCTTCACGCCTGCTTTACGCTGTGCTTCATAATCTCTAAGCATAGTCAGCGTTGGACGCGCGACAAAGAAGATAACCAAAATACCAACGATATTTAGCCATGCCATCAGACCAACACCGATATCACCGATTGCCCAGATATAGCCTGCTGAGTTAAGACCACCATAAGCAACCATCACCATGATTAGTACTTTAACTAAGAATAATCCAGTTCTGTTGGCACCGCGGCTGATAAAGCGCGTTAAGTAGGCAACGTTTACTTCAGCGATATAGTAGTAAGCCAAAATAGTGGTAAAGGCAAAGAAGAATACGGCAATAGCGATAAAGGTATTACCAAACTGACCGTATACGGACTCCATTGCCATCTGAGTAAAGGCAGGTGAGTTAATCTCAACGCCCGCCGCAACGTTTTGTACGATGTATTGTCCTTCAGGTAGCGTACCTTGGATGTTATAAGTACCCATGGTCAAAATCATAAAGGCAGTCGCAGAACAAACCAGTAGGGTATCAACATAGACTGAGAATGCTTGTACCAAACCTTGCTGTGATGGATGCTCAACTTCGGCAGCACCAGCAGCATGAGGACCTGTACCTTGACCCGCTTCGTTAGAGTAAATACCACGTTTTACACCCCAACCGATGGCTGCACCAAAACCCGCTTGCGCAGTAAAGGCATCACCAATGATTAAGCCAAATACTTCTGGAATCATCTCATAGTTAGTAAACATAATAAAGAGGGCTAGACCAATATAACCTAGTGCCATAAAAGGAACGGCATACTCGGTAAAGGTTGCGATACGTTTGATACCACCAAAGATAATAATCGCTAGCACCACTAGAATGATACCCAATGCCACAAGACGCATAGAGCCAACTTCTAAGCCCCCAAGGTTCATGATGGTACCTTCACCCATGACCTGTGCAAAGGCATTGATAACGCCGTTTGCTTGTACGCCCGGTAAGAACATACCGCAAGCTAAGATAGACGCGACGGCAAAAAGAATGCCATACCAGCGTTGACCAAGGGCGCGCTCAAAATAGTAAGCTGGACCGCCGCGGTATTCGCCAGTGATGACGTCTTTTTCTTTATAAATCTGTGCAAGGGTTGCTTCGACATAAGCAGTAGATGCGCCTAAGAAAGCCACAACCCACATCCAAAATACTGCACCAGGACCACCGAAACCAATAGCGGCAGCGACCCCAGCGATGTTACCCATACCCACACGCCCCGCTAGGGATACGGCGAGTGCCTGAAATGATGAAATACCCTGTGCACTTGATTTACCGGTAAAAAGTAAGGTAATCATTTCCCCGAATAAACGTACTTGTACGAAGCGCGTCATGATGGAATAAAATAAACCTGCGCCCAAGCAGAGATAAACCAATGCTGGGCTCCAGATAATTCCGTTTACTAAATCGACTAAACCTTCCATATGTATATTCCTAGTACTGTCTCAAAGTGGCTATATATGATGATGCTAAGAGTAGACCAGCTTTAATATCCTTATTAAAACCAACCACTCAAATAATCTGCATGCACTTAACTGCGGTGGAAATTCTCCTTACAGATTAAGTTTCATACGCGCTTAGCCACTAAGGGTGGACTGTAGTTGTCTGCTGTTATCCGTCTGGTTTATGAACAATAATGAGCGTATGCAACCGCTTATCAGCGTTGATAGTTTATTAAGGCTGCTTTTATGTAAAGCGCTTAAAATAAACCAGTGGATAAAACAGGCGGTTATAATATAAATAACCATCATCTCAGTAAGCGAGAGGATGGCACTTAACTTTTTATGAGTCATATCAGCTAACTACACTTACATGGTAGAGTAAGGTAATAGAGCAGTCTTTAGTCGTTTATCAATCCTTTTTGATGCGACATTGACACGCAGCTAGTACCAAAATTCTTATAAGTCCACTACCAAATGTATTCAAACCGTACGGCTACGTAACTGCAATTTGCCATATTTTTTAGTCAATTACTAGAATTTTCTTTATAAGGGCGTTCATTTATAAATGGTTTTCTTTGCTCGATTGCTTATATAAGGTCAAAAAATCTTCTATTTATCTTGTATTGGCCAATACTTTTTAATTAACCGTTAATGGGGGCTTAAAAGACAGTCGCGTTAACAGTAGTGCTAAATGCCTAAAATGCGCCACAGCCCTACGATAAACGCTGCTTTGAGGTTGTGTTTTGGTAACGATGAATTGTAAAAGTGACGGTATAGCGCCATTATTAGCACAATATATTGCTGCTGCGATATTCACGCCATGAAACAGTTAGCTGCGAAACTGTCGGTTATAAAATCCAGTAGGCAATAAACTATAAGTGCATATAAGTGCTTAACATTAAAAAAAGCGATTAAAAAACGTTTTGTTTGTTATTTATCATTAGGAGAGTCAACGATGACGCGTAAATCTTTTTTAAAACCTATGTTGCTATCAGCAGTATTAGCGACCTCTACTGTCGGTTTGAGCGGTTGTGGCTATAACAATTTGCAGGCGCAAGATGAGCAGGTCACCGCGGCTTGGTCAGAAGTGGTCAACCAATATCAGCGTCGTTCGGACTTGGTGCCAAACCTGGTCAAAGTCGTGCAGCAATACGCCAAGCAAGAGCAAGAAGTATTTACTCAAGTCGCGGCGGCGCGCTCACAAGCGGGTGGTATTACGGTCACGCCAGAGCTGCTTAATGACCCTGAAGCGATGGAGCGCTATGCGGCTGCCCAAGACCAGATGACCGGCGCGCTATCGCGTTTGATGGCGGTTTCTGAGCGCTATCCTGAGCTAAAATCTGATGCTTTGTTCCAAGATTTGCAGGCGCAGCTGGAAGGTACAGAAAACCGTATTACGGTGGCGCGTAATCGTTATATTCAAGAAGTTCAGGGCTATAACACTACCGTGCGTCAGTTCCCAACCAATATTACGGCCAAAGTATTTGGCATGGACGCCAAACCAAACTTTAGCGTTGCCAATGAAAAAGAAATATCGACTGCACCAAGTGTCAACTTCGGCGACGATAATGCGCAGACGGCGCAGTAAAGCAAAGTTTTCAGTTTAGGCGTTCTATCTACCATGATGGCGTATAAATGCTACTGTTTATGTGACAGTGCAATTATTTAATAGTCCGTTTATTGGCTCAAAAATGATGTAACGCCTTAATCGTCAGTCGTTTTTTTTGTTGTCGTTTATAGCAGTTGGTTTTGTCGTCATTTATTAGTACAGATGTTACTTGAGGTGGTATAGATTAGATGAAGCATTCAACAGCACTCTTATCCGCATTATTATTTACTCTAAGCATTGGGAGTGGCTCGCTGCTGCATGCAGCACCCGATGCTAATAATAATACGGCGGTTGCTAGCGATAGCACCTCAGATATGCAAAACCGTAGTGTCGAGGAATTGGTAGCGATTGCAAAAGCTGCCGAAACTAATGAAGCCATCAACGATGCCGTCTTAGGTAACGAAGCAATTAATGAAGCTATTCTTGGCAATGATGCTATCAATCCTAATGCTGCTAATTCCGATAGTAATACGACCACCTCAACAACTTCTAATCGTCCGCCTGTACAATCAAGCGCTCAGGGTGTCGATGCCGATAAGCTCATCTTAAACTCGCCAGTTATCGACCAAGCCAATATCTTAAACCCGCAAGAAAAGCAGCGTTTAGAGGCGCAGCTAAGAGGCATTTATCAGCAAGGTTTGGCGCAAGCTGCGGTGGTCATTGTACCGACCACCAATGGCATGCCAATCTTTGATTATGCGCTACAGGTTGCGGAAAAGTGGCAGCTGGGTAATAAAGATATTGACGATGGCCTGCTAATGGTTGTTGCCGTTAATGACCGCAATATCTATATTTTAACGGGTTACGGACTAGAAGGGGTGTTGCCAGATTCGGCGGTCAACCGTATTATTCGCGAAGACATCACACCGCTATTTAAGCAAAATGACTATGGCGCTGGGATATTAGCGGGCATTGGCGCGCTGCAAACGCGCCTGACCGCTGATCCTGAAGTATTGGCGCGTGCCGATGCGCAAGCGGCCGAACGCAGTCAAAATCAAAATGACATTGGTGATAACCCATCGCCAGTGTTTTTATTTGTTATGGCAATGATATTTGGTAGCTTTATTACCAGTATCTTTGGGCGCATCTTTGGTTCTATCCTGACCGCTGGCGGTTTCTTTGTAGGCTCGCTTGCCTTGGGCGGCGGTTTCTTTATGACGTTAATTATGGCGATATTTATATGGCTGTTTTTAATTTCGCGTGGCTCAGGCGGTGGTCGTGGAGGACGCGGCGGTGGCGGCGGTATAGTATTCCTGCCCGGTATGGGCGGTGGTAGTGGAGGTTTCGGCGGCGGAGGTTTTGGTGGTGGCGGCTTCGGCGGCGGTGGCGGCGGCTTTGGCGGCGGCGGGGCAGGCGGCTCTTGGTAGAGGCGATTTCTATAAGAGTAAGAAGGGTAAATTAGGCTCAGACATTAGAAAATTGCCAGCAATGGCGTACTTGAGGATATAATATAATGGTAAAAAGCAATTCGTCGCAGGCAAGTTTTGCGCGTTGGTGGCGTCAAGTACTGTTTGTCCCTGTGTTGCATAGCAAGTGGCTCACGCCCGCGGCCAAAGCTCGGCTGACAGAGCAGGTGGCGCTGGCTG
Organism: Psychrobacter sp. YGAH215; assembly: GCF_007280595.1. Taxonomy (NCBI): domain Bacteria; kingdom Pseudomonadati; phylum Pseudomonadota; class Gammaproteobacteria; order Moraxellales; family Moraxellaceae; genus Psychrobacter; species Psychrobacter sp. YGAH215. The sequence goes on along the minus strand of NZ_VKLR01000001.1, from coordinate 334,198 downwards.
AGCGCGGACATCGCGGCGAGGTGTTTTTGATTATCGAAAATCATTTACCTATCCAAGATGCTTATCATCTTGACTGCCGCGATCGAGCAATTGATTTATTTAGCGAATATCGCGTGTGGGATACCGAAGAAAATACCGGCGTTTTGATTTATGTCAATATTTGCGAGCACAAGCTAGAAATCGTCGCTGACCGCGGTATCAGCACACATGTCAGTCCAACTGTTTGGAGCGCCATGTGCGAAAAAGCGGTCTCAGGTATCGCCAATCAAAAAACTGAAGAAAGCCTGATGGAGTTATTGGATGAGGTAGGTCAGTTGTTGCGTCAGTATTATCATCTTGAACATGACCCTGCTGGCAATGAGCTGTCCGATACTGTGGTGTTTTTAAAATAGCAATTTTCAAAGTAAAGGCTTTTAAAATAGCAGTTTCTTTATTAACAATTTTACAAACTAACAGTATTTTTAAAATAACGCTTAAAGAAATAACAAGTAAGTTTAGATACAGGACCATGCCAATACCATGATTGAGCTGATAAAAAAATTGCCGAAAGCAGAGCTGCATTTACATATCGAAGGCTCATTAGAACCGGAGTTGATGTTTAGACTGGCGAAAAAGAATAATATCGCTATCCCTTATAAGGATATCGAAGACGTCCGCCGTGCCTATAATTTTACCAATCTACAAACTTTTTTAGATATCTATTATGCGGGCGCCAACGTTCTGATTACCAAAGACGATTTCTATGATTTAACGTGGGAATATATTTTAAAGTGTGTCGAAGATAATGTCGTCCATACGGAGATATTTTTTGATCCGCAAACTCATACTGCAAGAGGGGTTGAGTTTGCGACAGTCATTACTGGTATTAAAGAAGCACTTGCCGATGCCAAAGAAAAATACGGCATCACCTCTTGTATTATCATGTGCTTTTTACGCCACTTATCTCAAGAAGAGGCGTTTGAGACTTTAGAGCAAGCAATGGCGTTTAAAGACGATATTATCGGCGTCGGTCTGGATTCTTCAGAATTGGGCAACCCTCCCGCCAAGTTTAAAGAAGTGTTTAAAAAGGCCAAAGAAGCGGGCTTTAAGCTGGTCGCTCATGCTGGCGAGGAAGCAGATTTTTCTTATATTTATGAAGCGTTAGATTTATTGGAAATCAATCGCATTGATCATGGCGTACAATCGATAAAAAGCGCGGCGCTGATGCAACGCCTAAAAGACGAGCAAATGCCGCTGACAGTTTGCCCCAATTCTAATATTGAGCTCAAGGTATTTGAGAGTTACAAACAGCACAATATTAAAGAGCTGCTAGACTATGGCTTAAATGTCAGCGTCAACTCTGATGATCCGGCTTATTTTAAAGGGTATATGAATCAAAACTTTATCAATATATGCAACCATCTACCGCTGACAGAAAATGATATTATTACTTTGGTAAAAAACTCTTTTAGATCTTCATTTATAGATAATGAATTAAAAGAGCAATACCTAGCGCAAGTGGATTTTGCTCTCCGGTAGGGGCGATTAAAGATATCTTCATTGATTAAGGCTTAACGGTTATATAAATCGTTAAGCCTTTTCCTTTTTTACAAAGTGCTTTTTAGGCGACAGTTACATGGCCGTAATTTTCTGGATTAATAACGGCATAATAATCCCAGCCTTTTCTGCTAGAGTAATATCAACAATGGTATTTGGCGTTGGATGTGGGTTTATCTCGATGATTTTAGCGCCGTTATCTTTTGCCAATTGTGCGAGACCTGCCGCAGGATAAACGAGACTCGAGGTGCCAATACTCATAAACACTTCACAATTGGCCGCCGCGTCCTCCGCTGTCTGCCATGCTTGTACAGGTAACGCCTCGCCAAACCAGACGATATCGGGACGTATATAGCCTTCACAGTGCGAGCAAGTAATCAGAGCGTCACTATAATCTATGGTATCAGCACTATTATATGAGCCTCTAGATTGCTCTTGGTAGGGCGCATCGCATTGACTGCAGCGATTTTGCCAAAGATTGCCATGTAAATGGGTGACACTACTACCAGCCTGTTCATGCAAATCGTCGACATTTTGGGTAATAAGCGTCAATTGCTGATCGGTAGATTGGCTATGATATTGCCACTGTGCTAAAGCTTCATGAGCAGGGTTTGGTTTTTTCTCAGCGACCAATTGCCTGCGCCACTGATACCATGACCACACCAGTTTTGGGTCGCGAGCAAAAGCCTCAGGCGTTGCCAAGTCCTCAGCCACATAGTTTTCCCAAAGGCCTGTTTGCTTATCTCGAAACGTTGGAATGCCACTTTCTGCTGAAATCCCAGCGCCCGTTAAAATACAGATGCACTGTTTTGAGCCCAGCAATTTGGCAGCGCGCTCGACTTCGGCTATTAACGCAGGTGATAATTCTGTTAACATGAGCCATCCCTTTTTAAGATTGGATATAGACTTCTATGATAGATGGTATTTGGTGGCTTGTCATATTGCTCGCGGTTGTCATCGGACTATGGGTATTGGCAAAATCGCGCGCGCCTAAAACTGCCGATAAGCACAACCTAAAGTCGGGGCGCGCAAAAACACCACTCAATGATGCGCTACAAAAAACTGCAGAATTGGTTAAGCAGTATTTTCCTGACTACCGTGTCAACCGTAAAGCCAATCATTTACTGATTAGCAAGCAAGATAAAAAAGTGGCTATGATTACCATTGATAAAAAGCTTGCCGCGGGTCAGCGCCGTTTGGGAGACGTACCTGTGATTAATTATCACCGTATCCCCAGCCGTGCTCAGCTAATGGCGAATTTGCAAGATGCAGAGTAGGTTTTTATAAATTAAATAGATTTAACAACTTTATATACAACATTTTAACGTTGTTAGCGCACAATGATAGGCCGAAGTTAACAGCGCAAAGCGTTGCCGTTAAAGTGTTATGAGGTAATAGGTAGGACTAGAAAAGGGTAAAAAACGACTGATTATAATGATTGGTGCGCTCGGCGGGAATCGAACCCACGACCCTCGGCTTCGGAAACCGATACTCTATCCAACTGAGCTACGAGCGCATAATTGATCGACTAAAATCCAATAAACTGATGACGTGTATAACTAAGGGTAATTAGCCGTTATTAGAACGATAAGTGGTCTAAAAATTAAGACCGCTTAGTCTAACAAATAAAAGTCATAAAGCCAATGAATGAAGGCCGCTATTGGCGTTTTTTAAGAAAAAACACCATAGTCGGCAAACAGGCATGGCAATCTACCTGTCTTTTCCCTTATAATGTCAGGGAGAATTCATATTTATAATCACCGATTACAAGCGCGCCCGTATGCGGGATGCCTGTTTGCTATTGATAACTGCTTGGTTATCAAAGGAGGACAAACAGAATGTCCAAGTCGTGTCGGCCCTTGTATACGCAATAAGAGAACGTGACGAATGAGAAAAGTAGTTATGTTATCGGCAGCTGCCATTCTAGGAATCGCTAGTATCGCTGTGAGCCAAGCCGAAAGTGTTGTAGACACGCCTGTAACCGTATCTGATGTCGCAGAAGGGCAAGAGGTTGTCGATAACTTGCCTGAAAAATTGGGTGACGATACCAAAGCTGCTGCTGATACTACCGATGGCGCTGCAGCTACCGATGAAGCTGCACAAGCAGACGCGACCGATGCAGATGCACCTGCTGAAGAAGCAACAGCCGCTGCCGCACCTGCCGCTGAAGAAGAGCCTATCCCGCAAGATACGCCACAAGTACAAAAGCTCATCGCTTTGTATCCTAACTTGATTGCTCGTATTCAGCCGGTGGCTAAAGTCTGCTTTGAGGACGACGAAGTATGCGACGTCACAGCACGTTCTGCAGGGCCCGCAGCAGGTGATGGTCCGCGTGATGGTAAAGCCGTTTATAACGCTGTCTGCCAAACGTGTCACACCTCAGGCTTACTTGGCTCGCCTATGCTAGGTGATGCTGGCGCTTGGGGTCCTCGTATCGCCAAAGGTAAAGATACCTTGTATACCCATGCTATCAACGGCTTTAACGCTATGCCTGCTAAAGGTGGCGCTGATATCCCTGATGAAGAAGTACAAAGCGCAGTGGATTATATGGTTGATGAAGCAAGCTAATTACCTGTGCTATATGTAAAAAAGCAATAGAAAAAAGTAGGAGACGGTAAAGTAGTTATTGTCTCCTACTTTGCTTTTTTATGATTATTCTGCTTAATATAGTCAAAATATTCTAAAAACGCTACAGTATTGCGAATAACAGCAGTCATATCTAGAAGCTTATAAAGCGTCTATTTCATTTAATGAGGTAGGCGTTTTTTTGTGGGCGTCGATTGATATTATTAATATCGTGGTTATATCATCCTAATGTTGAAATCCGTGACCGTGAGCCTCACATCTAGACACTAGACTCGTCGTAAGAGACGAGAGCAAATATAAGAGAAACTAACTTTTCCCGAATCGTCTTCTATATTCCTTTATAGATACATCATTATTAAAGAGGTATTCATGTCTGAGGTGCCAGCGCTATCTATTCAGAACCTATCTAAAACCTATGGCAACGGGTTTTCGGCATTAAAAGATGTCAGCTTGACAGTGCCACAAGGTGGATTTTTTGCGCTCCTTGGGCCAAATGGTGCGGGCAAATCAACGATGATTGGTATCATTAGCTCCCTGTTTAAGCCAACGGCGGGTAGTGTGCATATCTTTGGTACTGACTTATTGGCTGAACCTTCAAAAGCCAAACAGTTTTTGGGCGTGGTACCGCAAGAATTTAACTTTAATCAGTTTGAAAAAGTTGAAGATATTTTGATTACTCAAGCCGGCTATTTTGGTATTGCAGCAAAAGAGTCTAAGCCGCGAGCAGAAAAACTGCTCAAAGCATTGGGCTTATGGGATAAGCGCGATAATAAAGCGCGCGAGCTATCGGGCGGTATGAAGCGCCGATTGATGATTGCGCGCGCCTTGATTCATAAACCAAAGCTATTGATACTCGACGAACCAACGGCTGGGGTCGATATCGAGCTGCGCCGCTCGATGTGGGAATTTATGCAGCAGATTAACGTTGAAGAAAATACCACGATTATTTTGACCACCCATTATTTGGAAGAAGCAGAGCAGCTTTGTAAGCGTATCGCTATCTTAGATCACGGTGAGATTCGTATTAATACGGAAATGAAGGATTTACTTGCGCAGTTATCGGTCGAAACTTTTGTCTTTGATTTAGCAACGCCATTGACCAAGCAAATTGCTTTAACAGGGGTTACTGACACGCTACAGCCTGATGATTTAACGCTTGAAGTGACCCTGACAGAAGGGGAGTCGCTAAACGGTGTCTTTGAGCAGTTGTCTAAGCAAGGCGTTTTGGTCGCCAGTATGCGTAATAAAGCCAACCGTTTAGAAGAGTTGTTTATGCGCTTGGTCGATAAAAGCTTGCATGAACCTTTAAGCTCGTAGGCTGTTTTATTCATAATTTCTCGATTTACCCATATAAATAGACCACTATAAATATAGCAACCATATAGGCAACACTGCGGGCCGTGATAGCGTTTTGATATTAGCCTGTAGACTGCTTAGGAGAGATAACGCATGAACTTCGCACAACGCTGGATTGCTTTTCGCACCCTGCTGATTAAAGAGATTCGCCGCATATTACGCATCTGGCCGCAAACATTATTGCCGCCAGTCATTACGATGAGCCTGTATTTTGTCATCTTTGGTAAAATGATCGGTTCGCGCGTGGGCGAGATGGGCGGTGTGCCATACATGCAGTTTATCGTGCCCGGTTTGATTATGATGGCGATTATCACCAACAGTTACTCAAACGTGGTCTCGAGCTTTTTTAGTGCTAAGTTTCACTCGAGCATTGAGGAGCTGCTGGTATCGCCAATCTCTAAGCACGCTATTTTGACCGGTTATATCAGTGGCGGTATTTTCCGCGGACTGGCGGTTGGGGTCATCGTCTTTATTGTGGCGTTATTTTTTACCAAGCTGGGTATTGAGCACTTATTTATTACCTTATTTACGGTGATTGGCACCTCGGTTTTATTCTCGCTTGGTGGCTTTATCAACGCCGTATTTGCGCGCTCATTTGATGATATTTCTATTATTCCAAGCTTTGTGTTGACGCCGCTGACCTATCTTGGCGGGGTGTTTTATTCGATGGAAAATTTATCACCATTTTGGCAAAATATTTCACTGTTAAACCCAATTGTCTATATGGTGAATTCTTTCCGCTACGGTATCCTTGGCTATTCTGATGTCAATGTGTGGTATTCGATGGCGGCTATCTTTGCTTTTTGCGTCATTTTTTATATCATCTCTTATCGACTATTAAGTGATGGTTCGCGTATTCGTTTATAAGTTAGGGCGAGTTCTATTTATAATATCGTCAGTTTAAAATAAAATCGCTGTCTTCATGATGGCGTGCGACTGGGATACATTTTCCTTGCTTGCTGCTAGCACAGAGGCTGCGGAAAATTCATCCCAGTCGCACTGTATCGATTTTAAATGAACGCTACTATCTCTAGCATTTTAAATATCATCAGTTTTACTATTAGGAAGTAGCCATGAGTATTCACGGTATTTTAGGCGAACAAACTACTGATTATCCAACTGAGTATAGTCCTGAGACCCTCTATCCAATAGCGCGCAATCTAGGGCGCGATGTGATTGGCTGGCAAGATGATAAGCTAGCAGTGGGCGTCGATTGGTGGCACGCCTTTGAGCTGTCTTGGTTAAATGCACAAGGTATCTCGCAAGTGGCTATTGCGCGTTTTGGTATCCCGGCAAGCTCGCCGTTTATCGTCGAATCAAAGTCATTAAAACTATATTTAAATAGTATTAACTTTACTGAGTTTGGTAGTTGGGATGAAGTACAAGCGCTGATTGCTAAAGATTTATCGTCATGCGTTCAGGCAAAAGTAACTGTTGAGTTATTTGGCCTAAATGATGACTTGGCTGATGGTTTAAATAATGATGTCTCAGGCTTATTGATTGCTCAACCTGAAGGCGTTTGTATTGATGAGGCACTTGCCAATAGCAGCGAGAAAGTCACGCTAACGGAACATCCTGACGCGTCATTGCTAGAGAGCAAGGCAGATGATAATAATTTAGCAAGCAACAATACGGCGGAAGTTGCGCAGCCTTATACTTTTTATTCTAATTTGCTGCGCAGTAATTGTCCGGTGACCAATCAGCCCGATTGGGGGACGTTAGCGGTTTCAATTACCAGTGATAAAGCAGTCGATGCAGCGAGCATGCTGCGTTATGTTTTAAGTTTCCGTCAGCATAATGGCTTTCATGAGCAGTGTGTCGAGCAAATATTTGCTGATTTGAGTCAGTACTATCAGCCAAGTGAGCTGATGGTGCGCGCGTGGTATACACGTCGCGGCGGTATCGATATCAATCCTTGCCGCGTCAGTGATATAAAGTTATTACCGCAGCCAAGTCGCTTGATTCGCCAGTAAGGTAATGGTTTTATCTAAATTGATTTTGCAGCATTCAGCTGATAAAAAAGCGCCTATCTGAATCAGATAGGCGCTTTTTATTGAGCAAGTTTTATTAAAAACTATTTGCCGCTTACTTTTGCCATGACTTCTTCACGGCTGAGCATTTGCTTTTCTGCTTCACGGCGATTGACGTATTCGTACTTGCCTTCAGCCAAGTTACGGTCTGAAACCACGATACGATGCGGAATACCAATCAATTCAAGGTCAGCAAACTTCACGCCCGGGCGCTCATTACGGTCATCAAGTAGGACGTTAACCCCTTGAGCTTTTAGCTCTTCATACAGCGCGGTCGCCGTCTGCATGACGGTGTCTTCTTTTGACTTCATCGGTATGATAGCGACTTCAAACGGCGCAATTGAATCGTCAACGCTTGGCGTTTGTGGCCACATGATACCGTTTTCATCGTTGTTCTGCTCGATAGCAGCTGCGATGATACGACTAACGCCAATACCATAACAACCCATCATCATGGTCACAGGCTTGCCATCTTCGCCAGAGACAGTCGCATTCATCGCTTGCGAGTATTTATCACCCAACTGGAAGATATGACCGACTTCGATGCCGCGTTTGATTTTTAGGCTGCCTTTACCGTCAGGAGAAGGATCGCCTTCTTGTACATTGCGCACATCAACGACGCGGGTAATGCTGGCATCACGCACCCAGTTCATACCGATGGTATGTTTATTGACTGCGTTTGCGCCCGAGACAAAATCCGACAAAGAAGCTGCCGAGCGATCGACGAATACGGGCATATCCAAATCAACGCCGATATAGCCTTTATGCAAACCAGCGGCTTTAAGCTCTTCATCAGAAGCCATCGTTAGCGGTACATTGGCTTCTTCGATTTTCTCCGCTTTAATGGTATTTAGCTGATGGTCACCGCGTAAGACAATCGCGATTAATTGCGGTTCATCATCTTCGGTATGACCGTGGACGATTAAGGTTTTCACCGTCGTCTCTAACGGTACGCCTAGATGCTCAGCAACCATTTTACAGCTGGTCATGTCTTCCGTTAAAACGTCTTCGCGCGCCATTTTTGGTGGCTGACGCTCAGCGGTGCTGACCGATTCGGCAAGCTCAACGTTGGCTGCATAATCAGAAACGTCAGAGAAAGCGATATCATCTTCACCGCTGTCTGCCAACACATGAAACTCATGCGATGCAAAACCGCCAATAGAACCGGTATCCGCTTGCACGGCACGGAAATCTAAACCCAAACGGGTAAAGATGCGCGTATAAGCGTCGTACATCTCATGGTACGTCTTTGCCAAAGACGCTTGGTCAGCGTGGAACGAGTAAGCGTCTTTCATGGTAAATTCACGCGCACGCATCACGCCAAAACGCGGACGAATCTCGTCACGAAATTTACCTTGGATTTGGAAAAAGGTAATCGGCAACTGCTTATAACTGCGTAGCTCACCTTGAGCAAGGTTGGTGATGACTTCTTCGTGCGTCGGCCCCAAGACAAAATCGCGGTCATGACGGTCTTTAAAGCGTAACAGCTCAGGACCATAGTCATTAAAACGCCCGGTCGTTTGCCAAAGCTCGGCAGGCTGGGTCATTGGCATCAGCACTTCTTGAGCGCCGACGTTTTGCATCTCTTCGCGAACGATGCGTTCGACTTTTTGCAACACGCGCAAACCCATCGGCAGCCAGATATACAATCCAGAAGCGATTTTACGAATAAGACCTGCTCTTACCATGAGTTGGCTTGAGGCGATATCAGCGTCGCTGGGTGTTTCTTTTAGCGTGGCAAACAAAAATTGACTGGCTTTCATAAATAAAGCGGAACCTTATCAACGATAAAATAAATAAGAAATAGGAGGATATTTAGCGTGTGCTTTGATGGCCGACGCAAGCTTACCTTTTATCACTTGGTAATAGTCTAGGACCTGCCTAGCTAAAAAGTACTGCAACAAGTAGTACATTATTAGAAAGTGCGTTTATAAAACGCCTTACAAAAAGGGTGAAACTTTTATTTTTGTATGAATACATCCATATCGACAGCGTCATATTTTTGGTAAAAAAGCCAGAAAAATGGGTGCATGCCAACATTTTGCTTATACAATCTGACTATGTTAGGTAAAGTTCGCCTAAGACGCAATGACTTTTTGTTGTTTCAGCTTAAACAGTGGCTAAACTCAATAATAATGCTAAAAACAAGCTGATTTTTTAACTCAAAATCTGCCAGTTTTTGAGACTCAAAGATAAAATTTTAGTTAGCTGATAAAGCAGCACGATTTATAGATTTTGCACATAAAAGAATAGAGAGATAATTAGTGAAGCAAAAGCTATTTTTTAAAGTGGCATCGAACTCATCAATTATGTAGGAGAATGGTAGTAACTGCTTGAAATGCTTATAAACAAATAGCATTAAAGGCTTAGTATTTAGCAATTTTATGCTGATAAGAATTAATATAAAACCTTGAGGTAGTTTACATGGTCAACCCTGATAACCACTCTTCAGTAGATAAGAATAATGCCAAGCGCCCGCAAGCGAAAAAACCCATCTCGATGCTATCGTGGCTGGTATTGCTTATCGGTCTTGCCGCGCTCGCTTTTGCGATTTATAGCCTGCAAAACCTCACTAAGGAAGAACCGATAGAAACCATTACCCGTGAAGGGGTGGTGATGCAAATTCAAAAATTAAATCGTTTGGAGACGGTGGCATTTAGTGTCGATACCGTTATTACTAGCCAAAAGCCAGGCAGTTGGATGAAGCTGTGGCAAGATGAGCAAAAGGGTTTGTTTATTGCACGCGGGCGCGTAGAAGCAGGGATTGATTTGAGTGCATTAACGCCAGAGATGGTACAGGTGGTGCAGCCAGAGATTGATGTTGAACGGCTTCAGGAAGCGGATGCTAATACGCCTGTCTCAATGTTGCCGCAAATCAATATCACCTTGCCGCCGTCAGAAATATTTTCTGTTTATCTAGATGATATCGAAATCTATGATTGGCAAACGGGCGCTTTTGGTATGATGCAGGTCGATCCAAAAATCTTGCAACAAGCGCAAAGTATGGCGAAAAAAGAAGTCCTTGAGCGTGCTTGCCGCGGTGATGTGATGAATCTGGCATTAGAAAATGCGCAAACCCAATTGCAGCAGTTATTTTCATTGACTGGTGCCGTCGTAACGGTAACCACGCAGGGCGCAGGGGCGTGTCAAATGCCAACGGCTTAATACTTAAAATGGGTTAACGAAGCGCCACACCACTTAACAGATGTTGCTTGAATTTATTGGCAATAGGGTTACTATATTATATAGCAGGACTTATTTATCATTAAGGACAGCCTTATAAATGCTGTCGTTGAAATAAGTTTATATGATATAAGAGGTGGCGTATATGACAACTTCCAATAATCAGCCCTCCGTTCATGAGAAACGCGAATTAATCAAGCAGCCTAAAGCAAAAGAATCGCTACCTTTTGCGACGTGGGTGCTGCTCATCATAAGCTTTACTTGTCTTGCGTATGCTATTTATACCATTCAGACACGAATAGTAAAGCCAGCTATCGATATAGATAGTGCAGCACAAAGCAGTTTGGTACAAACTGGTAGTGCGCCACAAGAGGTAGCTCAAGTAGAAAACTAGCGCTTTTTACTAAAAATGTCAGCGTTGTTTTTCAAACTCAGCAATCGCCAGTTGTCGTGCTGCCTTATGCTCAACCATCGGCACAGGATAAGCAATGTCAGCAAACTGACCGCCCTTTGTGAGCGCTTTACGCATTTTATCTTCACTATGCAAAATACTGCTTGGCACGTCTTTTAATTCTGGCAGCCAAGTCTTAATAAATAATCCATCAGCATCATGGCTCTTAGCTTGGCTGAAAGGGTTCATAATACGGAAGTAAGGTGCGGAATCTGTGCCTGTCGACGCGCTCCATTGCCAGCCGCCATTATTGGACGCAAAATCGCCGTCTATCAACTGCTTCATAAAGTAGCGCTCACCCAAGCGCCAATCTATTAATAAATCTTTGGTCAAAAACATCGCCGTCACCATCCGTAAGCGATTGTGCATAAATCCGGTCGCATTGAGACAGCGCATGGCCGCATCGACCAATGGCACGCCTGTCATGCCTGTGCACCATGCCTTAAAATCATCCTGATTATATGACCAGTGAATCTTGCTATCGGTCTCTTCTTTATAAGCTTTATGGCGAATAAGCTCGGGCTTATCATCTAAAACATGACGATAAAAGTCACGCCACGCCAGCTCACTTATCCAGCGATTAATATCGTTGTTATCAGAGCTGCTAAAGTTGTCGCTATCATTACCCTGTAATCTCTCTAATGATTTTGTGGCTTGCAGATAGCAAAGTCTTGGGCTTATTGCGCCAATAGTGAGATAGGCTGATAGCTGGCTAGTCGCTTGCAAATTTGGTACATCGCGGCTGATGTCATAGTTATCGATATCATCCGCGATGAAATCCTCTAAACGTTGACACGCAGCCACTTCGCCCGCTGGATAAGCCATCCTAGCGTGCTCAAGCTGAGCACCAAAATCAATGTGCTGATACTCTACGGCACTCTCTAACCGTTTTTGATAATCTTCGACTGCTTTTTTACTGAGTTTTTCTATGTCTTTAACAGTATGAGCGCTGTCTTTTGCAGTTTTTAGGGTGGTTTTTGACTGGCTGCTTTTTGTCTGGCTGATTTTTGACTGATAGTTTACCGCCATGGCTTGGTGCATTTGTAAGCTGCTAACGTCCAAGGTATGCCGCCATTTATTATAAAATGGGGTGAAGACCTGATACATGCTATCGTCATTGGTGGTAATCGTTTTTGGTGGCAAGATACATTGGTCGTGCCAGCGGATAAATTCGATATCTGATTTGGCAAGTTGTTTGGTTAGTTCTTGGTCGCGGTCAATCTCATTACCTTCGTACTCATGATTTGCCATGACAACATCGATATCATTTACCTCACACAACGTGCTTAGCGTCTCAACACAGTCAGAAAAGCTGGCACAGAGCTGTATGGTTAAGTTGATATTCAAGTGTTTTTGCAAAGAGGTTGCTAAGAGTGGCAAGGTGCGGGCGATATGATCGAGCTGGGTGAGTGACATATCATGTGCATGCCATTGTTCAGGCGTCATAAAAAAAATAGCGCTGACTCGCGCATTATCCTCATTTGCACGTTCACAAAGCGCTGCCAATGCCGTATTGTCATGAACTCGCAGGTCACGACGAAACCACATTAAATAATGTGCGGGGTTTGCACTCGTCGTATTATTGCTAGCAATGTGCTGAGACGTTGCCGCCACCGTTTTAGACATTCTACCTTTCCTATATTAATCAATCGCAATCATAAACAAAACTGTGAATAAAAGTATGCTAGGATAAGTTTTTGGATGCAATGGATTTGCCATTCAATTAACAAATCATCATATTTGCTTTTTAGCGTTGGCAAACAATATTTATCGTCATCTATGTATTCGAGCCAATCTATCAACGTTATATTTAGTGTCATGTCTATTTTATGTTATATCTAAGGTCACATTATGCAGGTGAAGTTTTGTGGTTTTACCCAGCCTAGTGATATTAAAATGGCTGCTCAGTTGGGTGTCGATGCCGTCGGCTTGGTGTTTTATCCACCAAGTCCGCGCGCTGTTACTATTGAGCAGGCGCAATTGCTAAGTGCTTCTTTGCCCGCTTTTATCAGTGTCGTGGCCTTGGTGGTCAATATGCCGCGAGCAGAACTTATTGAACTGGCAAACCATGTCCCTTTTGATATCATTCAATTTCACGGTGATGAAACGCCCGAACAGTGTCAGCAGCTGGCAAGCGCGGTCAATAAACGCTGGATAAAAGCCTTACGTATTAATACCGAGCAGCACACCACTGCTGGCGTAAGCGCTCAAATTGATGAGTTTGCTGTTGCTGGCGCGAACAGTATTTTGCTCGATGCTTACCATCCTCATAAGTATGGCGGCACAGGTGCACGTTTTGACTGGAGTTTGCTACCGCAAGACAGCTCGCTGCCTATTATTTTAGCGGGCGGGCTTGATGCCGACAATGTCGCTGCTACTTTAGAGCTGCCGATTTATGCCGTCGATGTCAGTGGCGGTATTGAGTCGGGCAAAGGTAAAAAAGACGCTGCCAAAATGCGTGCCTTTATGAAAGCAGTTAAACGCGACCGATGGCAAAACGAGACGCCGAGCGAACCTTCGAATAACAGTAATTAGCTTTTTAACGGTGGATTTATATTTATTAAATAGCTCATTACCTAAAATCTTTCCCTTTATTTATTCTAAAAAATACCACTTATTATAGTAGGAATTATTATGAGTCATGTCGCAAACAAAGATGTATCTGCTACTGCTAAAGCTATCAATACCTTTACCAATCCAGAAAACGTCCAAGACTTTAACCAATATCCTGATGCGCGCGGACATTTCGGCGTTCACGGCGGTCGTTTTGTTTCTGAAACCCTGATGGCAGCACTCGAAGAGCTTGAAACCTTATACACCAAAGTAAAAGCCGATCCGGCATTTTGGGAAGAGTATCATAACGATTTGGTCAATTATGTCGGTCGCCCAACCCCGCTTTATCATGCCAAGCGCTTGAGTAATGAGATTGGTGGCGCGCAGATTTATTTTAAACGCGAAGACTTAAATCATACGGGCGCGCATAAGGTAAATAACACCATCGGGCAGGCGCTACTTGCCAAAATGTGCGGTAAAAAGCGTATCATCGCCGAAACTGGGGCGGGACAACATGGCGTCGCAACAGCGACGATTGCTGCGCGCCTAGGGTTAGAGTGTATCGTTTATATGGGTGCCGATGATGTCGAGCGCCAAAAGATGAACGTCTATCGTATGCGTTTGCTTGGTGCGACAGTGGTGCCAGTGACTTCAGGTTCGCGGACGCTGAAAGACGCCATGAACGAGGCCATGCGCGACTGGGTGACCAACGTTGATACGACTTATTATATCATTGGCACGGTTGCAGGGCCGCACCCTTATCCGCTACTGGTACGTGATTTCCAAGCGATTATCGGTAAAGAAGCGCGTATTCAACATTTAGAAAAAACGGGTAAATTGCCTGATGCGTTGGTTGCCTGTGTTGGTGGTGGCTCAAACGCGATTGGTCTATTCTTTGATTTCCTAAACGATACTGAAGTTAAAATGTATGGTGTCGAAGCGACAGGTGACGGCATAGAAACGGGTCGCTATTCAGCGCCATTGGCCGCTGGCCGTATTGGTGTGCTGCATGGCAATCGTACTTACCTGATGGCAGATGATGAAGGCCAAATCCAAGAGACGCATTCTATCTCAGCGGGACTTGATTATCCGGGCGTTGGCCCTGAGCACAGCTTCTTAAAAGACATGAAACGCGTCGAATATGTTGGCTGTACCGATAAAGAGTCATTGGAGGGCTTTCATGAAGTGACGCGTAAAGAAGGAATTATCCCTGCGCTTGAATCTGCTCATGCGGTCGCCTATGCACTGAAGCTGGCTAAAACCATGACGCCTGAGCAAAGCATTATCGTTAATATGTCAGGTCGCGGTGATAAGGATTTGCATTCAGTAATGAAGGCAGAAGGGATTGAGTTATAGATTCGTTTTCTAGCTTAAAAATCATTAATATTTTTCATTTAGTTTGATAGTGCCCTCTATTAAGTTTAATAGAGGGTTCACAATATATATTTATATTATTTAATTTTGAAAAATCAGAGAATTAGTAAGATGGCAAAAGTCACACCCTCTATGGCGAAAAACCAGATTAAACGTAGCCTACTACAGATTATAGATACTCACCCTAACAAATCTCAGAAGCAGCAAGTTTGGAATTATTTTGATAATAAATGCGCCTATTGCGATATAGTAATTGATCCGAATAGTCGCAAAGGTCATCTTGACCACTTGCAGGCTGTAAAAGATGGCGGTACTAATGAAATCTATAACTTTGTGCTGGCATGCAATATTTGCAATGGTGATGAAAAAAGAGAAATGCCTTGGCGAGAATTCTTAATTAATAAATGCCAAAACTTACCAGATTCGGTTTATGTAAAACGCTTAGTACATATTGAGACTTGGCATCAGAAATCGCTTATTAGTCAGTTAGATGCTGACATATTGTCTCAAATCGATGCCATCATAGAAACCGCTCAAGCGAGTTTTGATAAGTCTATTAAACAGATGCGAGCTTTACGCGATTCAATGACAACAAACTCATTTTAAAATTATAAGAGAATCACTATGACCCGAATTGAAAGCACTTTTGAAACTTTAAAATCACAAAACAAAAAAGCCCTGATTCCTTATGTGATGGCAGGCGATCCTAATCCTGCAACGACCGTAGGTCTATTGCACGATTTAGTGAAGCACGGTGCAGATATGATCGAAGTCGGTCTGCCGTTCTCTGATCCAATGGCAGATGGCCCAACCGTATCGCTAGCGGGTGAGCGTGCATTAGCTGCAGGTACCAGTACGCGTGATGCGCTCAAGATGGTGGCAGAGTTTCGCCAAACCGACACGCAAACGCCAATCATCTTGATGGGCTATCTTAATCCTGTTGAAATCATCGGCTATGACAACTTTGTGGCGCTATGCGAGCAGTCAGGCGTTGATGGTTTATTGATGGTTGATTTGCCACCAGCCGAGGCGGGCAGCTTCACGCAGCATTTGA
Organism: Psychrobacter sp. YGAH215; assembly: GCF_007280595.1. Classification (NCBI taxonomy): domain Bacteria; kingdom Pseudomonadati; phylum Pseudomonadota; class Gammaproteobacteria; order Moraxellales; family Moraxellaceae; genus Psychrobacter; species Psychrobacter sp. YGAH215. Next base: position 318,075 of record NZ_VKLR01000001.1, on the reverse strand, counting down.
CTGAGCATGCGATGAATGAGATTTTCTTATTATCGCCAACGACCTTGCCTGAGCGCCGTGAGCAAGTTCTGACCCATTGCGGTGGTTATATTTACTATGTGTCGTTAAAAGGCGTGACCGGTTCGGCGACGCTCGATACCGATGATGTGGCTACCCAAGTGCAAGCGATTAAAGCAGAAACCGATTTGCCAGTATGTGTCGGCTTTGGTATTCGTGATGCGGCCTCTGCCAAAGCGATCGGTCAGCACGCCGATGGTATTATCGTCGGTAGTGCGCTGGTGCAAAACTTTGCTGATATCGATGCTAAAGATGCGACTGCGGTCGCAGCTGCTCAGCAAAAAATTATGGCAAAAATGGACGAGTTACGCGGCGCACTTGATAGTTTAACCGCCTAATATTATATCGAGTTTATTGGTATCTAAATTTGAAAGGCTTAGAAGGTCAGCGCAATTTTTATAACAATGTTTATAAAGACACAGGTAAATGACTTTGCTAAAGTTAGTTTACGTGTGTAAACTAACATCCCATATAAATTGTTACAGTTGCGTATAAGCGCTCTTTATAACTGCTGATGTTATAACGATATGTGACTTTTAAATTGATTCTTATAAACGGACTTCTTAGGGACAAGAGACTAAGCCAATTAAACCAAGCTGGCCGACTTGTCGATAAGCCTTTGATAATGGCGAATACTATGACTGATACGATAACAAAACCTGATATGACCACTGCAAATAATACTGAAACAGGCACGACTGAAAAAAAGGGCAGTTCCGCTGGGCAATCATGGTTTGAGCGCCCGATACCGGGCATTAAACAGCAATTGACTGCACCTTTGACGGCTGTCGAAACTGAACCGTCAACTAAGTGTAGTAGCTGTCATTCAATGATTACCAATACGGCGCTGATTTTCAATTGCTATGTCTGCCCGCATTGTGACCATCATTTACCGATGAGTGCGCGTGAGCGCTTAAACTGGCTACTCGACCAAGTAGAGGGTGAGCTAGGACAGCAATTCACTGCCAAAGACCCATTGAGCTTTGTGGATAGTAAGCCGTATCCGCAGCGCATGAGCGAAGCACAAGACAAAACCGGTGAGTCTGAAGCAATGATTGTGATGTATGGTAAATTGCGCAATCTTGATATCGTGACGTGTGCCTTTGACTTCCGTTTTATGGGTGGCTCTATGGGCTCGGTGGTTGGTGACCGTTTTGTAGAAGCGGCTGAAAAAGCACTTAAAGATAAAGTACCCTTAATCTGCTTTGCGGCCTCTGGCGGCGCGCGTATGCAAGAGGGTCTGCTATCCTTGATGCAAATGGCTCGTACGGCAGCGGCGATTGAGCGTTTGCGCTTAGCTGGTGTGCCATATATCGTGGTATTGACCAATCCTGTTTATGGCGGGGTGACGGCATCGCTTGCTATGCTTGGCGATATTCATTTGGCAGAACCGAAGGCCATGATTGGTTTTGCTGGTAAGCGCGTGATTGAACAAACGGTGCGTGAGACGCTAGAAGAGCCGTTCCAGCGTGCCGAGTTCTTATTAGAGCACGGGGTGGTCGATGAAGTGGTGCACCGTCATCAGCTCATTGATACCATTTACCGTCTGCTGGCAAAACTATGCCGCGTACCGAATGTTGATGCTTAACATGTGCTGAGCTGGTAAAAAAAACAGGCAATTGAGCTTATCAATACTTAATAGCAGGCTTAGCTTTGCCGACTAAGTAAAATTATTTCAGTATAAAATAAGAACGTTAGAAATAGCGTTCTGCTGGTATAAATTTTCCTCGCTTGCTGTGCGCTTCGCACTCCAGAGGCTTTGCAAAATTTATCCCAGCAGCACTGTATTCTTTTTAAACTGTATACTTTTTAAATTAAATCGACTAAGTAAGAATTACGAATAGCATTTATCGTTAATAACGGTAAATGCTATTTTTGCTTTTTGGCTAGGTAGTTATATACTGTCTCTATTTCCTAATTAAGCATTTTCTCATTCTCTATTTTCCCGAAAAATTCCATATAGGTTCCGCCCATGTCTGACTCTACCGTTTCTAATTCTAACATTCCTAATGAGCACTCGAGTTTGACCGAATGGCTTGATTATATGCAGCAAATTCATGTCTCGGCGATAGATATGGGCTTGTCACGCGTATTGCCGGTTGCTGAAGCGTTAGGCGTGGTGCAGTCAGCCAAAGACGATGCTTATGTGTTTACCGTAGCGGGCACCAACGGTAAAGGCTCAACGACCGCGGTCATCGCGCAGATATGCCAAGCGGCAGGTTATAAAACCGCGCTGTACCAATCACCGCATCTGAGTGTGTTTAACGAGCGCGTGCGCATCAATGGCGAGATGGTCAGTGATGAGACCTTGATTGATGCCTTTAGCAAGGTAGAGGCGGCAAGGTTACAGTGCGCTTTAACCTTGTCATTTTTTGAAATGACAACATTGGCCGCACTATTAATCTTTGCCGAAGCAGATTGTGATGTTTGGGTGTTAGAAGTGGGGCTCGGCGGTCGCTTAGATGTGGTTAATATCATTGATCCTGATATGGCGGTGATTACCAATATCGCTATCGATCATGTCGATTGGCTAGGCGATAATGTCGAAGACATCGGCCGTGAAAAAGCAGGAATCCTACGCGATGGTATTACCCTAGTTTATGGCGATAAGACGATGCCAGCGAGTGTACAGCAAGCGATTGCCACGCATCAGGCAACTTGTTATCAAGCTGGACAAGACTTTAATTATCGTGAAGTAGATACCGACGTTTGGCAATATAGTAATGCTGCTGTCACTATGCAACTACCGCGCCCCGCGCTATCCTTGACTAATACTTCCAATGCTTTATCAGCGGTGCTGGCAAGCCCATTAAATATCGATAAAAGTGCTATTGAACAGGCATTGCAAACGGTCAAGCTTGCCGGTCGTTTTGATTATCGTGAGACCCATAACCGTCATTGGCTGTTTGATGTGGCGCATAACGAGCAAGGCGTTGAGTTTTTATTGGCGCAATTATTACCACTTTGGCAGCAGCATCTAGCAACGCAAAATAGTTGCGCACACTTAAGTAGTAAACCTGTCAGCATTAAAATGCTGTTTTCTATGTTGGGCGATAAGGATATCAAGAAAGTCGTGCAGCGTTTGACTGAAGCGGGCTTGCCGATTAGCGATTGGTTTATCGCTGAGATTGATTATCCACGTGCAGCCAGCACTGAGAAGCTACAAGGCATCTTAACGAGTTATGTTGATAGTGCGCAAATACATGAGTTTAGACGCTTATCAGAAGCCACCGCTGCCGTTATAAAGGGTAGTCAAGCGCAAGACTTAATCGTGGTATGTGGCTCGTTCCATACAATTGGCGAGGCGCTAGCGGCGCTTGCTGCTGATAATTTAAATTAAAATCATAATGATTTAATGTTAGTCTTGGGAGAAGCATGATAGCAGACAGTATAAAAAATATGCTTTATAATCAAACTGCTTTAACATACTGCAATACAATGTTATGTACAAATACGCCAATCTCAACTTATCGTAGGCTTTTGGTTTTTATAGAATTTAAAATTCTAATTGTTTTAACTGAAATTTTAAAAACTAAGTAAACCAATACCTTAGAAAAACAAGTTGAGAGTGGGGTGTACAAATTAAAATGGCTATGTACAGCTTGACTTAGCATTTAAAAATGGCTGGACGTAACTGGCGGCGATATTAAGTTTCAAAATTGTTTATTAAAGCTATATAAACATAGCTTGGGACGATAGTTGCGCCGCTCAATCAACCTTATTACCAACTAAGAGACGTAAACGGATGAACTTTTCGAGACAAGCCTTATTGGGCATTGGGATGATTATTGGCGGTAGCGTGATGCTGTACGCCATGGTGCAACAAATTGGCGATAGCAATAAAACAAAACCTGCTTCAGCGATGATAGAAAAACAAAGCCCGACGCAAGAATCTCCACAACCCTTGACGACTGATATCGAGACTGAAAAGCGCATCTTGGCACAAAAACAAAAAGAGCGCGCCGCCCGCGTAGCAGAGCAAGAAAGACGTGCACAGCAATTTTTAAGTGAGCAAGAGGCGGCTGAAGCGCAAGCATTGGCCAAAGCGCGCGCCGAAAGTCAGCAATATTTGGCAAGCACCGCACCTGCTAAAGATAAAGAAGCCGAGGAGAGTAAAGACGCTGAACAAGACACGGCGACCGCGACCAAATCTAGTACAGATAGCGATAATACTGCCACGGCAACTGAGAGTGATAATAGCGCCCGTGAGCAGCAAAAAGTGGCTCAAGCGCAACAAGAAGCCAAGCTGAAAGAACAAGCAGCAGCTAAAAAGCTAGCAGAGAGTAAAAAGGAAGCGGAAGCAAAAAAGCAGGCAGAGGCTAAAAAACAGGCTGAAGCTGAGAAAAAACAAAAAGCTGCAGAAATCGCTAAAAATGAGGTGCCAAAATCGCCTACGGATTATCAGGTCAAAAAGGGTGATGGGCTGATTAAACTGGCACGGCAACACAATATGCCCGTAGAAGTCTTGGCACAAGCGAATAACCTTTCACCGTCGACCTCGCTACAACTGGGTCAGAATATCACCATCCCATCGCGTCAGCAGGTAGATCGCCTAGCACGTGAAGCAGCAGCGGCTGAAAAAGCGCGTGAAGAAAAGCGTCAAAAAGAAGAAGCGTTAGCCAAGAAATCGGCCGATGCCAAGCGTGAAGCGCAGCAGAAACTTAGTGAGGCGCGTAAAGAGGTGAAAGAAACCGATGCTAAAGGCAGTTTTGGTGTACAAGTGGCACTGGCGAATGACCAAGCGAAAGCAGATGAGTTGGCAAAAAAATTCCAATCAGCAGGCTATCAAGTTAAAACCAGTCCTACCAGTCGTGGTGTGCGCGTCATCGTTGGCCCTGAGCGCGGTAAAGTGGCCGCTTTGGCGCTAAAAGATAAGATTAATAGCGACCCGAAAGTTAATACGACAAGTGCTTGGGTTTTATACTGGCGCTAAAATAAATTTAAATTGCTGCAATCTGATAGCCATTAGCGCTAAATAAACCGCACAATTTTAACTACGCCCGTTTTCACTTTTATCATTCTCACTAAATTTTTTAACACGACATCTATTGTCGTGTTTTTTGTTTTATTGTTTGCTGATTGGGGCAAGCTTGGTTACGATGTGCGCCGCTATTTTCTGTTTCTTCCTGTTCTTTTCTGTACTGTATAACCTGTCAGCCTATAAAGGCTGCCTTGTCGCGGTTAGCTATGTTTCGTCATTTTATTTAATGACATCCTCTACGTAGCTGACGGCTTTCATTATGTATAAGGTAAAACCATGTCATTTGGCGTTATATTTTTAATATTGGCAGTTGGATTTGTCGGGCTGATCACCCTGCCAAAACTGTTTTCTGATAAGCAGGCCACTGAGCCTGAGCCACCACCTGTGCGCGGTGATGAGCTGGCTATTTGGCCATTTGCGCCCATGCCTATTATGACTGATACGGAAGTTATCTTCTTTAAAAAGTTAAAAAATGCGCTGCCTGAATATCATATCTTTGTTCAAGTTCAGCTGTCTCGTATCATTGAAGCAAACAGTGACGAAACCTCGGAGCGTAGCTTTTGGTTCAATCGCATTTGTCGCCAAAGCGTCGACTATGTCATCGTGGATATCGATGCGCAGACTACCTTGCTGGCCATCGAGCTTGATGATTGGACGCATAATAGTAAAGCGCGGCAAAAGGCGGATGATAAAAAGGATAAAGCGCTTGCCAGTGCCGGTATTGCTATCGTGCGCTTTCATGCCGAACGCATGCCGAGTGCCGATATGCTCAGATATGAACTGATGCAGGTGATTGAGAGTTATTGAAAGGCATAGATAAGTATTAAGAGGTATTAAACCCAAATAAAAGCTATGAGAAATCAATCATCTACACCATCACGCAGCCGAGGATAAATGACAATCGGTCTATCACCTTCAAAGTAGAGCCCTGTTTTTAAGATTCCGTTTTCAGAATTGATAAGTGGCAACTGACGACCATCATAGAAGTCGCGCTTGCTAAACCATTCGATATAATGGGCGGCGCGCAATACGCTGATATCAAACCTCGCAAGACTAGCGCTATCAGTGGTATCGCACCATTCATGTATGGGAAAGCTAGGGGTTAGCCAGTGAGGATAGACGAAATTAGCGATGTTCATTGGCAAAAAGAATCGCCCTTTTATGACGCCATAACGTTTATCAATCTTAACTTGTCCATGCTTCTCAGTATCCACCCAAATGCTACAAAACTGCTTGGTTTGCATATGGGTCATTTTGCGCTTTAGATTGTCGTTGGAGTTGATCCCAACCCAATTAATCGGCGCAAAAGGTGCGGCACCCATAAAAAACTTAATCGCCAACTCCCAATGCTCAACCAGATTGTATTCATGATTATACAAAATCAAATCCAGCTCGCCTGTTGTCTGCTTGCCATTGTATAACTGCACGTTATTGGCAAGCGTCTCGTACCGATGTAATTTGCGTGCAAAGCCATCTTCTAGCCAAAATGACAGTAAACCCTCAAAGTGAAAACCCAAGCGATTGGGGCTAGGACGTTTTAATAAATAGCGGGTTAATGCCTGATAGTCATTGGTGGTATCCAAATCTTTTAAACGCGGCTTATAAGCTTCAAACTGCTGTTGCCAAAAGTCTGCGCTATGTATTGCAACTTTGTGGGTAGTTTGATGCGGTGCGAAATCCAACCACGTCGTCAAGACGTTAGGGCAGGCGAGTACATACGCTAAATCACGCACAAAAGGTCGCCGATAAGCTTCCCAAGGTGCATAGCTATCAAGGCGCGGCGTAAGCTCAGACATAGGACAAACCAGAGTAAATATAAAGTATTTACCCTAGCGACTTGCTTACTAAAAGTCTATAGCGAATCGTAATATGTTAAGGTTGTAGTCATCTGGCAGAATATATGATTGCCAACCTTTCAGTAATACAGAGGACTAAATTATGAAGTACCTTTTGCAAATCGACTTTCCTTATAGCGGTCCTTTTGGTAGTGCGTTTTTTGATGCCATGAAAGAGCTGGCTGAAGATATCGCAACCGAAAACGGTTTGGTCTATAAGCTATGGACAGAAAACGAAGCAACGCAAGAAGCGGGCGGGATTTATGTGTTTGATAATTTGGACGATGCCAACAGATATTTAGAAAAGCATACCCAAAGACTGACTTCATTTGGTTTTAAAGATATCAAATCCAAAATCTTTGTTATCAATGAAGCGCTAAGTGCGATTACTAAAGCGTCTTTGTAATACTTTATGAAGAATAATGAGCATAAAAAAAGCCAACCATTGATATCAATGGTTGGCTTTTTTGTTTAACTACTATGTTTGGTCGGAACGGCAGGAGGTAAATAGTGAGCTGTAAGCACTGCTATATATAGATTAATGTTTTATTAAATAAAAATATACCGTAAAATATACCGCACTTTGCAAAAGTCACTTATATATTAATTAGATCCTTTAAAATGAAAATAGAGGTTTAAATGTATAAAGATTAAGAATAGATTTTGATTTATCGACAAGTATCAATAACGGTTGCTATTCTTTACAAAGTCATATATACAAACGACTTTACAGAAATTACTTGATAAACCTGATGTAATTAAAGCAACGTCAATATGCTTTTTTAGGATTTTTAGTAAATCATCTTCATCTCTTTTTATAAGACCGAAATCCATGTATGGAAGCATTCTCAAAAATAAACCAAAATCATGTTTATGATATAATTCATTAATACCAATTTTAATTTCGAGTACATTTTTAGATCGTTTAACATCATTCCCTGTTGAACGAAAGTCACTTGGTTGTTGGTCATATTTTGCTTGTACACTATCGCTTAATGTTACGTCTAGAGCCAAAGAACCATCGGTATGAATAAGGTCGCTAGTGTTGAGGTAACGGAAGATAGGTACTCTGGCATTTCCTTTACAGAGTTTAGGTAAAACCTCATGTGCTATTTGCTTGTCATCGTATTTGCCATTCTCAAAGATAACATCCCTTATTAAGTCAAGTCTTTCCAAACCTACTAACCCTCTAGACGCCATGATAGATTCTGACCTTTTAACCATCGAGATAGCTCCGTAGCCTACAACAAATTCAATAGAATCTGATTCATTTTCCAATTCTTCAGAATCTCGAACATATAACTTACCTTTAGGGTCATCGGTTAGCACTAACTCATAAAGCTCATCTTTGATAGTTCTGAATAAATGTGCAGGAATACGTTTTTTAGTTTCACAAAGTACCTCGAATAATTCGGTATAGTTGGGCGTTTGAACATATTTTACAGGTATTCTCTTATGTATAACTGAATCACTAATGGCAGCTTTAGTGACTTCTGGCTTCCATTCAACAAATAGCAATTTGTTCCGTAAAAACTCAAAACCCGAATCAGGAAAACATCCAACTATATCTTCAAGTATTTCAGAAATATGTTCATCAGTTAGAGAGTAACCTAAAAAGATTACAGGTCTTTCAATAAACATTGTAAGTAACTTTGAAGAAAGGTAGGGGTTTTTTAATCTATATTTAGCATAATCGCTTTCAGTTAGAATAAGAGAGTTAGGTTTCGTACAGCAACCATGAATTTTGTATATTTCTGCAATTCCATGACTACGTCCTGTAATTAGCCCATCTTGTCCTATAAAAGGAGTAAATTTAGGAAGCTTTTTTTCTAGAAATATGTCCCAGTTAGTAGTAACTACGGCATCTATATTAGCTTTAGCAAGCAATTCTATTTCTTGGAGTAATGTTTCATCAGTTGTTACATTATTAGAAGCCTCTCGAATAAAGTTTGCGATTGATATTTTTAAAGGTGACTGGGCATTGATAAAGAGGTCATTGTTCCCTGGTATAAGTTCTTTGGCTTCTTCAGTGTCCCACCAAGTTTCAGAATATATACTAGATAGTAACTGAGCATATTTAGTTAAATCACCATCAGCTTGAGTCTTTAGTTTAATATGGCTTTCACCAATGCCTTCAGCAAACTGCTGCATCAAACCCTCCCAACAGTTAATATTTAGATAACGTCGAGATAGACCAGAACCTACAAAAAGTATTGGTGAAGCTTCAAATTGATTAAAATATGATTCTAACTGGTTTTTAAAGTTCATTAATCTAACCCTAATATGTAATGAATTACATTACTATATTTACCCCACTCTCAACTTATTTTTCTAAGGTATTGGTTTACTTAGTTTTTAAAATTTCAGTTAAAACAATTAAAATTTTAAATTCTATAAAAATCAAAAGCCTACGATAAGTTGAGATTGGCGTTATATTTATTAATTTTTAATACCGTATTTGGGAGAGTCCCAGTACTAACCCTAACTAATAGCTCATTATAGTCAACCCCGATATTAACAATGTCACCCGAGAAAAATAAACTTTATACCTCAGTCTTCTACACTATATAAATAACAGCATATAGAGCTTTTTTGACTTGTTAAAGTAAGATTAATTCATGGTAAGTAGAGGTATTAATGATATTTTAAACACTATAATGTTGAGGAATACATTACCTAATAAGTTATAGTGTGGATTGTTGTAGGTTAACTGATCTCACATTCGGGACTGAATCTTTAACTCGATTCAAATCTAGTACTCATCTAGCTATTTAGCAAATATATATACTCTTATACGCTGACCTATTTTATTAGGCCATTACAATCTTTCTATTCACTATTTTTGACTTGATAGCGTACTGGGCGATTGAGTTTCTTCACAACTTCATCATCAACAGCGCGTTTAAGCCATTCAGTTAACTGAGACTTATGAAGTTTAGTACTTTCAATCAGCTCGTCGACAGTCAGTGGATTCTCCGCCAAGCGTTGAAGCTCAGAACTAAATAGGTGATAAAAATCGATAGTTTCCAATTGTGCAGTGTTACTTTCGGCAGCCTCTTCTGAACCAGATCCAATCTCTGTTTGTAGCTCGGTAACTGCTCTATCAGATTCTACTTCGTTAACGTCTTTCTCCGGCTCTGATTTTGGCGCAGGTTTGAAGTCTGTTTCGGCAAATAACTCAGGCTGTGCATATGTGGAAAATAGATCACCTATAGGTTCGCTTACCTGATTCACAAGGTTTTCTTTACTGCTTACTAAATCTGTAATTGTGAAAGCTTGAATATCCGCTTTTAACCAACTGCCACCTTTGGCAACCAAATCGACATTAGCTGCATCCTTGTCTGTGGTTTGTTTAATCCATAATGGTACCCAAGCTTTTTTCAGGTTTTCTTGTGCGCCGCTGAGTGTGCCACCTTTTTTGCCAGAATGAATTACCAGAGAACTATCCGCTAGGCAGTAAATGTATTTGTTACGAGCCATGGCGTTACCGACATTGAACCCAGCTTCAGGGTAGAAAGGCGATATCAATACAACATGGCCATCCATCAGACCCTGTCGCCACTTACTACTGGTTGCAGCTCTTAACAGGCGATCAGCCATTACGCCTACGACCATACCCCCTTGTTGCATAGCCCCAATCATCACTGTCTCATCGACGCCACGTGCACCACCAGAGATAATAGCGATATTTTCTGATGCTGCTTTAGCACCTATCTGGTCTGTAAAGGCGAGGTCTGAATCACTAGCATTGCGCGAGCCGATCACTGCTAAGCCACCTGAATTTAATAAGTCTTTATTTCCGCAGCCAAACAATACAGGAGGGCAGTCTGTTTTCAATCGCTGTTTTAATCGCTTCGGATATTCCGTGTCGGAACGTGTTACTACCCAAAGGCCTGCACGTTGCCATTTCTCCATAGCCAGTGCAAGGCTATGACCACGCTTCAACAATTCAATGATACGCTCCGCACTGATACGCGTATCATGCCAGCCTTGCAGCAAGGATTGAGGATCGCCAACCAATAGGTCAGCTGGTGTAATAGACTTTTCTTTTAACCACAAGGCAAAGCGACCCCATTCTGCATTACTTAGTGGCTTAGCACTTTCGTTACTGGATTTTGAAAAATAGCTCGTTAGTAGCAGGGTTGCTTGGGCTGTAGGAGATAATAAGTTAGATGTATTCATGAATCTTTCACCGAAGATGAGGCAAGCGCAATAGGGTACACCAAACCGCTACCTGCTTGCTGTAAAAGTGCCGCAATTACTGTGAGTGTCCAACCAGAGTCTACAATATCATCTACTAATAAAACCGGTTGTCCCTCATATAGCTGAGTTACTGCAAATACACCATCCAGATTGCGACATTGATGGAAGCGATTTTGCTGGCCTTTTTGAGGTTGATTATCTTTAATTTTACTCACGGCATCTACAAATGGTAAACCTAATCGATCAGCCAAACGTTGTGCAAAATCCGGTACCAACTCAGAATGATAGCGTGACGGCACACAACACACCCACTGAGGCATTGGATTGGGTTGCCAACGTTGTTGAATCATTTCTGCTATGGCTTTAACTAATTCATCACTAAATCGACCTGCATGCTTATTGTCGGCAACCATCTTCCCCCAACCTGCATCTCCCCAACGGGACAAAACACGGCCTTCTTGTGCGCGAAGTTTCTGAGGTAGATTGCCGCGAAAGTTATAATCCAAAAACGCATTGGCTGCAACTTGTGCTTTTGGGGTAATCACCATTTCTGCGTGCTTAAGGAAAGTACCTGCACGATGTGCCAAAATAGGATCAACCGAAATATTGATAACAGGTTTACCTAAGCAAGACGAACATTTACCGCACGGCGTAGGATCTAGATCGTCTAGCGCACGGCGTAAAAATGTCATCTTACAATTAGTGTTATCCAGATATTTCTGCACTTCTTGCCATTCTTGTACACGTTGTTCTGTTAAGTGAGTAGTTCGGGCATGGTCCATTTTATAGGGCACAGGTGTCCTAACCCAACGGCTGCCATCTTTAATTACAGGCGCCGGACTTTCCACACTCAGCAGCTTCAGTACTTTTTCAATCTGGCCATAACGCAGATTAGTTTGCTCTTCCATACTGCGAATCGACAAGCTATCGCTGTTTTCCAATACCTGTAAAATCTCATTCACTTGCACTTCTGAAGGAAAAGCCGATTCTCGGAAGAACTCATGAATATTATGATCTTCCATACCTGACATCAATATACCCACAGCCTGATCAATACCGCGACCAGCACGGCCCACCTGTTGGTAATAGGCAACGATAGAACCTGGCGCCTGATAATGAATCACAAAGCTTAAATCAGGCTTGTCGTAACCCATACCCAGCGCCGTGGTGGCTACTAACACCTTTAACTGGTTATTGAGAAGGAGATCTTCTAGATGCTGGCGATAGGTATTACTGTCTTCAAAGCTATCATGTGTAACACTGCCGTGGTATGCCTTGGCATCTATATCATTAGCAACTAGCCACTCGGCCACTTGCTCAGCATCCCTTACTGTTAAGGTATAAACGATACCTGTACCGGGTAACGTAGGTATCACCTGTGCTAACCAGGCTAATCGTGAAGCCTGATCGGGCAATAGGGTGGTTTGTAGAGCGAGACTTTCACGAGTTAGTGGACCACGATGAATATTGATGTCACCCAACTGGGTTTGTATGTCTTCGATTACACGGTTGTTAGCTGTTGCTGTAGTACCCAGTACTGGCGTGTTGGGGGGTAACTGGCGCAAGATATTTGTAATACGGCGATAATCTGGGCGAAAGTCATGACCCCAATCAGAAATACAGTGCGCTTCATCAATCACCATCAGAGCGATGCGGTCGGCAATCGGCTGTAACACCTTTTCGATAAAGCTGTCGTTAGCTAAGCGCTCAGGAGAAATCAACAAACAGTCTATTTCATTATTAAGAATGCGTTGAGTCACCGACTGCCATTCATCAGTATTCGTAGAATTCATGGTCTCCGCTACGATGCCCAAACGCTGGGCCGATTCGATCTGGTTGCGCATCAGGGCAAGTAAGGGCGAGATAATAATCGTTGGCCCCATACCTCGGTCACGTAAGATTTTAGTACTAATAAAGTAGACCGAGCTTTTACCCCAACCGGTTCGCTGCACCACTAGAAGTTTCTGTCGAAGATTGACCAACGCATCAATGGCTTCCCATTGTCCATCACGGAATTCAGCTGCCGGATTTGCCAAGGCAGTTTGCAATAGTTGTTGGGCTTGGACTCGGTTCATTATCACTCCTTGATTTACACGTTTAGCTCGCCGCTCATAAGTTTGACCCCTGCCGTCAAATCCGTACAGTCAAACTTGGGAGATTTTAATTACGCAGCCTGACGATAATAATCAAACCACACCTGTCTTGGCGATTTATAGCCCAAGCCCTTTTGAATTCTTGTTTGGTTGTAGTACAGCTCAATATAGCCAATGATATCGCTGATGGCTGCAAACCTTGTTTTATAGTCTTGGTGATACACTAATTCATTCTTTAGTGTGCCCCAGAAGCTCTCTATGGGCGCATTGTCATAACAATTTCCCTTGCCGCTCATAGAGCCTGTGAACTGTTGTTGCTTGATGATCTTGTGATAGGCATGGCTGCAGTACTGACTGCCTCTGTCAGAGTGCACGATTAGCCCTTTGCTTGGCCGTTTATTCTTGATGGCCATGTTCAATGCACTGCAAACTAGATCTGCGGTCATGCGCTTATTGATAGCGTAGCCGACAAGCTCTTTAGTATAGAGGTCTTTAACCCCTGCTAAGTACAGCCAGCCCTCATGTGTCCAGATATAAGTAATGTCACTGACCCAAGATTCATTAGGACGCTTGGCATCAAACTGCTGATCCAGTACGTTTGGATAAACCAGCTTGTTGTGATTGGAGTCGGTGGTAACTTTAAAGCGTTTGTGGCGACGGCATTTGATACCATGTTCTTCTTTAATACTTCTGACCATATACAGGCTAATGTTATGGCCTTGCTCGCTTAGATGAGCATGCAGTCGATCTGCGCCATAACGCTCTTTAGTTTCACTGTGAGCGGCTCTAACCAGTAGCTCAGACTGGTTGCGGTGTATTTGCTGTTCACTAAGATCACGACCTAGCCAATCGTAGTAGCTCGATGGCTTAACGCTCAATACACGGCACATAGTGGTGATGCTAAAAAGCTGCTGATTATTTTCAATGAAGGCGTACCTGACTAGCTGTGCTTTGCAAAGTACGCTGTGGCCTTTTTTAGTATCTCTCGCTCCTCTTCGGCAACTTTAAGCTGTCGTTTGAGACGCTTGTTCTCTTCTATAATGGCCATAAGCTGTGGATCATATTGTTCTGTACCAACAAGCTTGCCTTGATTGGCTTTGTTATGCCAGTTTGATAGCGTTTGCATGGCAATACCTAACTGCTTTGCAGTAGCTGAGATATTGCCATTATTATCTGCTATCTTCTTGACAGCTTCAGCTTTAAATTCGTTACTGTAGGTTCTTAATTTCTTGGTCATGGTAAACTCCTATAATTGTGCTTAGTTTACCAAGTTTAGTTGTACGGTTTCTTCAGCATAGCTCACTAGTAATCAAGATGAAATTAATAGCTTCACCTTAAGGTACTACTGGGGATTACGCCTTGAAATATTTTTCTACAAGCAGAATGTCGAAGAGTTTATTAGGGGTGAGAGAGATTTTGTCAATACAGGGCTATCTTTAGATAGTATCGTATTTCTAATTGCTCATTTGTTTATTCTTGACTGGGAGCGAGAGTCATACCAGTTAACTAAAGACCTGTTTGAGATTATCAATATTAAGTTTGATGTTGTTAGTGGTGTTGAAAATCAAGAAAGACCTTCAGATGCCCAATATTTTGTTTTGAATTTTCTTAATAGACAACAGGGATGGAATATTCCTTGCGTAATTGAATTTGAGCCTACTGACGATGTATACAAAAAAATTATTGAAGATTGGAGTCTTGAAGGGTGTCATACGCTAGAGGAGCTTTTTATTGATGCTTGTAATAGACATATAAATGAAGCAAAGTTCTTTGAAGAAGATAAAAGGTTCCAAAAGTATTATGATTTTGGGAAGTATGAGTTCTTTTACTATCCTTTTGAGGTTTTAATTGTAGAAAAGTCAAGAGAGAAAAATAATTTAAACACTATTAAGGCTGATCATTTTCTATTGAAAACTCCTTTAGGAGTTTTACCTTCTTCGTCGAAGTCAGATAACTATTATAATGATTTTCTTGTTAACCTTCTTATTCGAGTCAAAAGTGAATATCCAGATTTTGCTGAGGATTATAAATTACCTAAAAGCACTGAGCCCAAGAAAAATAGTTGGAAGTTTTGGTAGTTCAAAAAAGACATTTCATTTGTTATTGTGCAAATGATTTTCTTCAATAAAGAGAGCAGGACGCTATAGTATCTGTGAACCGCCCCGGGATTGTCGGAGACCTAATATTCTGAGAGAATACGACAATGAAAAGACAAACCTATACTCCTGAGATTAAAGAACGCGCCGTTCGCATGCTGATTGAAGCGGCAGGCGATTACCCCTCCACCTGGTCAGCTATTCAAGCCATTGCCCCTAAGATTGGTAATCCCCCCAATAAATAAGAACACTTACAAATAGAGATTAACTGCTAAAATACACCAGCAGGAGAATCCTATGAAAAAGACACGCTTTAGCGACAACCAAATCGTCAACATCCTAAAACAAGCCGAACAAGGCGTCCCTATTACCGAGCTCTGCCGTGAGCATAACATCAGCCAAAGTACCTTCTACAACTGGCGATCTAAATATGGTGGTATGGACGCCACACTTATCAGCCGTCTTAAAGAGCTTGAAGTTGAAAATGCCCGCTTAAAGAAGATGTACGCTGATGAATGTCTTAAGTCCGACATCCTACAGGATGCCATGTCAAAAAAGTGGTAGCGCCCCTCAGGCGCACAGAGATGGCTTGTCACTATATTAAAGAGCATGGCATCAGTATCCGCAGGGCTTGCCGTATCTTTAACATCAGCGTCACCTGTTATTATCACAAGTCGGTGGTAACAGATGAGAACCAGCAAATAGCGGACTTACTTATCAAACTGACTGATGAGAACAAGAACTGGGGCTTTGGCTTGTGCTTTTTAACCTTGCGTAATGTGCTAGGACTGCCGTACAACCATAAGCGGGTATATCGCATCTACTGCGAGCTTGAACTCAACCTTAGAATCAAACCTAAGCGTCGCATT
The DNA here is from genome assembly GCF_007280595.1 of Psychrobacter sp. YGAH215. NCBI lineage: Bacteria > Pseudomonadati > Pseudomonadota > Gammaproteobacteria > Moraxellales > Moraxellaceae > Psychrobacter > Psychrobacter sp. YGAH215. The sequence goes on along the minus strand of NZ_VKLR01000001.1, from coordinate 301,941 downwards.
AAACGTGCTAAACCAATACCATTAGCAGTACCTGATAGGATTAACCAAAGCTTGCGCATGGACTTTATGCACGACGGCTTAACTGATGGCCGTGGCTTTAGACTGTTCAATGTCATTGATGATTACAACCGTGAGGCACTCACCGTTGAAGTCGACTTCTCGCTACCGGCCGGGAGGGTCATACGCAGTCTTAATCAGCTTATTGAGTACCGAGGCAAACCTGTGCAGATAAGATGCGATAACGGCCCTGAATACATCAGCAATGCGCTCAAAGACTGGGCTGAGCAGCAAGGTATCATCTTAAGCTATATTGAACCTGGCAATCCACAGCAAAATGCGTATGTAGAGCGCTTTAACAGAACCATGAGATATGATTGGTTAAATCAGGAGCTGTTTGATAATCTAGAGCAGGTACGCGCACAAGCAGAAAACTGGTTATACCATTATAATCATAAGCGCCCAAACATGGGCAATGGCGGTTTTACACCGATACAGAAACTCAATCAGGCAGCTTAATTCTATTTATTAGGTGTCTTAAGTTTGGGAGGGTTACCGATTGGCTGCACGCCTGAAACTCTGCGGTCTTGGCATAAAAAGCACATCGATCAAACCATTCCTGCTTCAGTGCAAGCTCAAAGCCAAGAGCAACGTATTAAAGAGCTTGAACGCGAGAATAAAGAGCTTAAGCAAGCCAATGAGATTATACGTAAGGCTGCTGGTCTTGAAGCCCAGGCGGAGAAGGGCCGCTGACTAAAATCATGATTCACTTCATCGACGACAATAAACACCTTTATGGGGTCGAGCTGATCTGTAGAGTCCTACCGATTGCCCCGTCAACTTATTATCGTGCTCAAGACTTAAGCGACAACCCACACAAGCGTTCACTGCGCAGTCAGCATGACGACTATTACATCGGTGAGATTAAACGTATTTGGCAGGATAGCAAATGCCGTTACGGTGCGCGTAAAGTCTGGCAGCAGATGAAAGCAGAAGGATTATGTATTGCTCGGTGTACCGTAGAGCGATTAATGAAGCAGTATGGTATGCAAGGCATCTGGCGCGGTAAGGGTAAGATTACCACCAACAGCCGTGACGACCAAAAGCGTGCTGATGATTTGGTTAATCGTAACTTTAATGCTCATCGTCCTAACCAACTATGGGTTGCAGATTTTACCTATATCAAGACGACAAGCGGCTGGGTGTATACCGCTTTTATTATTGATGTGTTTGCTCGCGCTATCGTTGGCTGGAAAGTATCTAATCGCATGAATACCGATATGGTTATGGCTGCGCTTAATCAAGCCATTGCAGACAGGAACAACCCCAAAGATGTGATTCATCACAGTGATCGCGGGGTTCAGTACTTATCCATTCGCTATACTGACAAAATGTGTGACTCTGGTATCATCGCTTCTGTCGGCACGACTGGTGATTCATACGATAATGCACTGGCTGAAACGGTCAATGGACTCTATAAATCTGAGGTAATTGACTATTTAAAGGAGAACTGGACTGGTATCAATGATGTTGAACTGGCAACCCTTGAATGGGTGGACTGGTTTAATAAAATACGACTGCATAGCACGATTGGTTATGTGTCACCTTTTGAGTTTGAAAAACGATATTATGATAATTTAACCCTGTCAGGCATTGCTGCCTGACTCAAGTAAATCAGCCTCCGATATAGTCGGGGCGGTTCAATCAAATATACTGGAAAGTGCACTATGTACAACAAAAAAGTAAATATTAATAAGTGTCTAAACCCAATTTTATCTATATTGTCAGTTGCTGTGCTTGCTACGCTCTCATCAATGGCAATCGCTCAAAGCACACCTAACCAGTCTTTTAACGTATCAAGCGTTACTGACAGCTCATCAAGTTGTGACATCTACAAGCACGTTGAACAGTCTGACACCTCCATTGATCTGAATAATGTCACACAAACGCCAAATGGTATTGAAGTTCATTCTAATGACTTAGATCTTCAAGTGGAAGACTTTCAACCATGCAAAGCCAGTAAGCCATTCAGTAGTGACAAAGAGGCTGTTGCGCTGTACCAGCAACTTGAACACGACTTAGACAAGATAGCGGAGATAATTATTCGTGATGTACCAGAAGGCTTCTCTAAATATAGAGGTTTAGATAATGAAGAACTTGACCAAATAATTAAAAACGTAGAACCGGTAAAACAGAAAAAGCACGATCCAGACAAGTTCATAAACGTATACATCTATATGGCGGTTCATAGTTATTTAGGCGAATTCGTACCTAAAGACGATGCTAAAGCCGTGCAGTATATGAGCTATGTGGTTGACTACCATCAATCCTTTAGCCCTAACGATGTATCACCATTACTTAATTCTATGGTTGCGAGAGCAATCATAGAAAAACAAAGACATATCAGTGATAACAATCCTATTAATTTACAGCATGAGACTGAGAGTAGCGTTGAAGCCGTGGCTGCTTATTTGCTATCCAAAGCAGAGCACTTAGACACGAAGGCTATATTAGTAAAAAGTTACATCAATCGAATGGATGAGACCCTTGATAACCACACTTTAGAAGTGATTCACCAACTATTTGACCCAAAACTTGAGGAACTCACACATCTTGCCGAGCAAGGAAGTTATATTGCTACAAATGAATTGAAAGAATTGTATAAGGGGCTAAAGACCATTGATTTAAAATATGCAGAGCAAGCAAAATATTGGGAAGGTCGAGTTGACACTTTGCCTCACCCAGATAATAGTTGGAATTAGGTGATATACATTTTAAGTATTTTTAGAAGATAAATAAATACTGTTTAAGCAACGTATACCTATGGTGAACCAATCAGGTGCTTTTATTGGTTCGGCTCCCTAGTGAGGACTTGAATCTTTAGCTGTAGGTTAATGATAGCAATAGTTTGGGCTCCATCCCAGATTCTGTGTAAATTCTATTGGATAACAGGGCATAATGAAATAGGACAGTAGATAAGAGATACCATCTTAAAAAAGCCAAATCAAGCACTAATTAGCTCAACTTTTGCTTGGTAAGACTGCTGATGTTTAATCACACCGAAACAGATATGCACAAGCTTGCGCATCGCTGCACAGACAGCCTGCATTTTGCACTTACCATTAGCAAGCAGTCGCTCATACTGCGCCTTAATATCAGGATTATGCTTAATGGCGACTAGCGCTGGCATATACAGTTTGGCTCTGATATCACTTGAGCCATTCTTTGCTAAGCGAGACTTGCCTTTAAATAGCCCTGATTCACTATGTTTGGGAACTAAGCCTAAAAAGGCGGCCATTTGTGACGCTTGACTAAACTGCTTATTATGCATCAGCGACACCATCTGCTTTGAGACAACAGGGCCGACGCCTTTAATAGTTTGTAGTAGAGTCTGATCTTGCTTTAAATTGTGATGATGATCGATATGGTCATCAATATCACCATTGAGCTTAACAATAGCGGCTTGCAAAGAGGCTATCATATGCTCAATAGAAGCTTTAACGATAGGAGCGGTGTCTGTGGCCTGCGCTTTTTCCAATCGATTCAGCTCACGTTGTAAGTCTTCTTGTAGTGCGTCTAAGCGCGACAATAATGACTTGAGGTGACGCGCCTCTGCTGGCGGCGGTGTCCATAATTTAGGCTTAGCACTATAGGTGTAGCGGGCTAATAACATACTGTCTTTTTTATCCGTCTTGTTGCGACTTCCTAAACTAGCAGCATAGCTTTTGATATAAGCAGGATTGATAATACTGACGTTAAGACCTTTATCAAATAGGTAGTAGGCGATGTTCTCGTGATAGACTCCTGTGGCCTCGACCGTGATGTGAATATTACTTAAGTCGTCAGTGATGTTAGCAATGAGCCAGTTGATAAGAGCAGCGTAGTCACCGTAATCATTTTTAAAGACTTTGGTTTTAAATTTGAGATTATCAGTGGCTTTGAGCCAGGCGATATCTAGCTTGTTTTTACTGACGTCTATGCCGATATAGTGTGTCATCTTATTGTCTTCCCTTGTCTATGCAGTGTCACTCATGACACCTTGGTAGATGGCGAGGCACTTGGATACCATTCAGAATATGAAGATGATGGGATGAGCATTGGGCATAATCTCTTACACAGTGTCTAGGCACTAAGGTTATACTCATACTCTCAATGCTCATGAATAATTACTTTATTTTATCAACTTTCGTTGGCAGTATTAAGCGGTTATTCAAGATACAAGGCTATACTAACCCAAAGAAGGAAACTAGTATGACCAACAAACGCGGACGCTACAGCCAAGAATTTAAGCTAGAAGCCATTAAACTGGTTGAAGATCAAGGCAGGAAGATACCAGAAGTAGCCAACTCATTAGGTATCGGCAAAACCACCTTAGAGAATTGGGTATATAAATACCGTAAAGAACAGCAAGGTGTCATGCCATCAGAAGGCAAAGCCCTAACGCCTGAATTACGGCGTATACAAGAGCTTGAAAAACAGATCAAGCAGCTTAAGATGGAGCGAGATATATTAAAAAAGGCATCTGCTCTGCTAGCCCAAGACAATCTCAGCGTCTATCGCTAATAATCAAGCTTGCAGAGCATCATAAGCATATTAGCAAACACAAACTATGTGAACTGTTTGGGGTTGTTAGAAGCAGCTATTACAACAGTACTAAATCTAGGGCGTGTCATCAATTAGCATAGATATTTCAGAATAAGCTATACTTAGATCGTATTTAGGAATTTGAGCTCAATGACTATGACAAGACGACATGCCCTACGTGATGACCAATGGGAGAGAATTAAAGACATTCTACCTGGTAAACCAAGTGACGTTGGTGTTACTGCAAAGGATAACCGCTTGTTCGTAGAAGCGGTTCTGTACCGTTACAAGACCGGCATACCTTGGCGTGACCTACCTGAACGCTTTGGCGACTTCAGAGTGATTCATACTCGTTTTAGTCGCTGGTCAAAAAAAGGCGTATGGGAGCAGGTTTTTAATCAACTCTCTGAACAATCCGATGACGAATATGCCATGCTAGATGCCACGATTGTTAAAGCCCACCAGCACAGTGCTGGAAAAAAAGGGATCAAGCCATTGGACGCAGCAAAGGTGGACTGACGACTAAAATACATACTCGAACAGATGCGCTAGGCAATCCTACTGGCTTTTATCTAACAGGTGGGGCAGCTCATGACCTGTGTGGCTCAGATGAATTGCTTGATGTCAGTATTAGCCAAACGTGGCTTGCCGATAAAGCTTACGATGCTGATGCCCGCGTTATTGAACCGATTAAAGCAGTGCAAGGTAATGCAGTTATACCATCTAAGTGTCATCGGCTGCAGCCAAGAGACTTCGATAAAGAGCTTTATAAAGCGAGGCACCTAATAGAGAACTTCTTTGCCAAGATTAAGCAGTATCGTGCGATTGCCACTCGCTATGATAAGTTAGCCAGTCATTTCCTTAGTGCCATTCACTTAGTTTCTTGTGTCGTTTGGCTTAATTGATGACACGCCCTAATTCTTTTCGTTTAAGAATGATATATGCTGAGGCTCATTAAGACCTTTACTACATTTAAGAGAGAAGCATGAATAAAAAGCCAGACAACCTAAGTTGTCTGGCTTTAATATCTTGAACGACTTATCTAACCCCAGTTCGGGATAAGGGCTCAAAAAAAAGATAAAAAAGAAGTCCAAAGTTGCTAAAGTGAGTTTACCAAGACAAACTTCACAACAAGGACTTCTTACATGGACAACCTAACCGAACTATACTGCCATATTGACGACTTTTATCAGCAATTCAAACCTGAGTTTGACGCTCATTTAATCGCAACGGGCCGTCAACGGCTAAGAGCATGCCAGATAAGTGTAGCAGAGATGATGACCATCTTGGTACTGTTTCATCAATTACGGTATCGACAGTTTAAGGCATTTTACTACCATCACATGCTTGGCATGATGAAACGGGCGTTTCCAAATCTGCCGAGCTACTCGCGATTTATAGAGCTTGTGCCGCGCAGTATCATGCCACTGTGCAGCTACTTGCAAAGCATGATGGGCGACTGTACGGGTATCAGCTATATTGATTCAACCAAGATAGCAGTTTGTCATAACAAGCGTATCTACCGTCATAAAGTCTTTGAAGGACTTGCAACCCGAGGCAAAAGCAGCATGGGCTGGTTCTATGGCTTTAAGCTGCACGCCATTATCAATCATAAGGGCGAGCTTGTATCTGTTAAAGTCACTGCGGGCAATACGGATGACAGAGTGCCTGTTAAGGATATGGCAACGCCTGTGTTTGGCAAGGTGTTTGGGGATAGAGGCTATATCAGTAAAGCCCTAAACGAGTGGCTCACAAAACACAGTGATACCACGTTGATAACCAAACTTCGGCGTAATATGAAACCCCAATTACTTGAGCCTATGGATGAGGCACTACTCAATCATCGCTCTTTGGTTGAAACGGTGTTTGGAGAGCTTAAAAACTTGTGCCAAATCGAACACTCACGCCATCGTAGTGTCACGGGGTTTATCACAAACTTGCTGTCAGGTTTGATTGCTTATTGCTGGTTTCCCTATAAACCCACCATCAAAAACATGCCTCAGCAAGGGCAGGTAGCTACATTGTAAATAGTATCAATGAGTTACAATGTGGCTTATCCCGAACTGGGGTTATCTATGATTATGTTCCCGCCATATAGCATGCTCACATACCTCACAGCACCAACGCTCTTTTGCTCGCATATACGGAATGTCTGCTGGTATCTGTAAAGGGCACACATAACCACAGTATTCGCATCGCACATCATCTAAATAAGCAAAACACTCACTGATTGTTTCGAACAGTACCTGTGCGCTAATGTCATACTTTTCACAGACGGTTTCTACATGTGCGATATAATCACTTTCGTTATTATATGACCAGTAATCTTCACAGATTCTTAGATCTCGTGCATTCTGCGTCATATTCGGCTGAAGCTTTACACTCATCACATCCTCCTTAGTAGCCGACATAGTCGGAGTGCGGTAATAGCTCATAAAGCTCGCTCTGAAGCTGACAACGTATATCTTCAATCACATAGTCAAGATTCGCATCCAAGCGCTTCTGTACCCATACCCGCATCGCCATATCATTATCAAAGCAGCGCTTCACTCCTAAGAAGCGTGCTAGGTTATGGCCAGATGGAACGTACAACTCACGCATCAATGCATTAGCAATCTCATTCGCATCTTCACTGATCGCGCCATCAGGTTTAAACTTAGCAAACAGCTCTTCATAATTGATAATTGTCATTGTGACGTCTCCTTGTCTGTTTGTGCATTAGCAATCAGTACATCAGCTTCAGAGCTATTCGATGCGCTGGTTAACTTCTCCTTACTCGCTAAGAGCAAGTTATCCATCGCTGAGCCATCCTGACGGGTGATATCAGGCACATAGCGGCTATACACCCGAAACAGCATCTCTGTACTACTGTGACCCATCTGCCGGGCTATCCACTCAGGATTTTCACCAGCAGCCAGCCAAAGCGTCGCTGCCGTGTGTCGAGTTTGATAAGCACGCCGATGTTTAAGACCGAGTAGGGCAAGCGTGGGTTTCCATACCCGCCGGTTCACATTACGGTACTCCATCGGATTGCCCTGTGAATTGCAAAAAACAAACTCTGACTTACCAAAGGTGCGTGCCTTCTGCTCTAGTAGGGCGTCATAGACCAACTGCGACATCGCAATATCACGTTGTGAACCCAACGTCTTAGTCGGACCCATCTCACCGTTTACTAATGCTGCGCGAATACTGATCTCACGCCGATCAAAGTTAATGCAGTCCCACTTAAGCCCATCAATCTCACTGGTACGCATCCCGGTAAAAAAGCGAATGGTGTAGTAGGGCTTATAATCCGCACGGACATGTTTTAAAATCAGCCATACCTCACTCAATGTAAACGGATTTACATCCGGACGAGCTTGCTTGAGATTCTTAATATTTTTATAAGGCATCTCAAACTCATGGCGATCTGATGCTTCTTCTAGTATCATACGAAGAAGTATCATGATCTGGTTGATCCGTGCTACTGACAGACTTGACTGACCATCTTTACCGTAACGAACTTTGGCGAGAGAGCTACGGAAGGTCAGCAAGTCTGGTTTTTTTATGGCATGCACTGCTTTACCACCAAACTCAGGCAACAAGTACTTATTTAAAATAATCTGCGTCTTTTGCCGATAACTCGGCCGCCATTCAATCTTTTTCTCCTCATACCAAATCTCTGAAAACTGCTTAAAGGTAGGGTTACGACTGATACAAGCTTCCGCTCTATCAGCCAGTGCATTCATTTCCTGCGCTCGTTCACTCTTTGGGAAGTAAGTAGCGTAATCAAAGATACCTAGGGTTATTTCAGCTTCCATTTTTTTCAAGACTTGCGCTAATTTTTTACGATTAGCTGGATTGTCTTCTAAACTGGTTTTCTCTCGACAGCGCTTACCTAAGTAGCGGAAGTCTACGACCAGCTTGCCAAACCGTCCTCGCATAGTAGCCATAGTAATTCTCCTTTTATTACTGAAGTGCCATACCGTTGATGGCGCTCATAACTGGCTTACACATATCCTCTTCGATACGCTCCCAGACATATAAAATCTTACGACCACCAAAAGGGCGTATGTAATGAATATTCTCAATCAAAACAGTGTCTTTCATTTGATTGCGGATAGTACGTGGGTCGTACTTGATACGTTCGGCTAGCTCATCAGTTGTTAAATAAGTATTGCTCATGATATTTACCTCTTTTCAGTTATTAAGTCATCGCATTAAGTGATAGAATAAAAATTATTTTATCAATCTGTAAGAATGCACCTTGAAGTAATCAGTAATTATTTACCCGCTTAAAGGTAATTAATAACCGATTTGTGTACTATATTATCTTTTTACCTCAATGTAAAGCATTTTTACCCGAAAAGAGGTAATATTTATGATTGTGTCTAAACTCCCTGTAATTCTGGCAGAGAAAAAACTGCGCGTAGCAGATGTTGTAAGAGCAACAGGCATGAGCAAATCAACGCTTCATAAACTATATAATGAAGAGTCCTCAAGAATTGATTTCAATACTATTGACCAGTTATGTGAGTTTTTAGATGTGCAGGTGGGTGACTTATTTATTTACAAGCCAAATGTTAAAGATGATGATGAAGAATCTTGAAAACTATCAAACAGAAAATATATATGCAGAGAAATAAGTGGCAAAGCCATATATACAAGGCACTTCAAAGCATAGAATTAAGGTTGGGGTTATTTTTTATATTTACTTTTCCATGATTTGGTCACGTTTTGGTCACGCTATGAGCTCAATTTATAAAAGCAGTGGAAAAGCAAAAACGATGCTAATAAAATATTTCTTAGCATCGTTTTTTATAAAGGTAAGAGTAATAAGTTGGGGTCGATTACAAAATCAGTGTTTATAGCGTGGACACGAAATGGTCACGTTTTGGTCACGGTGCTGATTTTTGAGCTTTTAATATGTTAGTTAAACTTAGCAATTAGACTGAGTCACTCATACTGAAAAACACTACAACCCCCGAAAAATGGACAAAAAAAAGCCTCACTGTTAAGTGAGGCTTTTTAAGTATTTGGAGCGGGAAAAGAGATTCGAACTCTCGACCCCAACCTTGGCAAGGTTATGCTCTACCACTGAGCTATTCCCGCTAATTATCAATTAACTATCGTCAGTTGATGAAGGCGTATTATACGCAGTTTTATTTACCTGTCAACACCTAACACGAAAAAAAGTAAAAGTTAGCAAAACAGGCATGTCATCCATTCATAATTTCATGTTATAACATTTTATTATAATATGTATTCCAAAAGCTTTGTATGGAAGAAATAAGCTGGTGTGCATTTTATAAGAAACCCCATCTTTATTGATAGTTATCAATACTTATAATCTTAAGCATTAAGGATAAAAAATGAGTCAACAATATACCATCGCGGATTATTTGTTCGATCGTATCGCTGAAGCGGGTGCGACTGAAATCTTTGGCGTGCCCGGTGATTTTAATTTAACGTTTTTAGATAATATTATTGCGTCTGATAAATTGCGCTGGGTCGGCAATACCAATGAGCTAAATGCTGGCTATGCTGCTGATGGCTACGCACGTGAGCGCGGTTTTGCTGCTATGGTGACGACTTTTGGCGTGGGTGAGCTGTCGACGATTAATGCTACCGCTGGCTCTTTTGCCGAGTACGCACCCGTGCTGCACGTGGTCGGTGCGCCAAGTACCGCCCTGCAAGATTCGAAACGCCGGATTCACCATACTTTAGGTGATGGGGTGTTTAATCATTTTATTAAAATGGTGGAACCTGTCACCGTCGCGCGAGCGCAAATCACGCCTGATAACGCTGCCTCTGAGATTGATCGTGTGATTCGAGTTATTCTGAAAAAGCATCGTCCCGGTTATTTGTTGTTATCACCAGATGTGGCGAAGATGCCGATTTATCCGCCAACGACCAAGCTTGATGATAGCCAAGAAGATATCACCAGCCAAGCGGCATTGGCAGACTTTAAGCAAGCACTCATAGAGTTTTTACCTAATAAAACCACCACACTGATGGCAGATTTGATGGTGCATCGTTTGGGATTACAAAATCAGCTAAAGGCTTTAATTGCTGATACCGACATTCCTTATACGACGTTATCATGGGGCAAAACCTTGCTTGATGAAAACAGTGAGCGTTGGGCAGGTACTTATGCAGGCGTGGCATCACGTCCTGTGGTTAAAGATGCGGTAGAAAATTGCGAATGCTTAATTAAAATCGGCGTGCAATATACTGACACAACCACCGCAGGTTTTAGCCAAAATATTGATGAAAAAGTTGTGGTTGATTTGCATTATGAGCGGGCATCTATCAGCGGTCAAAACTTTGCACCGATTGCGCTCAAAGATGCGCTGCAAACCCTGCATGAAGTCATGACCTCAGGCGTCAATATCGTACCGAAGCAGTTTTGCAAAGAGATGCAGCCGCATGAGCAAAACGGCAAGGATGACGAGCCGATTTGCCAAGATGACTTGTGGCATATCATCGCCGATGCGCTTGATGATAAAAACCTCGTGTTTTCTGACCAAGGCACGGCGTATTTTGGTATCAGTGATGTGCGGCTGCCAGAAGGGGTGACGTCTTATGGGCAACCAATGTGGGGCTCAATCGGCTATACCTTGCCAGCGAGTTTGGGTGGCGCTATTGCCTCACCGCATAAGCGTAGTATCTTATTGATTGGTGATGGCTCGGCTTTATTAACCATTCAAGAAATCGCGGTAATGATTAAAGAGCGCATCAATCCGGTTATTGTCCTGATTAATAACGATGGCTATACCGTTGAGCGAGCGATTCATGGTGAAAATCAGCGCTATAATGACATTCCTAAGTGCGACTGGCAAATGATGCCAAAAGCCTTTGGCGCGACAGAAGAAAACAGCTTAATCCTTAAAGCAGAAACCGCTGGCGAACTAAAAGCAGCGCTCCAGAAAGCAGCGGCCACCAAAGATAAACTGGTGATGTTAGAAGTGATGACAGATAAGCACGATATCCCGCCATTATTGGCTGATATCAGTGCCGCCCTTAAACCAAAATAGCCTAAGTAATATAATTTTATAATTTGCATGAGTATTTATCATTTACCATTAATAATGATTAAGCATTTATAAAAACACTGAGCACTTATAAAACAGAAAAGTCCTATTTGGCATTATGCTAAGTAGGGCTTTTTTGATGATGAAAAGGCAGGTTATTAATTTGCTTTCTAATATTCTTAGACTAAGGTTTATAGCGACGCTAAAAGCCTTTATGATTGAACAAATAAAGAGCCAATAGTGAATATTTTCTATAGGAATTGCATGCGTACGACGCTTAACACAAACTACCGTTAGGATTCTATGTTATACAATAGAGTAGGCTTTTATAGATTGGGTTTTTAAAGTTAGACAGTTAAGAAAACTACAATAAGACTGTTTAATTTAGAGCATTTCAATTTGAAGCTTTTGCAACAAGTACGCTAGAAAAGCTAAAGGACACACTTACATAATAATGATTAAAAATAGGGCTTAAAAAAGATGGATACCTTAAATATCCTGTATTTCGTAGGAGCAGTTTTAATTTTTGCCAGTATCATGGCAAGTACCTTGTCGGCGCGTTTGGGCGTGCCGCTATTATTGTTGTTTTTAGTCGTGGGCATGCTCGCCGGTGAAGAAGGTATCTTGGGTATTGAGTTCTCTCAATATGGTCTTGCTAACTTTGTCGGGCAGGCGGCGCTGGCTTGTATTTTGTTAGATGGTGGACTGCGCACCTCCTTTAAATCTTTTCGAGTGGGGCTAAGACCTGCTATTACTCTTGCCACGTGGGGAGTGCTGGCAACGGTCATGATACTGGGCGTCTTTGTCACGTGGCTACTCGATGTCGATTGGCGTTTTGGGCTATTGATGGCAGCTATTGTCGGTTCGACCGATGCGGCAGCGGTATTTTCATTGCTGCGAAATGGCGGTGTGAAGCTTAACGACCGTGTACAAGCGACGTTGGAGCTCGAATCTGGTGCCAACGATCCACTAGCCATTTTATTGGTCACCGGATTGATTGCGCTAAATGTCGACCCTGAGGGACAAACGGTACTGGGCTTTATAGGCTTGCTATTACAGCAGCTGAGCTTCGGCCTCGGTATGGGTTTATTATTTGGTTATTTATTGGCAAGGCTATTACCGAAGATACATTTGGCAGAAGGCATGTATGCCATTTTGATATTGTCGGCGGGCTTGGCAGTATTTGCGGCGACCAATTTAATCGGTGGTAGTGGGTTTTTGGCAGTTTATCTGGCTGGCGTGCTGATAGGCAACCATAAAGTGCGCTCAACCGAGCATGTCATGCGCGTGATGGACAGCTTTGCGTGGCTATCGCAAGCAGTCTTATTTGTGGTCCTGGGTCTGTTGGTGACGCCATCAAACGTCATTAATGTTTGGTATTACTCGGTTGCGATTGCCGCCTTTATGATTTTAATTGCTCGTCCTATCGCCGTTTACAGCAGCGTAAAACCCTTTAAGTTTAAAGACCGAGAAATCGGTTTTATTTCTTGGGTTGGCTTGCGCGGTGCCGTACCGATTACCCTTGCTATTTTGCCCGTAATGGCGGGTATTGACGGCGCCTTTATGCTGTTTGATATTGCCTTTGGCGTGGTGGTTTTATCCTTGATTTTGCAAGGCACAACCATTCCCTTTATGGCGGATTTATTTAAAGTACGCATTCCCAATAACAAAGACCCCGAAGAGAAGCATGAGGTTTGGGTATCGGACAAGGCAAGTATTACTTTATATCAGTTTCAAGTAAAGTCTGGGGCGTTTGCGATTGGACGTCATCCAAAAAGCATTTCTAACCACGTTAACCCTGATGAAATTAGTGTGTTTGCCTTGGTACGCGGTCAGCAGATTGTCATTGTCGACGAAGACACTAAGCTAAAATTTGGTGATAGCGTGTGGTATGCGATGCGCGGCAATCATGCCAGCCAAATTGCGCGGATTTTTAATGACACCACCTTAGACCGCAAAGCTATCGATGATTTTTATGGCGATTGGCTCCTATCACCGAGCGTTAAACTGGGCGACTTGCCATTTTTTACTGGTGTTATGACTTCTGAGTCTTTGGTCGATAAGCTAAGATCCAAGCCAGAAGATAATGAAAAAAATATGTGGCAGCAAACGGTTGCTGAATACGTCAAAGGTAACCTAGATATGGCGCCGGTATCGGGCGATACAGTGGCGATTAATGATGAATGGTCACTGGTCATCAAAGAAGTCGATGATAAAGGCAAACTTAGAACGATTGGTTTAAAACGTGAAGAGCTACCAAAAGCAGGATAGCTGTTTATGGTTATTTGTTGCCATGACTGTTTATCGTTATTCTTTATTATTATCCATTAAATGCTTGTCACTTTATAAAAGCCCAGTCATTTGCTGCAAAAAATCAGCGACGTGCTTATGCAGATTTTCTCGATAAGCCCAATGGTGTTTGACCTCATGGCTTGCCTCATTGGACAATAGTATTTTCATCATTCCTTTCTCTTCATAACGCTTGGCCAAATCATTGGGAAGGTAGCCGACGTGATGACCCGCCAAAATTAACTGTGCGGTCGCCTCCATATGATAAGTGGTGGCGCTTAACGTTTTTGGACGCACATGGTTGATACTTAGGTCAGTAATATAACCCCGTTTTATCCAAGGATAATTTTGTTCCAAGTCCTCAAAAGTTAAACCGTCTGCTTCATAAAACAGCGGATGCTCGCGTCCGCAGCAGACGACTTGCTTTTCGATAAATGCTGGCTGAAAGGTCAATAGGGGCGGGAAGCTGCTAAAATAACCCACGCCAATATCACTTTCATTGCTAAGTAACTTATCAAGCATACTCTCAGGGCTTTGCACATCGATAGAAAAGTGAATAAGCGGATTGTCGCGATAGCTGGCCGCTAAGCATTGATGTAACGCATCATAAAAAACCGTTGGCATTTGATCGATAAGACATAATCGAATATGACCGCCGCGTACCGAATCCAGTTGCCGAATATAGTGCAGTTGATGTTGAAAGCTGGCCACCGCCTCAATAAAGCTTAAGCAAGCCTCATAAACCGCTGCGCCGTCTTCGGTGAGCTTAAAACCTGCGCGCCCACGATGACAGAGCGTCATACCCAAACGATCTTCTAAATGGGTTAAATGACCGCTGATGACAGACGGGGTGACATTTAAGCGTGACTGCGCGGCGGTCACTCCTTGGCATTCTACGATGGCCATAAAGCTGCGCAAGGTCTTGATATCAATTTTTATCAATTCATCTAGCATTAAAGGTCATGTTCCCATATCTATTATCTTAATCTGTCTTAACCAAATTTTTTATAAAACTTCTATAAATAACGAATAAATCAAAGTTACTACGAAAAACCAGAAGTTTACTTCTGAATTTTACCATGGTCTCGCCTCTGATATTTAGGTATTGTCAGAGCTATAGAAAAAACGGCATAGACAAAAAGTAATATAGATAAAAAGTAATATAGACAAATTGTCTGTTTTGACCAATCGATACAAGGATGTAAGTGATGAAATTTAACCAACCACTAAGTGGCAACGACATGCCAAGATTTGGCGGCTTCGCTTCTATGATGCGCCTACCAACCCAAGCCGATGCTGAAGGGCTAGATGTAGCATTCGTTGGGGTGCCTTTAGATATTGGCGCCTCAAACCGTAGCGGTGCAAGATTGGGTCCGAGACAGATTCGCGATGAATCACGCATGATTCGCCCTTATAATGTCGCCACTCGTGCCGCGCCTTTTGAATCTTTACAAGTCGCTGACATTGGCGATGTGCCTATCAATACCTTTAACCTGCTAAAAAGTGTCGATATTATTGAGAAATTCTATACCGATAAAATCCTTAGCCATGGCGCTATTCCTTTAACGTTAGGCGGTGATCATACGATTGCCTTGCCTATTTTGCGCGCGCTCGCCAAAAAATATGGCCCTGTTGGGATGGTACATATCGATGCCCATGCCGATATTAATGATGAGATGTTTGGCGAGCAAATCGCCCATGGTACGCCGTTCCGCCGAGCTGTCGAAGAGAACCTTATCGATGGCAATCGTGTCGTTCAGATTGGTCTGCGTGGCACGGGTTATAGCGCTGAAGAGTTTGATTGGTCGACCGAGCAAGGCTTTCGCGTTGTGCCTGCTGAGGAGTGCTGGTATAAATCATTGACACCACTCATGGCAGAAGTGCGCGAAAAATTAGGCGACGGCCCTGTCTATTTAAGTTTCGATATCGATGGCATCGATCCGGCGTTTGCACCCGGTACGGGCACCGCTGAAATTGGCGGCCTGACGTCAACGCAAGGTATCGAAATCATTCGCGGTATGCGTGGACTTGACGTAGTTGGTGGCGATTTAGTAGAAGTGTCGCCGCCTTATGACCCGTTTGGCAATACTTCGGTACTGGCTGCGAACCTGCTATTTGAGATGCTATGTATCCTACCGGGCGTGCGCTATGACGATAAGGTTAAAGCCATTTATTAAGAATAACTTATAAACCTAAACTGCTCTTTACAAAAAATTAAAGGTCAGTTTAGGTTTAGCTTGGATTTGATACTGAACGACTTATTTACTTGCTATTGAATTTTTTTAGGATGATTAACTCATGACGCATTCTCTGCAAACGCCTTCTTCATTGCCAAATTCCGCGCCAACTGCCTCATCTCTAACTTGTGGTGAGCTGCTTGTTCAGTGGTTAGAATATTACGGGGTGGAGACGGTATTTGGTATTCCGGGCGTACATACGGTCGAGCTATATCGTGGCCTGCCCAATACCGATATTCGCCACGTGACACCGCGTCATGAGCAAGGCGCAGGCTTTATGGCCGATGGTTATTACCGCGCTTCTGGTAAAGTCGGGGTATGCTTTATTATCACCGGTCCCGGCATGACCAACATCATGACGGCGATGGCGCAAGCATTGGCAGATTCTATCCCGATGCTGGTGATATCTAGTGTCAATAAAGTGCAGCATACCGGCAGCGGTGAAGGGCACTTGCATGAATTGCACGACCAGCAAGGTATGGTCAGTAAAGTGGCGCTTATGAGTAAAACCATTTGGCAGCCTGAGTCGCTACCAAAAGTCATCGCCGAAGCTTTTGCGTTATTCAATGGCGCGCGTCCAGGGCCGGTGCATATCCAGCTGCCCATTGATGTGATTACCGCCGATGCCAGTCATGTCGCCAAGCCGCCTAAGCTAAATAAGCTAGGTGCTTCTCTAAACAGCCAATCTACTAATAATATTTTGACGCAACTACAAGCAAATAGACCACTACCTCATCCTGCGCAATTGGATTTGATTATTGAGCAGCTTAAAAGCGCAAAAAACCCAGTCTTACTTTACGGCGGCGGCTGCGTTGATGTTAATCATGACGCACAAAAATTAGCAGAACTTATCGATGCACCGACGTTTTTGACCATTAATGCCAAAGGTTTACTGCCACCTGCTCATCCGTTGAGTTTGGGTAGCAATCAGTCATTGGCCGCAGGTCGCGCCGTCATTAGCGGGGCCGACTTAGTATTGGCGATTGGTACTGAGCTTGGCGAGACTGATTATGACGTCTTCTTTAATGGTGGGTTCAAAATCAATGGCACGCTGATTCGTATCGACTGCGATGCTCAGCAATTACAGCGTCCGTTTAGAGCGGATATTGCGCTATTGTCGGATGCGCAAATGGCTATTAGTGGTCTATGTACGCGCTTAGAAAATCAACCGCTGCATCATCAAGCAGCACCGCGAGTAGCAAAGGTAAAGCAAGCGTTGATAGAAGAAATGACGCCAGATTTTGCTGGTCAAAACGCGCTACTACAGCTGATTCGAGATGAGGTGGAAGACGTTATCTTCGTTGGCGATTCAACCCAGCCTGTTTATAGCGGCAATCTTGGCTTTGAAGCGTTAACTACGCGTCGATGGTTTAACTCATCGACGGGCTTTGGCACCTTAGGTTATGGTTTGCCCGCTGCGATTGGTGCCATGATTGGCTCAAAAGCGCCCGTTATTAGCCTGATTGGTGATGGCGGTATTCAATTTACCATTGCCGAATTAATCTGTGCCGCTGAGCTTGAGCTACCATTAATTGTGCTGTTATGGAACAACCAAGGTTACGGTGAGATTCGCCGCTATATGCAAGAGGGCGGCTTGCCTTTGATTGGGGTCAATATTAAAACCCCGAACTTTGAGCCGTTAGCCGCAGGATTTGGCGCCGGTTATCGTCGAATCACAGATAAGCAGCAGCTGCTCGAGGCATTAAAAGAAGACATCAAAGGCAAACAACCAATTATTTATGAAGTCGATGAAGCCGATAAATTTCTTCTTGAAATGGGTAAAGGTTTTACCTGCTTTAGCTAAAGCGTAATTGCTACTAAAAATAACTTATAAAACGTTATCTAACTATTTGCGCAATGCGCTCAGTCTATGGATAGATTGGGCAGCCAAAAAAAATTGGCGCTCGTCGCCTATCAAGGAGGATTGAATGACGAACTATATCGATAAATCCCAGCAGCCAATCTTAGGCAACAATACCATCGTTTCAGGCACGCCGGAAGGGCTACATTGGCGTGCCTCCATGTGGAAGTTTTTGCTATTTTCAGCACTGGGTATTGCGCTGTTTATTATTCCCTTTCAGTGGGATGGCAAAGTCACCATTTTATTGGGCGTATTAACCGATACCTTGCAAGCAGTGCTGGGCAGTTATGTGGTTTACGCGGTATTGGCAATTGTGACGACCTCCTTTATTGGGGCGCTGGCCGTTAAGGTATTAAGACCCAATCTGCATGAAGGCTCTATGTGGGCAAAGCTTTTTGATGTCGATTGGTTTTGGCTTGGCGCGCGCTTTTTGGGCGTGCTGTTTGCGTGGATGATTTATTTACAAGTCGGCCCTGAATTTATCATCAATCGTAATACCGGCGGCGTGATTTTTGAAGACCTGATTCCTATCCTTATTCCTTTGTTCTTTTTTGCCATTTTATCCTTACCATTTCTGACTGATTTCGGTTTGATGGAGTTTTTGGGTACTTTATCTAGTAAAGTGTTCGTTAAATTATTTAGATTGCCGGGTCGCTCTGCGGTCGATGCCATGTCCTCTTGGTTTGGCGCCGCCTCTATTGGTCTGCTGGTGACCATGCAAGAGTATGATAAAAGCTACTATAGTCAGCGTGAAGCGGCAATTATTGCCACCACCTTTTCGGTGACGTCCATCGCCTTTACCTATGTCGTTGCCAAAACCATCGGCGTCGATAACCACTTTGTTTTCTTTTATCTGACCATTGCTGCAACTGGTTTTATCGCTGCGATTATTATGCCGCGTATACCGCCGCTGTCATTAAAACCTGACACTTATCATTCTGGCAAAAGTATGCTCGATGAAGAAATCCCTACTGAGTATTCTACTTACCAATGGGCGATCAATCGTGCCGTCACGCGCGCGCATTCTATGCCAAGCTTAGGGAAAGTGTTTAAGCATAGCCTAAAGAACTTATTTGATATTTATTTTGGCTTAATTCCAGTGATTTTTGCTATTGGCGTCATTGGTCTTGGTTTAGCAGAATACACGCCGGTATTTAATTGGCTCTCTGCGCCGCTCGTGCCATTACTTGAATTATTGCAAATTCCAGAGGCAGCAGAGGCGGCACCGGCGATGATTATGGGCTTTGCCGATATGTACTTGCCAGCCTTGGTTGGTAAAAGTATCGAGAGTGAAATGACGCGTTTTATCGTTGGTGCAGCTTCTATTACCCAGATTATCTATATGTCTGAGGTAGGCGCGCTGATATTGAAATCAAACATCAAGCTGAACGTCTTAGAGCTGTTTATGATTTTTATCTTGCGGACGCTGATTAGCTTGGTGGTCATTACGTCGGTGGCGCATCTATTGTATTAGTCGTGATTGCAACGCCTCATTTTGGCATTAAAAAAGCAGTGAACAGTTAGCGTAAAGACAACTTTATTAAACAATATAAGGCAACTAGTCATCATGGAAATAACAAATTCTTTATCCTTAACGAGAGCCGCCGCTCAGCAAAGCATGAAAAATGAAGTTAGGTTAAATGCCGCCTACATAGAGGGTGATTGGGTCACGATTGCAGCCTCTGAAACAGTAGATGAGCATGCTTTATATGATCCAAACTCCGGCGAAGTCATTGCAAAAACTCGCTTGTGTCGTAGTGCACAGGTAGACAGCGCCGCTTATGCCGCATCACGCGCTTATGCAACTTGGTCGCAAACCAGCGTCAATGAGCGCGCGCGTTATCTGCAGGCGATTGCAGATACGATGGCGCAGCAGTTTGAGAAGCTGGTTGGGCTGTCGGTATTGAATAATGGTAAGCCGATTGCAGAGGCGAAAATAGACGTGAGCGACGCCATTGCTTGTTATCGCTATTATGCCAATCTTGTCATCGAGCAGGCGACTTGGTCTAAGGTTGCTACAAACGAGACAGGTATCCGCTTATTAAAAACCTATGCGCCAGTCGGTATTTGCGCCCTTATCGTGCCTTGGAACTTTCCGATGGTGACC
Source organism: Psychrobacter sp. YGAH215 (assembly GCF_007280595.1). Taxonomy (NCBI): domain Bacteria; kingdom Pseudomonadati; phylum Pseudomonadota; class Gammaproteobacteria; order Moraxellales; family Moraxellaceae; genus Psychrobacter; species Psychrobacter sp. YGAH215. The sequence continues at coordinate 281,853 of NZ_VKLR01000001.1, read as the reverse complement.
ACCGCTTGGAAACTAGCGCCAGCACTGGCGGCAGGGTGTACAGTTTTACTCAAACCGTCAGAGGTGACACTATTGCCAGAATTGATGCTGGGCAATATATTGTCTACTATTAAGCTGCCAAGAGGGGTGGTTAACATTCTACCAGGCGCAGCAGAAGTGGGCGCAGCGATGAGCAGTCATCCACTGATTGATAAAGTGTCTTTTACTGGTAGTAATATCGTCGGTGAAAAAGTAATGCGCCAAGCAGCAACAGGTATCAAGGATATCAGTCTAGAGCTGGGAGGTAAGTCCGCTATTGTAGTGCGCGCAGATGCTGATATTAATTATGCTTGTGATTTAATCATCGGTGGTATTTTTACTAATGCTGGACAAATTTGTTCTGCGACCTCAAGGCTGCTCGTCCATCAAGACATTGCCCAGTCGTTATTTGATACACTGAAAACGAAAACAGAAAGCCTGAAAATTGGCGATGGTTTTGCTGCAGACACGCAAATGGGGCCGCTGGTTAGCGCGCAACAACTTGCGCAAGTCGAAAAGTATATCGATATCGCGGTTGGTGAAAATCTTATTTGCCTAACAGGTGGCGAGATACTAGACCGTCAAGGATATTTTGCAACGCCGACTATTTATACGAATGTGCCAGTAAGCAGTCAGTTATGGACAGAAGAAGTATTTGGACCAGTATTGGTCAGTACCACGTTTGCAGACGATACGCAGGCGATTGAACTTGCCAATGATAGTAAGTATGCCTTGGCAGCGACTATTGTCAGTGCTAATGAGACTGCAGCGTTAGAGATGGCGTTACAAATTCAAGCTGGTCATATTTGGGTTAACGAGCAGCAAATTGTAGTACCTGAAGCAGGTTGGGGCGGGTTTAAGCAAAGTGGCATTGGTCGCGAATTGGGTGCTGATGGCTTGTCTGCTTATCAGAAGAGTAAGCACGTTTTGCTACCATTGTAATTACTGTTTTTATTGCACTGTCAAAAAAAACCCTATATAGATATCTTATACAGGGGATTTTGGTTAATGCTTAGCCATAAAATGGTAGATTACCACATCAAATCATCTGGAATAACATAAGCGGCATAAGGGTCATCTTCTGCCAGCTCGACCTCTGACTTGTCATTCGACACCACAATGAAACCTTCGAGCTTGGCGTTGATACGATCAGCTAGTGGACGAGGAAGCAGCGCATAATCGTCTTCTAAGCGTGCAATCACCACATGACCTGCTACGATTTGATCATAGAGCTTTTGGGAGATATAAATCTTTTTAATTTTGCCATTATCAACAAACTGATAAGTGATGTCACCCTGCGTTTCTGTGATTTGATGTTGCCTAATCATTTGGATAACGTTGGCTCTTAGCGTTTTTTCTTCTAAAAGCTGCTGTTTTTCTTGATTGAGCTTTTGGTCTTTTTCTATTTTTTTGGCTTGAGCGTCTGCCAAGGCTTTTTTGGCTTCAAGATTTGATGCGTCACCTGTGCGCTTGGCATGCTGTGACTGTTTGCTGATTTTTTTGGCTTTTTTGCTATCCACCAATCCAGCTTTTAAGAGTTGTTCTTGTAGGGCGTTTTTGGCCATGTCTGTATTACCTAAGTACCTAAGTGAAATTGCCTAGATCCAAAATTATAGTGTTTAAAAAGGTTATGGTAGCAAATTTTGTGCAGTACTGTCACAGTCTGGCGTAAAAATCGTTCATTACGCCTTAAAAGAATAATTTTAAAAAGTAATTGTACATAATATCTCTCACATAAGGTTTAAAGATAAAGAGCTAAGCTTTTATTCAAATTGTCAAAAAGACGCACCCACATCGTGAGTACGCTAAAAGCTATATAGGTGTAATATAAAAATGCTTAAATAAAAATAGAGTTTAGTCAGATTTAGGTTGCTATAGGCGTATCTAAAGTTACTGGTTGTACCTTGCTTGTTTTGCCATCCACTGCTGCGCTTAAATTCACAAGGAAAATAGCAGTGGCTGCAATTAATCCTGGTATCGCGATAAACAAAAAGTTCGTCTGGTGGCTTAGCTCTAGTGTAAGTAACGCGCCAGTTAAGATAGGACCTACGATAGCACCAATACGACCAATACCTGATGCCCAGCCCATAGCTGTTGTCCGTACACTCGTCGGATAATACTGTGCGACAAAGGTGTAGAGTAGTATCTGTGAGCCGATAGTCGTAGCGCCTGCAATCGCGATCAGAGTATATAGTACTAGCTGAGGGCTGTTATAGCCAAGCAGTATCAACGCCGCAGCGCCTAGGGCAAACATGATGGCTAAGACAGGTTTAAGATGAAATTTATCAGCCAGTATGCCGCCGCCGATAGCTCCCACCATGCCACCAATATTGAGTGCAAATAAGAACAGCATGCTTGCACCTAGTGAGTAACCCGCCTGAATCATTAGTTTTGGCAACCAACTAGCAAGGGCATACACCATCAGTAAGCACATAAAGAAAGCGAGCCAAAACATGATAGTAGTGAAACCACGGTTTTTCAGAAATAAGGCTTTAATTGGTGCATCATCGCCTTTGGTCGGCTCGTCCAATAGCAAACTGGTAGAAGTGGTAATCGTTTCCTGCGGTGCCAATTTTTTAACAATAATTTTGGCTTCTTTATCTCGCTTCTCTTTTACCAAATACATCAAAGATTCAGGCAACATTTTCCAAATGATTGGTAAAAGTAGCATTGGAATGCCAGCGATATAAAACATAATCTCCCAGCCAAAATCTACCACCAAAAACGAGCCTAATAATGCCGATGCCATGCCTCCAATGGCATAACCACTAAACATTATAGCAACTAAAGTACTGCGAATACGTTTTGGTGCATATTCGGAGGTTAAAGCCACGCAGATAGGCATAACACCACCGATACCTAGGCCTGCAATAAAGCGCAAAGTGGCGAACTGTATTGGACCACCAGCAAAAGCACCAAGAAAAGTAAAGCTACTGAACAAGCCGACGCAAATCATAATGGTTTTTTTGCGTCCAATCTTGTCTGAGAGTGTTCCAAAAATCATGGCGCCAAACATCATGCCAAAAAGTGCAGCACTGGCAAGAAAACCTGCTTGTACTGCGGTTAATGACCATTCCTCCATGAGTAGGGGCAATGCTACACCATAAATAATAAGATCATAGCCATCAAAGATAATAATCAATAAACACCAAAATAAGACTTTCCAGTGAAAAGGTGCAAATTTGGCTTCATCAATAACCCTATTGATGTTTAAAGTAGGTGAGTCCATTCTTTTTTCTCCGTGGGTAATATCCCTATAAGTCTTTATTAAGTTATTGTTTTCTATCAAGCAAGTCAAAAACCATCTGAGTAATAATTTATACCTATAAAGTATAGATTTTGACGTAACTTAATAAAGGGCGGTGACATGTGGTAAAAGAGAAAAGCACCTACATATCCTTTAGATATGCAGGTGCTTTTCTTAAACCAAATGAAAGATTTAAGCTCTTATTTGTTAGACTATTTTTTATTACTAAAAAATCTGATGGTATCCGTAACTCTATTAGTCATGAAAATATTGTTTGATTAATTGATTGAACACGTCAGGCTGTTCAATATTTGAAATATGTGAAGCATCGATAGTCGCAAGCTTAGCATTAGGGATGTGTTCGACCATATATTGACCATCGGCAACCGTCGTCACTGGATCTTTAGAACCTGCAACCACCGTAACTGGCACGCGGATATCTTTTAGCTGTTCACGTGTATCAGCGTCAGATAATGCCTCGCAGCAGCTGGCATAACCCTCGCTACTGCCAGCTACGAGAGCGTCAGATAATGCTTTAACTACATCTGGATAATCATCGATAAAACTTGCTGTAAACCAACGCGAAGCAGCTGTCGATGCAATAGGTTCTAATCCTTTCTCACGTACCAATTTTGCCCGATCTACCCAAGCATCCTCATTGCCAATCTTCGCGGCGGTATTGCAAAGCATTAAGTGATGGAAGCGGTCAGGGTAATTGATAGCTAACCATTGACCCGTCATTCCGCCCATAGAGATGCCACAAAAAGACGCTTTATCGATGTTTAGATAATCAAGCAAATCAATAACGTCTTGTCCAAGCTGATCTAAACGATAAGGGCCTTTTGGTGCGGAAGATTTACCATGGCCACGGGTATCGTAGCAGATAATAAAGTAATCGTTTTGTAAGGCATCGATTTGCGGCTGCCACATATGATAGCTAGTGCCCAAAGAGTTAGAAAATATCAGAGCAGGATTGCTGCTATCGCCAAAAGTGGCATAGTTTAGGGCAACGTCTTTGTTGTCAAATATGGGCATCATTATTATCCTTTTTAATCATGGTAATGTCATTGCAGTAGTAATGGTGGGTGGTTTGAGCGATATTTATGAATAGCACTATCTAATCGTTGACAACCCGTTCAATAATCATCGCAATGCCTTGTCCAACCCCAATACACATCGAGCAAATAGCATAACGCTTATCAGTTTTCTCAAGTTGATTGAGTGCTGTTAAAATTAAACGTGCGCCTGAGGCACCGAGTGGATGACCAAGGGCAATGGCACCACCATTAGGGTTGACGCGCGCGCTGTCATCAGCTAACCCTAAGTCACGCGTACAAGCGAGAGCTTGAGCGGCAAAGGCTTCGTTTAATTCAATGACATCCATCTCATCAAGTGACAGTCCAGTTTTTACCAGTAGTTTTTTTATCGCTGGTGCTGGAGCAAAGCCCATAATACGTGGCTCAACGCCTACCGTAGTTGAGGCCACAATACGTGCACGCGGTTTTAGATTGAACTTTTTCACCGCTTGCTCTGATGCCACTAAAAAAGCCGCTGCGCCATCATTGATACCTGACGCATTGCCAGCCGTCACGGTGCCATCTGAGGTGACGATAGGGCGCAGTTTGGTCAACTTCTCAAGCGTGGTATCAGCGCGAGGGTGTTCATCGGTATCGACAGTGATAGGCTCGCCTTTGCGTTGCGGGATGCTGACTGGAGTAATCTCATCTTTGAAAAACCCTGCCTTTTGCGCCGCTGCGGTCCGTTGTTGACTACGTAGGGCAAAAGCATCTTGGTCAGCGCGATTGATATTGAATTGTTCTGCGACATTTTCAGCAGTTTGCGGCATGGTCTCCGTGCCATACAATTCGTCAAGCTTTGGATTGATAAAGCGCCAGCCCATGGTTGTATCTTCAAGCGTTTGACTACGATCAAAGGGTTTATTTGCTTTACCCATTACCAATGGCGCACGGCTCATGCTCTCAACGCCACCTGCGATAATCAAATCAGCTTCACCGGCTTTGATGGCGCGTGCCGCTATCGCTAACGCATCCATTGACGAGCCGCATAAGCGATTCACGGTAGTGGCAGGCACTCGATAAGGTAAGCCAGCTAGTAACGATGACATACGCCCGACGTTGCGATTGTCTTCACCGCTCTGATTAGCACAGCCGTAAATAACGTCATCTACTTGTACCCAATCGACATTGGCATTACGTTCCATTAACGCCTTGATAGGGATAGCTCCCAAATCGTCAGCGCGTATCTGTGCTAGAGCGCCGCCGTAGCGTCCAAAAGGGGTGCGAATGGCATCGATAATATAAGCATCATTTAAACCAGTGATTGAATCAGTCATCATCCTTGTCCTTTTTATTATTTTGAATTTGTAGCATCAATTAGCGTCGCACCCGTCAATGCTTGTAAGTCCGCAAAGCTTAAGCCATCGACCATTTCAGTGACGGCTAAACCTTTATCAGTGACATCAATGACACATAAGTCAGTATAAATACGATCAACACAGTTTTTGCCAGTCACAGGGTAGGTAAGCTTGCTAACGATTTTAGGGTCGCCAGTCTTGGTGGTGTGATTGGTCATCACAAAGACTTTTTTGGCACCGACGGCTAAATCCATAGCGCCGCCAACAGCCGGTATTGCATCTGTCGCACCGGTGCTCCAATTGGCTAGATCACCATTTTCAGCCACTTGAAATGCACCTAGTACGCAGATATCAAGATGACCACCGCGCATCATCGCAAAAGAGTCGCCATGATGAAAGAAGCTTCCGCCATCGAGCATGGTGACATACTCTTTTCCGGCGTTAATCAGTTCGGGATCCTCTTCACCTTTGGCAGGTGGTGGTCCAAAAGCTAGTAAACCATTTTCTGAATGCAAAAATACATCTTTATCATCCGGTAGGTATTGGGCAATTTTGGTCGGTAGTCCGATGCCTAAATTGACATAGGCACCATCTGGAATATCTTGTGCAGCACGCTCGGCGATTTGATCGCGGGTCAAAACGGTGTAGGAAGTATGGCTCATGATGACGCTCCTTATAGTTGGCAGTATTAAGCGGTGGCTGTAGTAGCTGTGCTAGAAAGTTAAGCGCTAGCAGCTTCAGTGCTAGCAGGCTGAATTTGCACCACATGCTGCACAAAGATACCCGGCGTAATAACGTGCTCAGGATCAAGCGCGCCAAGCTCAACCGTTTCGGAGACTTGGGCGATAGTAATATCAGCCGCCATTGCCATGATAGGACCAAAGTTACGCGCAGACTTGCGGTAGACTAAATTGCCCCAGCGATCGCCTCTAGAAGCTTTAATTAAAGCAAAATCAGCCTTGATCGGATATTCAAGAACATAGTCTTTACCATCGATTTCTCGAGTCTCTTTGCCTTCTGCGAGTAAAGTACCAAAGCCTGTGGGCGTATATACCGCACCGAGTCCCATACCAGCTGCTTGAATGCGGCAAGCCAAATTCCCTTGTGGTACTAGCTCAAGTTCAATCTTGCCAGCATGATAAAGCTCATCAAATACCCAAGAATCCGATTGACGCGGGAAAGAACAAATGATTTTACGCACAGCACCTGTTTTTAAGAGCTTGGCAAGGCCATGGTCGCCATTACCGGCATTATTATTAATGATGACCAAATCCTTTACGCCTAAATTAATAAGTCCATCAATGAGTTCAGCGGGTTGACCCGCTGTGCCAAAGCCACCAATCATGATGGTAGCGCCATCTTTGATTTGACTCAGTACGTCAGTGATATTTTTCTCTGCTTTGTTAATCATGTTTATATCCTATAAAAAGTCATATGAGGTAGTGTCTTTAAAATTAATAAGTGGTACATGGGTTGGACTCATTGCTCTGACACTACTTAATTTTTTTCGTAAGAGACTTGCTCTTAATTGGCTTCATTATTAGAGGTCGTTAATGAGATAGATGATGTTGGTAGTAGGCGTTTTTTGGTCAGAATATAGTGAGCAATCATGCCAATAAGAATGCCCCAAAACACAGAGCTTAATCCCAAAAAGCTCATACCCGATGCTGTCGCCAAAAAGGTAATTAACGCTGCATCTCTTTGCTCATCATTTTTCATAGCAATGGTGATATTGGCAGAAATGGCACCGATTAATGCAAGGCCGGCCAGTGCCGCGACAAGCTCTTTTGGAAGCAAGCTAAATACCATCACGATACTGCCAGCAAATAAACCGCCAAATAAATAGAAGATGCCATTAGCGACACCTGCGATATAGCGCTTTTCCTTAAGTTCATGCGCATCTTTGCCAGTACAAAGCGCGGCTGTGATAGCGGCAAGTACGATAGTGATACCACCAACACATGCAACTGCTAACGAGGCGAGGCTTGTAACACTCACAATAGGCTTGGCTGGCGTGTCGTAACCGCTAAGATTTAAAATAGCCATACCGGGTAAGAATTGACCAGTTAAGCTCACAAGGATGAGTGGTATAGCGAGGTTAAACGTTGAGTTCCACGACCATTCAGGGGCAATAAAAGTAGGTATAGTGATAGCTAAATCGAAATTGACAGGGTTCATTTTGCCAAGTAAGACGCTTAAGATAACACCGCATATCAATACCCAGATCATCGTATAGCGCGGCGAAAAGCGTTTGGCTAATAAATAGCAACCGAGCATGCTAAAGACGATAAATGGCATGCTATCAGTGGCTTTAAATAATTCTAAGCCGAATTGAAATAGAATCCCTGCCATCATGCCAGCGGCGATACCGTTAGGAATCCATTTTAATATTTTGTCGAAGTAACCTGTCGCTCCAACAATAAATATGACAATCGCCGAGATGATATAACCAGCAACGGCTTCATTAATACTCATCTGTGGAAATAGGGTAACCAGTAGAGCGGTACCAGGTGCAGACCATGCTGTAATAACCGGTGTTTTATATTTAATGGATAAATATATACCAGGAATGGCAGCACCGATGGAGATACCCCAAATCCAAGACGCCATCATGGCATCTGATACTTGTGCGGCTTGTGCGGCCTGAAAAAAAATAATTAAAGGCCCCGCATAAGAAATAAGAACCGCTAAGAACCCTGCAACCGATGCGGAGAGCGACCAGTCGCTTTTTAAGGTTTGGATTACAGAGGCCATATTGCTTCCTTGCAAATTAGCATTCGTTACGGGATTGCAAATTAAGATGCATGCTACTAATTGGCAGATTTATTATTAGCCTTCGTCGCCACCGCCCACAGGAATGGTACTACCAGTAATATAAGAAGACTCATCGGATGCTAAAAACAAGATGGCATTGACTTGCTCATCAATCGTGCCGTAGCGTTTCATAAAGGTGCGATCAATGGTCTGATCAACCACCGCATTCATCCATGATTTTTCATCATCAGTTAATGGTTTGGCGTTACGTGGAATCTTTCTGGGCGGCGCTTCAGTACCGCCAGTTGCCACAGCATTCACGCGTATACCATCGTTTGCATACTCAAAAGCGAGCGATGCGGTCATGGCGTTCACGCCGCCTTTCGCTGTCGAATAGGGTATGCGGTTAATACCGCGAGTAGCGATAGAGGACACATTAACAATAGTGCCTGACTGCTGTTTGACCATGGTTGGTAAAACAGCATGACAACACCATAATGTTGGAAATAATGAGCGGCTGATTTCCTTTTGGATTTCTGCTTCAGAGAAGCTGGTAAAAGGTTTCATCCATATTGCGCCGCCGACATTGTTGACCAATATATCGATGCGCCCATAGCTATCAAGTGCCTTATCAATAGCCTCTTTAGCACCTTGATGGGTTTCAAGGTCAGCTTGAATGGTAATTGCCTCTCCACCATCAGCGATAATTTCAGCCAGCACCTCTTCTACTAATGGAGAAAAGTCTGCCATGACGATTTTTCCGCCCTCACTTGCTAAGCGTAATGCGACTCCGCGCCCGATGCCTTGGGCGGCACCAGTAACGATACATACTTTATTATCAAATCTTTTACTCATGACAGTCTCCTAAAAATCTTGCTCATGCTTTGCTAGTAGAGTAATACAGCTAGGCTACGTTATTGTTCACTAGGTGTGAATTTTTCATAGTAAAAATGACTCGGTTTTAGATTGCTGCTGTCTAACCAGTTACTCACCGCATCCACCATCCCTAACGGACCACACAAGTAGACATCGACGTCACCATCGTTCAGCCACTCATTATCAACATGACCGGTAACATAGCCTTTACGCTCATGCTGGCTGTCTTCAGTGGCGACACAGGTGCGGTAGTCAAACCAAGGGTGGTTTTGTTTGACTTCTTCTAGTTTCTCAACTTCTATAAGATCAAAGTCGTTGGTGACGCCGTAAACCATCCTGACAGGATGGTGAGCACCAGATATTTCTAAACTTTTTAGCATCGATAGAAAAGGCGCAATACCGGTACCACCTGCTAGGAATAATGTCGGACGAACAAGAGGACGTAGATAAAAGCTACCAAATGGGCCTTCGAAATCCATATCTTGGCCAATTTCAGCGATGTCAGATAAAAAAGTACTCATCTTACCGTTAGGAATATTACGAACGACGAACTCAGCCTGCTTGGCATTGGGTACAGAGCTAAATGAGTAAGAGCGCGTTTCGTTGGAGTTAGGAATGTTGATGTTGACGTATTGACCTGGAAGAAACACCAAGGCATCTGAGTTGTCAATATCAATACCAAAATGAATGGTAGATTCAGACAACACATTGAGTTGCTGTAATTTACCTTTAAAAGTAGATTTACCAACTTTACAGGCTTCAGAGGAGGTTGGTACTTTGATCACGCAGTCGCTTTCTGGAATCATCTGGCAGGTGAGTACATAACCTTCAGCGGCTTCAGCTTCTGTCAGTGCATCTTCGATATACATATCAGGGTGCATGTCGTAGCTGCCAGATTCACAATGGCAACGGCAAGTACCGCAAGCACCATCAAGGCAATCCACAGGGATATTAAATTTTTGACGATAAGCGGCTTCGGCGACGGTTTCGTCGGCTTCACATTTGATGAAGCCTGTGACGCCGTCTTCGAACTGTAGAGCAATATTATATTCCATGAGAAATATCCCTTTTCAACACGTATTAATTAAAAGCTAGTGGCTAAATAATAAGTGAATAATGATTAGACGTGATAGACGTCCATGATTTGATGCACATAGTCGTCTTTTAAGACCACATACTTATCCAAAATTTTTGGTTGGTCTTGAGTCATGTCTATTTTGTACTGAGAGTAACCCCAATAGGTATTGGTCTCGTGATAGCGAAAGGACTTGTTGATCCAGTTGAAACGCACCGTCACAATACCGTCATTGTCTTCGAGTAGTTCAATATTCGATAAATTGTGCGTGGTACGCGTATCAGGAATGGTCGCTGATGAGCGCTCAGTCTCGATGCGGAAGATACGATCTTCAAGACCACGGCGATCCGGATAATAAATCAGCGAGATTTCTCGTTGTGGGTCGCTGATGAGCTGACCATCATCATCCCAACTTGGCATCCAGAAAGGGCAGTCTTCATCGTAATAAGTGAGCCATTCTTCCCATTTTTTCTCATCCAATAAACGCGCTTCACGGTATAGAAACTGTCTAATGTCTTCAATGTTAACCGTTGCATTTTTCATGATTGATATCCTTATTTTTTGTCAGTTCTACAATAAATAGCAGAGTAATAATAAAAAATGTATTAGTCGCTATTAGCACCGTGTAGCTGCTGCTCTTGCTCTAGAGCTTTTTTCATCTCTTCATGCCAGTAGCGATGTTGGACGGTATATAGTCCTTCATCTTCAGTCTTAACACCACTCATTAAAGGTTTGAGGTCAATAGCGGCAGCGCCTTCATCTGCACCTTGAATCCAGTGCTCGGAGCCTCGGCACATATCATTCCATTCAAGCTTGATACCGTTATAACCTTCTTGGCATGAGCGGAACTCTTCTAAGTCATCAGGGGTTGCCATACCAGTAACGTTAAAGAAATCTTCATACTGACGGATACGGCGTGCACGTGCCTCGTCGCTTTCGCCTTTTGGTGCGATACACCAGATACTGACTTCAGTTTTGTCAACCGCGATAGGGCGTAGCATGCGAATTTGTGAGCTGAACTGATCCATGATGTAGACGTTTGGATATAGGCATAAATTACGTGAGCGCCCAATCATCCAGTCCGCCATGGCTTCACCGTAGCTGGCGACATACTCATCGCGATAAGCATAGTTTGGACGGTCTTGTGGGTTTTCCCATTGTGTCCATAACAGCATGTGACCGTTTTCAAAAGAATAAAACCCACCGCCTTGTCGACCCCATTTGCCAGCGTTCATGGCTTTGATATTGTCTTCTTTGACAGCTTCAGTTTCTTTACGGCGAGCAGTTGTCGCAGCGTAGTTCCAATGCACGGCTGAAACGTGATAGCCGTCAGCACCGTTTTCAGCTTGCAGTTTCCAGTTACCATCAAAGGTATAGGTTGAGGTGCCGCGTAGAACTTCTAGGCCTTCTGGCGACTGATTGACAATCATGTCAAGAATTTTGGTAGAGCCGCCAAGCCAGTCTTCGATTGGCTGAACATCATCATTTAAGCTGGCAAAGATAAAGCCTTTATAATTGGCTATCTTCACTTGTTTTAGGTCGTGTGAACCGTCTTTGTTGAATATCTCAGGATAACCTGCGCCGCGTGGGTCTTTTACTTTAAGCAGCTTGCCTGTGTTGTTAAAAGTCCAACCGTGGAATGGGCAAGTGTAAGTGGCTTTATTGCCTTTTTTATGTCGGCAGAGCTGTGCACCACGATGTGAGCATGAGTTAATCATGCAATGCAGCTCGCCTTCTTTATTGCGGGCAAGAATAACAGGCTGACGACCAATGTATGAGGTGTAGTAGTCGTTGTTATCAGGAACTTGAGACTCATGAGCCAAATACACCCAATTGTTTTCAAAGATGTACTTCATCTCAAGCTCGAACAACTCTTCGTTAGTGAAGGCGCTACGATGCAGGCGATAAATCCCTTTTTCACTGTTCTCTTCTAAAAAATCATCAATACTGATGTCTGATCCTTCAGGTACTAGATTGATACGCTGGCTCATGGCTGCCTTCCTTGTATAATGACGGTATAAAATGAGATTAGAAGCTAACGTTTGATACGACAACTGAGGACATATCAAACGTAAGTCGCTAATAGTTATTAATGAATGCTATTTAATATGAGTGCTCATTAACCTTGAGCACGGCGGCGTTCTACTTCGCTGCCTTGTATAGCTTGGTCAATGTCTTTTACTAAATGAAAGTCAAAGTCGATACTTGCGTAAGGCTTATCAAGCGCTTTTTCTTTTAGCTTGTCCGCATCTTCGACCATCGTTACCTCTGGTACCAAACCTTCGCGGCTGGCAAAAGCAAAGTCATCCCATAGGTACTCATCGCCATCGATGTTAATCTGCGTGGTCAATTTACGATGCCCGTCGGCACTGGCGAAAAAATGAACATGAGCTGGGCGATGACCATGACGACCCAGCGCGCCCAATACTTTTTGCGTCATGCCGTCTGGTGGCACTGAGTAACCTAGCGGTACAATACTGCGGAAGGCATAATTGCCGTTTTCGTCGGTGATGATGCTGCGACGTAGGTTAAATTCTGACTGTGACTCATCAAAGAAAGAGTAGTTGCCTAAGCTGTTGGCATGCCAGACTTCAACTTTAGCATTTGGTAGTGGCTTGCCATCGTTATCATAAACAGTGCCTTGCATAAACAGCACGGTACCATTATCAAGGTCTGTACCATCGTCTAGACGCGCAAAGCCTTTTGCTTCTGGCGCACCAGCGACATAGAGTGGCCCCTCGATCGTACGTACAGTACCACCGTCAAGACCGGCTGCTTTTAAATCCTCTTCAATCATTAAATCCATGAAGTGATCGAAACCCAAGCCTGGTGATAATAAACCAGCTTCTTTGCCCAAATCGCCAATAAACTCAACCCCAGACCAGTATTCGTCGGCAGTGATTTTTAAGTCATTAATGGTTTGCATAAGGTCGGTTACGATACGTAATACAATCTCTTGTACGCGTGGATTGACTTGCTCTGGGAAGTCAATTTTGCCTTTGATGAACTGCGTGGCTAATGCTTCAATTTGGCTGCGTTCCATGTCTCTCTCCTTGTTGAGGACTGTTTTATTAAAAGGTAACTACATTGAGTATTCTTACTCAGTTTTTATAGATTCTGATATCAGCTGTACTGGCTTGCTTTAGCTGTCATCACTACGAACAGATGATGGATGACGTAACAATGGGGTTACTTCAACATTCATATACGGGTACAGCGGAAGCGACATCATAATGTCGTGTAGTTCTTCATTACTCTCAACATCAAAGATGCTGAAGTTAGAGTACTGACCGGCTATGCGCCAAATGTGACGCCATTTACCTTGGTCTTGGAGCTTTTGTGACAGCGCTTTTTCGGTGGCTTTAAGCTCGTTGACCTTGTCGGCGTCCATATCTGTTGGGATTAAGACATCCATTCTGACGTGGTATAACATAATTATTTCCTTATATTTGATGACGGGTAATTTTTTTAGCTGTTACAGCATTTCAGTTTGAGCATTAGTGGCAAATTGCGGCTTCGATGATTTAAGTGAATTATTGATTGCTTGTTTGGCGTAGTGATAGACTTTATCGCTATCTACTTCGATACCAAGACCTGCGCCCGTAGGTACATTTAACCCAAAATTTTGATAATCAAGAGGCTGTACTAAAACATCGTCGGTTAATAACAACGGACCAAACAGTTCGGTGTCAAAATTTAGACTGGGATAGGTTGAGAATACATGAGCTGAGGCCACCGTACCGATAGGCCCTTCAAGCATAGTGCCGCCATACAGCTCGATACCTGCTAGATGTGCCATTTGTCCAATAAGACAAGCTGCTCTCAATCCGCCTGCTTGATTAATTTTTACCGCAAAGACATCAGCATAATGATCTGCTGCTAAATGAAAGGCATTCTGAGGATCTTGGACAATTTCATCCGCCATAATGGCCACATCAAAATGTTCGGTTAAGCGTTTTAGAGCGGCTTTATTACGCATTGATATAGGTTGTTCTATTAAATCAATGCCTCCAGCTTGTAATAGGCTAATACCTTGCATTGCCTCAAGTTCTGTCCAAGCCTGATTGACATCAACGGTAATGCGGCAATTAGGCAAGGCTGCTTTTATGGCTAATACGTGGGCCACATCATCAGTAATCGGATTGCTACCGATTTTTAATTTAAAAATGCGATGGCGCTTTTGCTCAATCATGCGCTTAGCTTCGGCGATATCGGTCGCTGTATTGCCGCTGGCAAGCGTCCAAGCCACTTCGATACGGTCACGAACACGACCACCAATCAGCTCACTTACTGGTAGGTTTAGGCGTTTACCTTCAATGTCGAGTAGGGCAGTTTCAATCGCACACTTTGCAAAGCGGTTGCCATTGATATGAAGACTTAGCAGCTGCATGGCTTTTGCTGGACTAGTCGGCTGCTCTTTTAATAAAAGAGGGGTAAAGTAGGTGTCGATATTGGTTTTGATGCTATGAGGGCTTTCTTCAGCGTAGCTTAGGCCACCAATGGTGGTCGCTTCGCCCCAACCTTCGTAGCCATCTTCTGTTTGAATGTGCACCAACACCAAAACTTGTTCGTTCATAACGGTACAAGCGAGCTTATGAGCCCTTATAGTAGGTATTGGTACCAATAAAGTATTAATTGAACGAATCATAACAGTCCCTATTAAGTTAATGCTGCTTCCTTATGCTTAATAAGAACTATAGTTGCTGTATAACGACATGTCTAAGACCTATTTAGTCTATTATTAATACCTTTTAGGTATTTTGATAACCAACCCGCACCATGTTATGTTCTTTAGGTATCGATAAGCTTATAGATCACTCAAGGAATAACATTCAATGGAATTGAGACATTTACGCTACTTTGTAGCGGTGGCAGAGGAAAAAAGTTTTAATAAGGCAGCAGAGCGTTTGTTTATTTCACAGCCCCCACTGAGCCGTCAGATAAAACAGTTGGAAGAAGAGATCGGCGTCACGCTCATTGATAGGGACAATCGTCCTTTAAAGCTTACAGAAGCTGGCGACTTTTTTTATGATCATGCGCTGCAGATAATAAAAAAATCAGATGATCTGCGGGCGATGACCTTTCGTAAAGGCAGCTTTGACAACACATTATCGATAGGTTTTGTGTCGTCGATATTATATGGCATATTGCCAAAAGTGATTGCGCGCTTCAGAGAGGTGTATCCAAATATAGAGATTAAATTATATGAATTGAACTCTTGGCAGCAAAAGCAAAGCTTAGTAGAAGGCAAAATAGATGTCGGTTTTGGGAGGCTTTTATTTGAAGACGCTTCTATTAGGCGATTATTACTAAGACAGGAGCGTTTAGTGGTTGCGGTTCCTAACAAGCATCGATTGGCAAAAGAGCAACAAAAGAGCATTCGTTTAATGGATTTAACCAATGAAAATTTATTGTTATATCCAATGGCACCTCGTCCTAGCTTTATTGATTTTGTCTTAGAGCTCTTTGAGTCACGCAATCTAAAAGCAAACTATTTTACTGAAGTACGTGAGCTGCATATTGCTTTAGGATTGGTAGCAGCAGGTGAGGGCTTGACTATTGTACCAAAAACGCTTGAGCATCTGCGGAGTCAGGAAGTGACTTATATTCCTTTCGAGGACGGGCTTTTAACCTCGCCTATTGTTATGAGTGTGAGGCATTTTGACAAATCAGAGCTATTAAAAACATTGTTGGAGGTGACTTATCAGATTTATGATGAAGAAGGGTTTGATTATAAGCCTGAAAAAATTTAAGAAGATCAATTGCTCATTAATAATCTTAATATGAACTCATAATAGGATAGTTTTATGCCAGAATTCCATTACAAACCCGAAACAGGCCCGGCGGAAGTAGCACGGCTCGTTTGTGGTAGCCCTTATTATAATCGTCGTGAATACGATTTTTCTGAACTAGAAGACTGACTATAAAGAGCTGATATATGATTATTCGTTTACCAGATTCCGTTATGCGCTTGATGCAGCATATCTCAACGATATCTAAGTATAAGGTCCGCCACAGTCTTATACATTCTGAAAACCTTGAAAATACCATAAAAAGAGGCTTGTCGTATCGCTGCGAACAAGCCTTTTTTTATGAAATATAAGGAACAGTCTTAGGGTAAGTGGTCAAATCTACCAATCACGATTTTATACAAGTTTATTGAACAAAGCTTTTGGTTAATTTAGTATGTTTTTGCGAGTTGTTAAATATATGGCTTTAGAGAGTTAACATATATGGTAATTATGATTACCGTATATTGGCTATTATTCTAATAAACGTTAGTTTTAATCGTATCAATTTCATTATTTTTTAATTTATGTCTGTTAATTTACGTCAAGGATGACCCGTATGAGTATCAAAGCATTTCCAGCAAAATGGATGACTGAAGAACACGAAATGGTATATGACAGTGCGCTAAAAATGTTTCAAAGCTGGGAGGACAAAGACGAGCAGTGGCGAGAAAACGGTATGATTGACCGCGCGGCTTGGGAAGAGGCCGGCGAGATGGGCTTTTTATGTGCGTCAATACCAGAAGCGTACGGCGGCGGCGGCGGTGATTTTGGTCATGAAGCCGCGATTCTTTTGGCGCAGGCGCAGGCGAACCGAGCCAGTTATGGCGGTATGGTGCACTCAGGTATCGTGGCCCCATATATCTATAAGCTTGGAACTGAAGAGCAAAAAAAATCATTGTTGCCTAAGATGGCGACGGGTGAATATATTGGCGCTATTGCGATGACTGAGCCGACGACGGGCTCTGATCTGCAGGCCATCAAAACTTATGCGATAAAAGAGGGTGATGACTATATCATTAATGGTTCAAAAACCTTTATTACCAATGGTCAGCATGCCAATATCGTGCTATTGGCTTGTAAGACAGACCGCGATAAGGGCGCACAAGGCGTCTCGCTTATTCTTGTTGAGACCGACGATTTAGAAGGCTTTACACGTGGCCGTAACCTGAAAAAGACGGGTCTTGCTGGACAAGATACTTCAGAGCTTTTCTTTAGTAATGTGCGTGTGCCACAAAAAAACGTACTAGGCGGTGTCGAGGGGCTCGGCTTTATACACATGATGCAAGAGCTGCCGCAAGAGCGCCTGATTATTGCTTTAAGTGGCTGCGGCGCGATGAAACTGGCATTAGAGCTGACGCTTGAATATGTCAAAGAGCGTGAAGCCTTTGGCAAGCCAATTTGGCAATTCCAAAACACGCGCTTTAAGCTCGCTGAGGTACAAGCGGATTATTTAGCGGTAAAAGCCTTATGTGATTCAGCAGTTGAGGCGCAAATACAGGGTAAGCTTGACGCCGCGCAAGCATCCTTAATCAAGTACTGGGTGACAGAAAAACAGTGTAAAACGATGGATGAATGCTTACAGTTATTTGGTGGTTACGGTTATATGTCAGAGTACCCAATCGCTCGTATGTATGCCGATGCTCGCGTACAAAAAATCTACGGCGGCACTAATGAAATCATGAAAGAGCTGGCCTCGCGCTTTATGTAATCGCTTATGAGTGAGCAGAATGCGCGCTTCTCAACACTTCCTTATTTAAAACTAGCTACTTAAAAATTAAAGGGATTTATTATGACCCAGACCGCTTATATCTATGATGCGATCCGCACTCCACGTGGTAAAGGAAAAAAGGATGGCGCTTTGCATCAAGCATCGCCGATTTGGTTGACACGTACGCTACTTAAAGAGATGCAGCAGCGTCATCACTTAGATACCAGCCTCGTCGACGATATCGTGCTGGGTTGTGTGACGCCAGTCGGTGAGCAAGGCTCAGATATCGCTCGTATCGCTGCTCTCGATGCAGGCTGGGATCAACGTGTAGCAGGGGTGACGTTGTCACGCTACTGCGCCTCAGGCCTTGAATCTATCAACCTTGCTGCTGCCAAAGTCATGTCCGGTATGGAAGAGATGGTAGTCGCAGGCGGCGTTGAGTCTATGAGCCGCGTACCGATGGGCTCAGATGGCGGTGCTTGGTATATGGATCCACGCGTTAATGATGCTACTGGTTTTGTCCCACAAGGGGTTGGCGCTGATACTATCGCGACCCTAAAGGGCTTTAGTCGCAGCGATGTTGATGAGTTTGCCACTGAATCACATAGAAGAGCCGCCGCCGCTTGGGAAAAAGGCTATTTTGATAAATCAGTGGTGCCTGTTAAGGATATTAATGGTTTATTACTATTAGACAAAGACGAAACCATTCGTCCAAATACTGATGTTACTACTTTAGCAAAGCTCAATCCGTCTTTTGCTATGCCCGGTCAGATGGGTTTTGATAGCGTTATTTTGGATAAATACACCACGATTGAAAAAGTAAACCACGTGCATCATGCTGGCAACTCATCAGGTATCGTTGATGGTGCTGCTATCTGTCTTATCGGTAGTGCGGCCGCTGGTGGCAAAGCTGGCCTCAAGCCGCGAGCGAAGATTACTATGGCAGCGGTCATTGGCTCAGAGCCTTCTATTATGCTGACAGGTCCGACACCAGCTTGTAAAAAAGCGCTAGATAAAGCAGGTATGCAAGCGTCTGATATCGACCTATGGGAGATAAACGAAGCCTTTGCTGCTGTTCCGATGAATACCGCTAGCGACTTTGGTATTTCATTAGATAAAGTCAATGTCAATGGCGGCGCGATTGCGATGGGTCACCCACTCGGCGCAACAGGTGCGATGCTAATGACGACGGTGCTTGATGAGCTTGAGCGCTGCGATTTAAAAACCGCCATGGTTACGCTATGCGTCGGCGGCGGTATGGGGATTGCAACTATCATTGAGCGTGTATAAAAACATTTAGCAAAAACGATTATAAAAATGATTATGGATGATTAACAAGGATTTAAAATGAGCACCAATAGCGTAGATGCCATCAATGCATTAAAGAATTTTTCTGCCCAATCTGATAATGGAATTATCACCGTCACTATCGACCAAACCGAGCGTAAGATGAATGTCATTGGAGAGGGCTTTAATGAAGCCTTTGCTACAATAACGGATGCTTTTATCAATGACCAGGACGCAAAAGGCCTAATTCTAACGTCTGGTAAATCAACCTTTGTGGTTGGCGCAGATATTGACCAATTGGCTACTATTGAAACGGCCGAGCAAGCCTTTGATCTGGTTGAAGATTTAAAAACTAGCCTGCGTAAACTTGAAACTTCAGGTAAGCCAGTCGTTGCTGCTATTACGGGTACGGCGCTTGGGGGCGGTCTTGAGCTTGCCTTAGCCTGTCATTATCGTATTGCTATCGATTCACCAAAAACCTCGTCTACAACCAAGCTGGGTTTGCCAGAAGTTAAGCTTGGCTTGTTACCCGGCGGCGGCGGGACACAGCGTCTACCGCGTTTGATTGGTATTCAAAAAGCCCTTGAGCTGATGACCCAAGGTAAAGAGCTGCGTCCACAGCAAGCGCTAGAAATTGGCTTTATCGATGACGTGGCTCATGACGATGACGAGCTTATCAGTAAGGCGAAAGCATGGATTAATGACAATCCAAAAGCGCAGCAACCATGGGACAAAAAAGGCTTTAAAATCCCAGGCGGTGATAGCAATCATCCAAAAATGGTGCAAGTATTTTCTATGGCCCCAGCGATGGCCAATCAAAAATCCCACGGCAACTATCCTGCGATTACCCATATTTTATCTAGCGTGTTTGAAGGCTGCTTAACCGATATCGACAACGGCCTTAAAATCGAGTCGCGTTTTTTTGTCGCCTGCGTGTTATCAGACGTATCCAAAAACATGATTAATAGCCTTTGGACGCAGCTCAATAGCATTAAAAAAGGACAATCACGCCCGCAAGGGTTTGAAAAATATAAAGTCAGCAAAGTCGGTATTTTAGGCGCTGGCATGATGGGCGCTGGTATCGCTTACGTTTCAGCTAAAGCGGGTATGGAAGTGGTATTGCTCGATACGGCGATTGAAGGTGCCGAAAAAGGCAAAAGCTACTCTACTAAGCTGCTAGACAAAGCCATCAGCCGAGGGCGTTCAACAGAGGACAAAAAACAAGCATTATTAGACCTTATCAAGACCACCACGTCTTATGATGATTTAGAAGGCTGTGATTTAATCATTGAAGCTGTTTTTGAAGACATTGATATTAAAGCGGAATGTACGCGACAATCTGAAGCCGTTATTCCAGAGACTGCCGTTTATGCTTCTAACACCTCAACCTTGCCAATCACTGAGCTTGCTAAAGCCAGCAAACGCCCGAACCAGTTTATCGGTCTGCATTTCTTCTCACCGGTTGATAAGATGCCACTCGTTGAGATTATCGTTGGTGAAAAAACCGACGATGCCACGCTAGCCAAAGGTTTTGATTATGTTGGTCAAATTGGCAAGACGCCCATCGTTGTCAATGACAGCCGCGGATTTTATACATCGCGTGTTTTTGGCACTTATGTGTCAGAAGGCATTGCCATGTTAGCTGAGGGTGTTCACCCACGCAGTATAGAAGTGGCTGGTATGAAGTCTGGTATGCCGATGCCGCCGCTCGCACTGCAAGATGAGGTGTCACTCAGCCTGTCATTACACGTGATGCAGCAGACTAAAAAGGCAATGGAGGCAGAAGGTAAAGCCTTTACGCCGCATCCTGCGATGTCAGTAGTAGAAAAAATGGTCAAAGAATTTGGCCGCGAAGGTAAAAAGGTGTCTAAAGGTTTTTATGATTATCCAGAGAATGGTGAAAAACATCTATGGTCTGATCTCACTGAATTATATCAAACGACAGATGAGCAGCCCTCGCAGCAAGACTTGGTAGACCGTCTACTTTATGTGCAAGCCAATGAGACCGCGAAGTGTTTCGAGGAAAACGTGGTGCGTACGGTGGCCGATGCCAACATCGGTTCAATCTTTGGTTGGGGTTTTGCGCCAAACCAAGGGGGGACGCTACAGTTTATCAACTCAGTAGGCGTCGATAAATTTGTCGCGCGTAGTCGTGAGCTGGCACAGAAATATGGCGCACGTTTTGAGCCTGCGCAGCTATTAGTAGAAATGGCGGCAAAAGGCGAGGTTTTCTCAGATGACTGAATCGATGGTTAATCAAGCGGATGCTATGAGAGACTGCTTACAAGGGCTGCGTGTCGTTGATTTGACGCGCAACCTGCCTGGGCCATTTGCGACCAGATTGCTTGCGGACTTAGGCGCGGATATTATTAAGATTGAACCACTCAATGGCGATCCGGCTCGCGCTTTTGGGGATTTGTTTACCGCCCTTAATCATGGCAAAACCACTTTAAAAGTTGACTTTCGTGACTCGCAAGGTATTGAGACTATCAAAGCGCAAATCAAGGATAGCGACGTGATGCTCGATAGCTTTCGCCCTGAGGTATTAGAAGGCATGGGGCTTGATGCCAAAACCTTGCATGCCATTAATCCAAAGCTGGTCATGGTATCGATTACGGGCTATGGCATGGCTAATAGCGATGGCATCACTCATGATTGGGCGCATAAAGCCGGTCATGATATCAATTTTATGGCGATGAGCGGGGTGCTTGACCAGCTCAAGACGGCAGATGGCGAGCAGGCAATGCCCAATGTTCAGTTTGCAGACTTAGCAGGCGGCAGTGACACGGCGGTGATTGCTCTATTAGCGGCTGTATTTGCAGCCCAGCGTACGGGGAAAGGTCGCCACGTTGCGGTCAGTATGACGCACAGCTTGTATCAGCATCTAGTCATGCCAAAAGCGACTGGAAAACTGGTTGCCAGCTTTTCTGGCAAAAACCCAGAGCCGCAACAGGATTTCTTAGGCGGTTTATTACCTTGTTATCGGTTGTATAGAACTTCCGATGATCGCCATATGGCGGTGGGTTCACTAGAGCTAAAATTCTGGCAAGGGCTGTGTGAAATATTAAAATTGGCTGAAATTAAAGATGTGCATTGGCAGCGTGGGATTATGCCCAATACCAAGAGCAGCCAAGAGGCAGCACAAATGGTTGCTGATACCTTTGCCAATCAGCCTTTAAGCCATTGGCAGCAGGTTTTTGCATCTACCGATGTGTGCGTCACGCCAGTATTGAGTTTAGAGGAGGCAAGAGCACATCCTTTATTTGCCCATCAAGATGAGTATGGGGCGACACTGGGTTGGCAGTAAGGTAATGAAGCTGAAGTAACAGCATTGTTAGTGAATCAGTTAATAGCTTAATCATTTAGCCACTTAATCTCTTAGCCATTATATTTTTAGCATCTACGGCATTCTTAAGCGACTGAAAAAACATTCCTCTTTTGCGTTAACCCCTTTATGAACTTATCACTATTGGCGCGGTAATCGACTTATTGCATGCAATTTTAGAGAAAACGGCAGTATTTCTAGGCAAATGTATAAGCAATCAAGTTTAAAGCCGTACTGACTCAAAATGATTTGTTATCTATTGTTAAACATGAGCGGATGCTAGGTATAATGCAGCCCTAGCATCGTTTTCACTCATACGTCCTTAATAAGAAGATTTTATTATGTCAAACAAGCGTCCCTTATATATTCCTATTGCTGGCCCCGCGCTATTAGAAACCTCTTTATTGAATAAAGGTAGTGCTTTTTCATCAGAAGAACGCGATAGCTTTAATTTAACAGGGCTATTACCACACAACATTGAGACGATTGAAGAGCAGTCTCTGCGGGCTTATCACCAACTGCGTTCATTTACCAATACGATGGATAAGCACATTTATTTGCGTAATATACAAGATACCAATGAGACCTTGTTTCATCATCTGGTTGAGCAGCATATTGAGGAAGTCATGCCGCTCATCTACACGCCAACGGTTGGTCAAGCTTGTGAAAAGTTCTCGCAAATTTATCGCCGGAAACGGGGCTTATTTATCTCCTACCCTGAGCGTCATAAAATCGACGATATGCTGCAAAACGCCACCAAACAAAATGTCAAAGTGATCGTTGTCACTGACGGTGAACGTATATTGGGCCTTGGCGACCAAGGTATTGGTGGTATGGGCATTCCTATTGGTAAATTGGCGTTGTACACAGCTTGCGGTGGCATCAGTCCCGCTTACTGTCTGCCTATTTTGTTAGATGTCGGTACCAATAACCAACAGCTACTTGACGATCCTATGTATATGGGTTGGAGAAATCCACGCATTTCTGGCGAGGAATACAATGAATTTGTCGATTTATTTATTCAAGCCGTTAAGCGTCGTTGGCCAGAGGTTTTATTACAATTTGAAGATTTTGCTCAAGGAAACGCTACGCCGTTATTAAATCGTTATCGTGACCAGTTATGCTGTTTCAATGATGATATTCAAGGGACGGCTGCGGTTTCGGTCGGCGCTTTGATTGCCGCGTGCCTCAATAAAGGCCAAAAACTCAGTCAGCAAAAAATAGCTTTCTTAGGGGCAGGTTCTGCGGGCTGCGGTATTGCTGAGCATATCATTCGCCAAATGCAGCGCGAAGGCTTAACCGAAGAGCAAGCGCGCAGCCAAGTATTTATGGTTGACCGTTACGGTTTGCTCATCGATAGCATGACAGAGCTACAAAAATTCCAAGAGCCACTGGTGCAAAAACAATCAGCAATTGAACATTGGGATAAGAGTCAAAAACTCGGTTTAGCGCAAGTGGTGAAACAAGCAAAAATAACGGTATTATTCGGCGTGAGTGGACAAAAAGGTTTGTTTACTCAAGAGGTGATCGAGTCCTTATGTGCTAATACTGAACACCCAATTGTACTACCGCTTTCAAACCCGACCTCTCGTGTGGAAGCCACACCGCAAGAAGTGATGAACTGGAGCCGTGGTCGCGCCATTATCGCAACGGGTAGTCCTTTTGCACATACCACTTTTAACGGTCAGTCTTTTGAGGTTTCTCAATGTAATAATAGCTATATATTTCCTGGTATCGGTCTTGGTGTTCTCGCAGCACGGGCGAGAGGTATCAGCGACAATATGTTAATGGCGGCAAGCCAAGCGCTTGCAGATATATCAATGGAGTACGAAAAAGCGCCCGGCGCCATACTACCGCCAATTAAAGTTATTAAAGAGATCAGTAAAAAAATAGCCTATGAAGTGGCACTGCAAGCGGTCCAAGATAAGCTGGCATTACCTATCACAGCAGAGAACCTACAGCGCCGACTGGAAGCGAATTTTTGGTTGCCTGAATATCGCAATTATCGTCGTACTTCTTTCTAGTTTTTAGAAGGTGTTTATAGGTAAACGATAAATAAATAGTAGATAGCTGGTTCTAGGCTAGGGCATGTCCTTGCTTGAACGCTAACTGAAATTTGCTAAATACAGTTGGTCGGTTGCGGCTGATTTGGTTTAGCATAAAAAAGCAATTAGTTCAGCAGGCGCAGCGGCGTCTTTTTATAGTTATCAATTATTCATTCATTAAAACCGTTAAAGCCCTCTACGCTATATAAAATAGCGTAGAGGGCTTTTTGATTTCCTAGGTAGCTTAAGCTTATGGTTCAAACCCATAATAAGCCTCATATGTTCATCAGTATGGGGTACTGTTCAGACGTAGGAGCATTAAGCCTCTTCGGTAATGTATTTAGAGATGATATCGGCAATATTAGCAAAATCAACCATTTCTATATAGTCCGCCCTATTTCTATATCTTCTGAAAGTCCTAAAAAACTCTATAAAAAAAGGCCTGCCGCATCGCTGCGAACAAGCCTGATTCAATATGTGGTGGGCCCAGTAGGACTTGAACCTACGACCAAAGGATTATGAGTCCTCTGCTCTAACCAACTGAGCTATGGGCCCTAACGTTAGACGCACAATGATACCCGATTTTTTTAAATTTTCAAGTAAAAGATGGCCTGTCAGGCAGATATTATTCAAAAAGCCACTTTTTTCCTGGTCAAACACCACCGCCAGCCAATGTCAGGCTGCGACCACCATCGACAGTAATTATTTCACCCGTCACATAACGGGCGTGCGCCAAATAAAGCACACTATGGGCAATTTCCTCAGGTTTGCCTATCCGCTGCATAGGAATGGAGTTGATGATGCTTTTTTGCTGCTGCGGGTCAAGTGCTTGGTCGCTATCTGCTTCTGGTAGGATGTTTACGCCAGGAGCGATGCCATTGACACGTACCTCTGGCGCCATATCAAGCGCAAAAGACTGTACCATCATGCGATGCGCCGCCTTTGCCATATTGTAGACGGCATACTCTTTAAAAGGTTTATTATGCGCATGGATATCGAGTAGGCTAATGATACAGCCTTGCTGTGTCCGTAGATAAGGATATAACGCTTGGCTTAATAATAAGGGCGCTTTGGCGTTGGTTAAAAATAAATCATCCCATTGCTCTAGATCTATATCACCAAGTGGACTTGGATAAAAGCGAGAGGCGTTATGCACTAGGACATCGAGTTGCCCAAATGCTTGCATAATATTTTGAGTAAATTGCTGTAGCATCTCGCTATTATTAACAACCGTCAAATCTGCAAGGACGACGACCGCGCTATCAGGACGACTGTGATTCAGCGTATCGGCTAGGTCATTGGCTTCTTGCTCACTATGATGACAATGAATAATGACACGGTAGCCTTGCTCATGGGCGGCACGGACAATAGCCGCACCAATACGCTTAGCGCCACCGGTGACTACCATTACGGGCGCTGAGGTATTAGAATATTTTGATTGGCTTAAACTAAATTCATGGTTCATATTAAAGGTATTTTTGTTATTTAAATTGCTGGTTGAAAGTGCTTGTTTACAAGACAGGTTATGTTTGTAAATGCTCAATTCTACGTTGGCGTAATGCTTCGCCTATCGCTGGGCCTTTTAGATTCTGGTCAATATTATCCATGCTGATTGCATGAAAGCTATTTAAGGCGAGCATCATTTGGCGGTGCTGTATGGCCAGTTTTAAGACATGACTGGTGACCAAGAGCTGCGACAGTTTATCGGGCGCTTTATGAGCGCTACAAGCTTGAATAAGATCGATTTTCTCGGCGGCGCTCAGCTGGTCTATGCGGCTAAGATTTTTCGCTTGCTGCACAAATAAAGTGGCAAATTGAGTCTGTGCTTTTGGCACTTTGGCGCTGTTTCCGATCTCATTAATAGCTTTAGCCGCTGCCTCTATATTAACCGAAAGAGTTTCTGTAGGTTTCAGAGCAAATAAATCTGTGTTGAGACTGGCCATTAATAACGCCCAGCGCTGAGATAAGTTTAATTGCATTTGACCGGCGAAATACAATGCGGTTTGTACAATCTCTCGTATTTGACCGTATTGAGCATGGCTCCAAACTTGCTGTAGCGGAGCAAAATACTCCGTTAAAGCCCCAATCTCAAACAGCTGCTGCCAATAAACCTGCGGCGATACTTGCATCATAGCACGGCTCGATTCTTGCCAAATGCGCTCACTACTTAGATGCGCAAGCTCGCCTGAGCGCACCAACTCACGCATCAATAGCAAGGTTTCATCGGCAATACTAAAGCCCAAATCATAATAGCGGCCATAAAAACGGGCGGTGCGCAGTACCCGTAATGGGTCTTCACTAAACGCGCTTGATACATGACGCAAGGTTTTGCTATGAATGTCGTTCAAACCGCCATAGTAATCGACAACGTCGCCACTTATCGGCGTATCATCCATAAGGCTTTTAACTTCTATTGCCATAGCGTTGACGGTCAAGTCGCGACGTTTTAAGTCTTCACGTAACGTCACATCAGGGCTGGCATGTACGCTAAAGCCTTGATAGCCCCGCCCTTGTTTGCGTTCTGTACGCGCCAGCGCATACTCTTCATGACTAATAGGATGCAAAAATACTGGAAAGTCTGCGCCCACTTGCTGAAATCCTGCATCCAGCATATCTGCGACCGTCGCGCCAACGACGACAAAGTCTTTGTCTTTGTTAGGAAGACCTAATAATTGGTCACGGACAGCGCCGCCGACGAGATACACTTGCATAATAGTCTCTTTGTATTTATCCAGTATTTAATAAAACAGGTTGCCAAAAAAAACCAGTCAACACTGATATGAGTATTGACTGGTTTTAGTATAGCAGACGGTTTCTATAAATAACTAACAGAAGACCGTCTTCGTAATGCGTTTATACGCTATATAAACAACTACTTCTGCTCATTGATTAAATCTTGAGCTTCAGTAACTGCAAGCGCTGTCATATTCACCACACGACGCGCTGTCGCTGATGGGGTTAGGATATGCACAGGTTTGCTCGCGCCTAGCAAAATAGGTCCAATAGAGGCACTGCTGGTCGCTGTTTTTAGTAGGTTGAAAGCAATGTTTGCGGCATCAAGCGTTGGCAAGATAAGCAAGTTTGCTGAGCCTTTTAGGTTGCTTGATGGCAAGTCATTGGCACGGATATGCTCATCAAGGGCCGCATCACCTTGCATTTCACCATCGAAGTCAAAGTCGACATTCATTTCTGTCAGCAGCTGATGTACTTTGCGCATTTTTACCGCGCTGGCACGGTCTGATGTACCGAAGTTTGAATGCGAAACCAACGCCACACGTGGCGTGATGCTAAAGCGACGTAACTGATCAGCTGCCAGTACCGTCATTTCAGCCAATTGCTCAGCCGTTGGGTCTTCATGGATGTAAGTGTCGGCAATAAAAATATTGCGATCTTGCATCAATACCGCGTTCATCGCATAAAAATCGCTGACGCCTGCTTTTTTACCGATGACTCGGCTGACGTATTTTAAATGCAGATGATAGTAGCTAAAAGTACCACAAATCATGCCATCAGCATCACCGTTTTCAACCAGTAGGGCACCGATTAAAGAAGTCTTACGGCGGACATCACGGCGCGCAAGCTCAATACTGACACCATTACGTTTATTTTTCTCGTAGTAGCCTTGCCAGTAGTCTTTATAGCGTGGATCATCGTCTTGATTAATAATGGTGATGTTTTCGCCATCTTTTAGACGCAGCGCCAATCTTTTAATGTTCTTTTCAATGATGGCAGGGCGACCAACCAAGATTGGATGCGCCAATTGCTCATCAACGACCACTTGTACGGCAAGCAGTACGTTGCGGTCTTCGCCTTCACAGTAAACAATGCGTTTAGGATCGGCTTTCGCGCGGGCAAAGATAGGCTTCATCACGAACGCTGAGTTATAAACAAACTCAGACAAGCGTTGACGATAGGCTTTCATATCAGAGATAGGCAGGGTTGCTACGCCAGAATCCATCGCCGCTTTGGCAACCGCAGAGGCGATTTCGATGATTAGGTTTGGCTCAAGAGGGCCTGGGATAAGGTAATCACGGCCAAAGCTTGGCGTACTCTCAACGTTTTTCACGTTATTCATTGGTGTCGCTTCAACATGCGCCATAGCCGCGATGGCTTTTACGCAAGCGATTTTCATCTCTTCATTAACCGCTGTCGCCCCAACATCAAGTGCACCGCGGAAGATATAAGGGAAGCATAGCGCGTTGTTTACTTGGTTTGGATAATCTGAGCGACCGGTTGCCATGATAACGTCTGGACGTACGGCGTGCGCCACTTCTGGCATGATTTCAGGCGTTGGGTTGGCAAGGGCAAAGACGATTGGGTCTTTTGCCATACGGCGCACCATGTTTTCGGTCAATGTGCCAGGCATAGATAGGCCTAAGAACATATCGACATCATCCATCACTTCTTCGATGGTAGTGGCGGTGGTATTGCGCGCATAACGCTGCTTGGTTTCATCAAGGTTTTCACGGCTGGTGGTGATGATACCGCGCGAGTCTGATACAAAGATATTGTTTCTATCTACGCCAAGTGCACAAATGATATCCAAGCAAGAGATGGCTGCCGCACCTGCGCCAGAGCAAACCACTTTGATTTCTTCGATTTTTTTACCAGTGATAAGTAAAGCGTTTAGCATCGCTGCGGCAACAATGATTGAGGTACCGTGCTGGTCATCGTGGAATACCGGAATGTTCATGCGCTCACGCAATTCACGCTCGATTTTGAAACATTCTGGGGCTTTGATGTCTTCAAGGTTAATACCACCAAAAGTAGGCTCAAGCGAGGCGACGGCTTCGATGAACTTATCTGGATCATTTTGGGCAATTTCAATATCAAAAACGTCAATACCAGCAAATTTTTTGAATAAAACCCCTTTACCTTCCATGACAGGTTTAGAGGCCAATGGACCAATATTCCCTAAACCAAGCACCGCAGTACCGTTGGTTATCACGCCAACCAAGTTGCTACGAGCAGTATATTTAGCCGCTAACGCTGGATCTCTTTGAATCTCAAGACAAGGTATCGCAACCCCTGGAGAGTAAGCAAGTGCCAAATCACGTTGGTTGGCCAGTTGCTTGATAGGCGTAACTGAGATTTTACCGGGGCGCGGAAACTCATGGTAGTGTAAGGCAGATTGTTCAAACTGCTCTTTTTCTGTAGTAGGGGTGTCCGTATTCAAAGTGATATCGTCATTCATAATAATTGCCATGGTTGGAATAATTGGAATAAAGTAAATGGTGATAAAAACCAATGTCTATGCTTCATTATCATGACTATGATAATTAAGGCACATTTATACTAAAAAGGTCGTGCTCGGCGACTAGACATCAGCGTAAAAACAGCAATCTCACAGGAAGCGTTATTCTAGCACTATTGGTATTTCACTGCCTAGTCAAGTCATCTCAATTAGGTGAATAATATAATAAAATGATATTCGTTATTTCGCTGTTTGATAATGGCAAAAAACGCCCCTCGATATCAACCATAATTGCCTAATGTTTCAAAACATTACAGAATAGCAGCTTGTCCGTATTCTCTTACGAAGAACAGCTGATTGGCATTTGCGGCGCATGTGGCGCGGGCGGCATGGTATCGAGCTCAGTGGCGATGTCTTGGACGTTGTAAGGATTGGCAAGTAAGTCAAAGACTCGATTTAACTCTTCAAATTGGCCTTGTTCCGCCACCGTAATCGCCCGCTGTGCCACACTATTACGTAGTACATAAACCGGATTATTGCTATGCATTTGTTCAATAGAGGCTTCGCTAGATAACGGCTCTAGCGCTGCTAAATACCTTGTTGACCATTGTTGCCAAACGTGCTGTGCCTCATTATTAAACTCAGCAGTCATTTTTGCCAGCAATTCTTGCTCATACGGATATTCATTTGGCGCGACCAAACCCAATAGCGCGCGGAAACTGTTGCTATAGTCGAGCAAATTATTCTCTAACAAGGTTAACCACTCAAAAGCAAGGGTCAAACTTTCTTTAGTGTGAGGCAGCCCAAGCTTACGGCAGAGTCCTTGCTGGTAATGCTGCATAAAGGTCGCTTCATACGGCGCTAGGCAATCAGCCAAGGTATCGCGTGTTACACCATTTAAGCGCATAAAGTGCGGGAGCCAAATATTTAAGTTCCAATGACCGATAGCAGGTTGGTTTTGATAGGCATAACGACCAGTATGGTCGGAGTGATTGTTAATCCACGCAGGGTTAAAGCGCTCCATAAAACCAAACGGACCAAAGTCTAAGGTACTGCCCGTAATCGATAAGTTATCAGTATTCATCACCCCATGGGCAAAGCCAATCAATTGCCAATCGGCAATCATACGTGCGGTTCGCTCAACCACCGCTTGTAAAAATGCTAAGACAGGCGCTTCACTATCACGGCATTCTGGATAGTATGTATCAATCATATAGTCGGTAAACTCGCCAAGTAAGTCGGGCGCAAAGCTTGCAATCCACTCAACATGACCGAGGCGAATATGACTGTCAGCGACGCGCATCAATGCCGCGCCCGCTTCCATACGCTCACGGCGGACACGCGTATCAGACACCACAAAGCCTAAGGCATTGGACGAAGGAATGCCAAGCTGGGTCAGCGCATGACCGCATAAATACTCGCGAATGGTACTGCGTAATACCGCGCGCCCATCGCCCATGCGTGAGTAAGGGGTCAGACCAATGCCCTTTAAATGTAAATCTTGTAATTTATCATTATTATCGAGCACTTGCGCCATGAGTAAACCGCGCCCATCGCCCAATTGTCCGGCCCACTGTCCGAACTGGTGACCAGCATAGGCCATGGACAGCGGTCGAAACTCAGCTGGCACGTATTGACCCCCTAATATTTCAACCCAACGCGCCATCAGCTCATCGTCATCGAGCCAGCCTAATTGCTTGGCAACTTCGGTGTTAAAGTGACCAGCGCGCGGATTATCAAGCGGTGTCGGCTGCTGTTCATGATAAAGGCGAGTATCTAATGTGACGTAAGTATTTTGATAGCGCATAGGTGCGTTCCAATATAAAGGTATGTATTTTTAATATAAAAACTTAAGGTTAAAAGCGAGTAATGAAAGCGTGTAAAGAGAGTAATAAACTTACTATAGCATAGCCTTAATAATGCCGCGTTTCACTCTGTCCATCTCTTGTAATTGCTGTATAAACAATGAGTGAGCAAAAATAATAAGTGCGTAAACGAGCAGCGCACAACTCATGGCTGAAAAAAACCCCCTATCTTTACAGAATAGAGGGCAGGAGAAACGTACAATAAAAGCTAAGATAATAAATCTATAAACGCTTACGCCGCTTTTGGACTTTGACCGATAGAGCGAAACGCCGTTTTTAGATTGCTGTTATGCGCCAGTATTTTTTGCTCAACTTTGGCATAGTCGTGCTTTAGCATCTCTTCAACTTCATGCAGGCGATCGGCAAACTCGGTCTTTTTTAGCTCAATAGTTTTGGCTTTTAGCGCTTGCCATTCTTCGACCGTTTGCGTAAAGGCTTCATATTCAAACTTGATACGATCTTGGAAACTCTTCATCGCATGTGGAATATCTAGACCGTTCGCAGTGACATTATCAATCTGCTGTTGAGCCTTTTTGAACTGCATTTGCACTTCAGCATGCTTAATGGTGGTGTCGTCAACCGTGCGTAATTCACTGGTTAGCCCAATTTTAGATAAGCCCAAGATAAGCCATTTAGTTGGATCATATTGCCACCATTTCACGCCATTACGATAGTCGTATTGGAAGAAGTGATGATAGTTATGATAACCCTCACCCCACGTAAAGATAGCAAGGAAAAAGTTATCGCGAGCACTATTGGTATCCGTATAAGGACGCGTACCAAACATGTGGCATAGCGAGTTAATAAAGAAGGTAAAGTGGTGGGTCAGTACCAAGCGCAGTAGACCTGCCAATACAAGCGTGCCCCAAACGTCACCTATTAACCAACCAATTGCCGCAACCATCGCAACGTTGGTAGCCAGTACCCATAAACCATAGTATTTATGCTGAATCTGTAGCACTTTATCTTTGGTCAAATCAGGAATGTTTTTATAATCAAAGCGACCACTAGGATAATTGCGTAACATCCAACCGATATGACTGAACCAAAAACCCCGTCTTGCTGAATAAGGATCTTCCATGCGGTCATCAACATGACGATGATGCGTACGGTGGCCCGATACCCAGTCAAAAGCAGAGCCTTGAACCGCCAGGGTTGAGCCAAGTAATAGGAAGTTTTTTACCAAGGGATGGGCTTTGTAAGCGCGATGCGACAGTAGGCGGTGATAGCCTGCAGTGATACTAATACCGGTCCACACCATAAAGGCACCAAACACACCCCAAACTGGCGCACTAACTTGATGGGTCAACAGGTACCATGGCGTAATGACGGCAGCAGCAATAGGCGTCGCAATCAGAAAAATCGCTGGAACCAAGTTGATTGGCGACTTTTGAAATTCAAGCTCAAGCGGATCGATACCCTCATAGTTAGCGACTGCATTGGCATCTTTATAACCGCTCGTCGTCGCAAACTGCGTATCGGCAGCATCATCAGTTTTGCTTTTGCCAGTATCAAGCCACGTCTTCACGCGCAGCGCCTGAGTACCAGCATGCTGTATAAGCGAATCACCCGACTTCATGGCGAAACGCAAGCCCTTAAGTGGTAAGCCTATTACTTTTTTAGCAATCATGTAATATTCCTAATGATATTAATTTCAGCCTCCATATTACCCTAAAAGACCAGTAAAGTGAACAGTTATACACTAGAAAAATATTGCTAAATAACAATAACTTGTAGGAGTTATGGTAGCGATTAACCCAAATAATCCCTTACTTATCAGCAGTTAAGTGAAAGTGTAAGTAAAAAGATAAATATGTGTGCGATAAAAATGTATAAACGACTATCGAGCCAATTAATTAGCTGGCTTTTTTAAGCCATTTTCAAGCAAGTTTTTTGAAATATGACAAAAAGATAGGTAAGAAGCTCCCTTACTTAGCGCATGAGAAAATAGGTTGGATAATCGGTGATGATGACGTCGACTTGCCACGTAATAAGCTGTTTAATCGTCTCGCTATCATTGACGGTCCACGCGCTGACTGGCAGGTGATAACGATGACAGTGCTTAATGACAGCTTGAGTCAGCAATGGATAGTGAATACCTAGCTGGACGCAGCCAAGTTGCAGGGCAGTTTGTGGTGCGCTTAGCAAAGTTTTAGGGGTGCGAATCAGTAAACCACGCGGAATATGTTGTAAGGTTTTATTGCGTTGCAACCGCGCGTGTAGTTCGACATCAAAGCTGGTCAGCGCTATAGGCAAGCTGGCAAGCGGACTGTCGGTTAAATCGTGCATTAATGCTCTAATTAATTTGCCGTAATCCGTGCGCTCATGTGTCTTGATTTCCAGCTCAATATAGCCAAAACCTTTTAGCACAGAGGCTATTTTGGCCAAAGGGGTAATCTGATGACCAGACTGTAAATAGCGTCCAATCTCGGCAAGACTCAACTGGTCGATGCAGGATTGCTGAGCGCATAGGCGTTGTAAATTATCATCATGAAAGACCAGCAAGTGACCATCGGCGCTTAATTGCACATCAAATTCAACGCCTATTAAACCCGCGCTTTGTAGGTTTTGCGCCAGTTTAAAGCCTGCTAAGGTGTTTTCTAATGCTTCACCGCGCGCCCCGCGATGGCCCAATAAAAGGGTATTTTTAAAATTTATCATTATTAATAGCTATCAAAAATTCTTATCGCTATCATATCGTCTGTGCAAAATGGGGTCTAATAAAATATTTATCTGAGAACAGAAGCATTACTTATATAGCGTACGTAGGAGCTGCAGCTACGATATAAAATATGTCTTTGTAGCTTTTTTGCAACCAAAGCAAGGTTTTGTACACAATGTTGGACGTTATTTGTATATCAATAGGCTACACTGATGACCATTTAAATCAAACGCCGTATAATAACGTGGTTTTCAAAACTTGCATGACGATTGTTAACATTTAAATGTCATGATGCGCATGTAAGTTTTTGAATGTTAAAACACTGTCCGTCAGTGGCGGTACGAATCAGGAAATTGGAGCAAAAAAGATGAGCGTAGCGAACAAGAGTTTGAGTAAGTGGTATAAGGTTGCTGGTATTGGTATCGCCTGTAGTTTGGTACTTACAGGCTGTAACCGCTCAGAAAAAGAAGAGACCACAGAAACTGCCGAGCTAACCGAAGAGACCGCTACTAATGAAAACGCGGCTGCTACAGCGGTAAGTTGTGATGATCCAATGGTACAAGATCGCCTCAAATCAGCCTTAAGAAATACGCTCAATCAACAAGCGCAAACCTTGGCAGCAAGTTACGCTAACGATGCTGAAATTGCTTTAAGTAGTGGCGTTGTCACTGGTAAAACCAATGGTATCGTCATCGATATGCAAAACGCTGCGGTATTACAAGCCACAAATGATAATGGCATGACCACCTGTCAGGCGAGTGTCAGCATGACTTTGCCAAGTGAAGACTTATACCAAGCCAGCCAACTGCAAGCCGCTAACAATCAGCCAAGCTTACAATCACGCCTAGCCAATGACAATATCCGTATCAATAACAACATGCTCGTTGACGATGCCTTTACCTATGTCGTTGGTACCCAAGGCGGTCAAGTACGTACGCGTATCGCTGGACAGCCAGCACTGCTGACCGTAGTATCAGAAGTAGTGGCAGGCTCAGCCTTTCAGACAGCACTAGAAGAGCAGCGTGCCGCGCAAGCAGCCGAACGCCGCCGTCAAACGGCACAAAACAATAGCGAAAACCAAACTCGTCAACCAAGACCGGTAACGCCAGCGGCCCCTGTGCGTCCAGCTGAGCCAGCTACGCCACCGACTGTCAATCAAAATAGCAGCAGTCAAAACAGTAGCCAGAACACGAGTAATCAGGATAACCAA
This sequence comes from Psychrobacter sp. YGAH215, assembly GCF_007280595.1. Taxonomy (NCBI): domain Bacteria; kingdom Pseudomonadati; phylum Pseudomonadota; class Gammaproteobacteria; order Moraxellales; family Moraxellaceae; genus Psychrobacter; species Psychrobacter sp. YGAH215. The sequence continues at coordinate 246,421 of NZ_VKLR01000001.1, read as the reverse complement.
AGCAATAACCAAGCTGCCACAACGCCTAGTACTACAGCGCCTGCGACTCCAGCTACACCTAAGTCAGTCCCTAAAGATGACAGTATCGATATGGTGATTATCGAAGATAAAGACGCAACTTATTAATAACCTCTCAGTTTATTAATAAAATGTCAGTAGGTGCTGTCTAAGCCTAGCGTTTGAAATTCAAAAGCCCGCAACTATCGTAAGTCGCGGGCTTTTTGCTTAAATTAATTTTTAGCGGTTAATTTTTAGCAGTCAGTAAAAGCTAAACTATTTATTCTCAGCGAATTTTTGTAATACTTGACTGTCCCATAGCACTTCAGAAACTTGCTCAGGGTCGGTGCAAAAACGCGCAGCGACAAACAACCAGTCCGACAAACGATTGATAAAGCTAACTGCCGTTGGACGAATGGCTTCTGGTCGCTGCTGCTGCAATAGCACCGCTTGACGCTCAGCTCGGCGACAGACGGTACGGGTGACATGCAATTGGCTGACCAACACTGAACCTGTTGGTAGGATAAAATCTTTTAGCGCCGGCAAAGTGCTATTCATCGCGTCAATCTGTTGCTCTAACCATGCAATGTGCGCGCTATTCACGCCTTCATATTCTGGCATGGCAAGCTCGCCACCGATATTAAATAGCAGATGCTGAATAATCACTAATGCTTGGGCAAAGTCGGCTTCTTTTGTCGCGTCAGTCGAGTTTTGCGCCAACTGCGCGCGTACCAAACCAATATGTGAGTTGAGCTCATCGACATCACCCATGACGCTAAATAGATTGTCCGCTTTACTCACGCGGCTGCCATCTGCCATGCCTGTGGTACCGTCATCGCCAGTACGTGTATATATTTTGCTTAAACGATTGCCCATGTTTTATCCTTAAAGGTTAGTGTTTGTTAAAAAGTCAGTATTTTTTAGCATTGCGAATGTTAGTTATGCGCTCATTGTAGTATTTTACGAGCATTTTCGCTAAGATAATGGGTTAAGTTTTATACTGCTACTTTTTCAAAAATAATAATGACGCTAAATATTGTTATAACTAAGCTATAAATAAGCGTTTTCATTATTTAAGTGTGCAGTAAGAATATTTTCGTTTCACTCTTATCTTTTTTATCAAAAGGCTTTTTTACTATGACCACACCTCTTGCAGACGCGATGTCTCAGCTTGCCATTTACGACTCACTTAACGGACGCAAGCGGTCATTTAAGCCGCTGGTTGCGGGCAAAGTCGGCATGTATGTGTGCGGAATGACGGTCTATGATTATTGTCATATCGGTCATGCGCGGGTGGTAGTTGCCTTTGATATGGCGGTGCGCTGGCTGACGCAACTGGGTTATGACGTCAATTATGTGCGGAATATCACCGATATAGATGACAAAATTATCACTCGCGCAGCCGAAAACGGCGAAGAGATTGGCGCATTAACGCAGCGCTTTATCACCGCGATGCACGAAGATTTTGCGGCACTGGGCTGCTTAGCACCCGATGCTGAGCCACGTGCGACCGATTATATCGACGAGATGCAGCAGATGATTGGCAATTTGGTCAGCAATGACTATGCGTACACTGGCGATAATGGTGATGTCTATTATGCAGTCGATAGCTTCCCTGATTATGGCAAATTATCCAAGCGCAATTTGGACGATATGCAAGCGGGCTCGCGCGTTAATGTCGAAAATGACAAGCGCAATCCGTTTGACTTTGTCCTATGGAAAGCGGCAAAACCTGGTGAGCCACAATGGGCATCGCCATGGGGTCAAGGGCGTCCGGGCTGGCATATCGAATGCTCGGCGATGTCGATCAAATGCCTTGGCAATACCTTTGATATTCACGGCGGTGGTCATGATTTACAGTTTCCACATCATGAAAATGAGATAGCACAATCGGAAGCGGCGACAGGCTGCGAGTACGCGCGTAATTGGATGCATGTTGGCTTTATCAATGTTGATGGCGAAAAGATGTCCAAATCGCTAAATAACTTTTTTACCATTCGCGATGTGATTGCCAAGTATCATTCTGAAACGGTGCGCTTTTTCTTGTTATCAAGTCACTATCGCAGCCAAGTGAATTTCTCAGACAAAGCCTTAGATGAAGCGCACAATAGCCTAAGCAGATTATATCAAGCATTAAAAGCGGCTGAACAACAAAAAGGACAAACACTCACTATCGATGATGTGCTAACAAACTCTGCTTATGATAGCGCGGCAGGACAAGACTTTATCAAAGCCATGAATGATGATTTTAATAGCTCAACGGCTATTAGCGTATTATTTGGGCTGGCACGAGATATCAATAAAGCGCTCAAAGGCGAAGATGCAGAGGCTGCATGGCAGTTAGCGCAGCAACTAAAAGCTTTGGCGCAGACATTAAATATATTGCAGCTACCGGTACAGCAGTTTTTACAAGCGGTCGTGGGTGAGGCGCAAGAAGGTGGTTTGTCCGATGACGCTATCGATGGATTAATCACCGAGCGTGCCGATGCCAAAACCAATAAAAACTTTGCCCGTGCTGATGAGATACGTGAGCAGTTAAAAGAGGCGGGAATTGAGCTTGAAGACAGCCGTGCGGGTACGACTTGGCGCCGTGCTTAAATCATATTCTTGCTATAAGCAATTGTATCAATTAACATTTTACCCTCAAATTAAGTCAGCTTTATGCTGGCTTTTTTTGGTTCAGTGCATTAGCTTTATCTTATAGTCAAAATTGATGTTTAACTTTACTAAATCATTTCATTAATCAGCCTAGAACCTTAACGTATGAAACATTCCTCTCAGTCTTTGATGGCTAAAAATATCCAAGCTCCGTATATGGGCAATAGGGGCGACGCTGATGTTTCTGGTTGTAAGAGTCTAGACACTATTAAAGGTAGGCATAAATTAACCGTGAGGCATTTGAACATACGTCATTTTATTTCCAGTATCTCCGTCATTATCCTAATTATTGTCTATCTGCCAGCTTATGCGGCTAGTCATTCAGCGAATGACACTTCAACGATCAACAATCAAAACGAAACAACAGCGCCCATCTCCGAGGCGCCAGAAAACATCGTTGACTATGCATCGCAACGGATCGATAAGCTCAAAAAAGAGGGCGTCAGTGTCTCTGCAATTGCTGAAGAGGTCATTAGTCCGTTTGAGAAAAAACCCAAGCAGCAGGCAGGCGTGTTGCAGGGCGACTCTGGTCTGACTGGCGACTATAACGAAAGCTATTATGCTTTAAATAAGCTCAATGTCGGCTTGCCGCCACTATCTGAGCCACCGAATTTATCGACACCACTGGCAACGCTAGAGTTTTTTCAATCGGCAGTTATCAAGCAGCAGTATGATTTGGCCGCTTATGCGCTCAATATGAACTTGATTGACGAGGAGTTGCAGCGTAATCAAGCAATAGAGCTTGCCAAACAGCTCGATTTTCTATTGATGGAAAAAAAGCTGTATGCGTTTGATAAGTTGCCCGACCGTCCTGATGGTTTGATAGAACCGCCGCTTGGTAGCAATAATAGTATCCAAGGTATTCCTCGGCGCTCAATCCAGTTGGGTTATATCGACTATCGTGATCGCCGTGTGCCGCTGCATCTTGAGCGCGTACGCATTGATGACAGCCCGCCTTTTTGGGTGTTTTCCGCGCAAACGGTCGCCAATATCAATAAGCTGTATGAGCAATATCAGCCTGCCAAGTTTGAGCGTTATTTGCCCGACTGGACCAAATTAAAAGTCTTTGGCATTGCTATTTGGGAATTTATCGCTTTATTTTTATTCTTTTTCTTTACCATGGGCGCTGGTTGGCTGCTCAGTAAAGCCGCTGGTAAACTGCTCAATTGGTACGTTTTAGACAAAGAGGGCAATCGGCTCGCCACCATTCATCATAACGGCGTCGAGGACTTGGTCAATAAGCTGACCGTGCCTTTGACGTTTACCATCAGTTTTTCCGCGGTTTATACCTTGGTATCGGGCGGTTTTCCTTACTTAGATGCGCTTGCCTCATCGACACGCCCCATTATTTGGATTGGGTTGGTGCTAAGCGCCATGTGGCTGGGTACACGCGCCATTAATTTCTTTGCCAATCGTTATAAAGATTTGCAAATCGAGAATTTGAGCGAAGAGCAGTTTGATAAAGGCCGCAGTCGCCGCACCTATGTGTCTATTTTTCGCCGCGTCTTTATCTTTGTGATGATTTTAGGCGGTATTTGGATAGGTCTGAGTGAGTTCACCAATATTGATGGTTTGGGTAAGACCTTACTCACTTCAGCGGGGATTGCCGGCGCGGTGATAGGTATTGCCGCCCAGCCTATTTTAGGTAATATCATCGCAGGGATGCAGGTCGCCATTACCCAGCCTGTGCGTATCGGCGATACGGTGATGATGGAGGGCGAATGGTGTACGATTGAGGATTTAGGCTACACCTATGCGGTACTAAAAACGTGGGATGAGCGCCGCTTGATAGTACCTATGCGGCATTTTATCACTGAGATTGTGGAAAATTGGTCGCATACCGAATCGCATCAAACCTCAGTGATTTATTTGTATGTCGATTATGGCGCTGATATTGACGCCATTCGACAAAAATACATCGAGCTGGTAAAAGACAATGCGCTATGGGACGGTGAAACTGAGCCTGAGCTGTTTACCGTTTCGGTATCAGAAACCACTATTAAGCTGCGCTGTAGCCAAGCGTCCGATAGCCCGCTCAATGCTTGGTTACTTGAATGTGAAGTGCGTGAGCAAATGCTAAGCTACTTATATAGCGAACAAAAAGATTATCTACCAGCGGAACGTTTTATCGTTAAAACAGAAACATAGTAACGATGTAAGAGCATGGCAAAATAAAGGCACCATCTAGCAAAATAAGCTGACAAATATGTTATGCGAAGGCTTGCTTTATTTGTTATAATATGGCGTTATTTTTAAGGGATAATTCAGTTATTAAGCGTCGGGTAATCAGATGTTAGAAGGTTTAGAAGCGCGATATTAGCAACTCTACTTTCCTAAGTATTTTATTACCGCTGATAAACAGATAACATGCCGAGTGATATCCGTATTTAAGGTTTGTTCCTCATGGTTTTTTCACAATTCTAGCCGCTTTATTTTGGCGTATTGATTTTGATAAAGCTTTTGTTTATCGACGTGATACTGCATTGCCCACCCATCAAAATAACCACCACTAGGGGTCTGTATGTTGCGAATTGTCGATGAAGCCTTAACCTTTGATGACGTTTTATTATTACCAGCTTATTCTGAAATCCTACCAAAAGCTGCTGATTTAACGACCCGCCTAACCAAAAATATCACTTTAAACTTACCGATGATTTCGGCTGCGATGGATACCGTCACTGAATCTGAGATGGCCATCACTATGGCGCAGCTTGGTGGTTTGGGTATTTTGCACAAGAGCATGGATATCGATAAACAGGCCATGCAAGTACGCCGCGTTAAAAAATTCGAAGCCGGTACAGTTGTTGATCCCATCACCGTGCACCCAGAGATGACCATCGGTGAGCTATTAAGATTGACTCAAGATAACAACATCTCAGGGGTGCCTGTGGTTGAGAAGGGTACCGATAAAGTCATTGGTATCGTTACCCATCGTGATTGGCGCTTTGAAACCAATTTGTCACTACCAGTTAGCCATATCATGACGCCAAAAGATCAGCTGGTCACCGTCAAAGAAGGTGAGAGTAACGAAAATATCAAAAAACTTCTTCACGAGCACCGTATCGAAAAAGTGATTGTGATTAATGATGATTTTCGTTTGCGTGGTCTGATTACGGTCAATGATTTCTCTAAAGCAGAAAATAACCCTAATGCTTGTAAAGATGAGCAGGGTCGCCTGCGCGTTGGTGCGGCTGTCGGTACTGGCGCTGATACCCAAGCCCGTGTTGAAGCTTTGATTGCCGCTGATGTCGATATCATCGTTGTCGATACCGCGCATGGTCACTCAAAAGGCGTGATTGATAAAGTTTCTTGGATTAAAAAGCACTATCCAAACGTTCAGGTTATCGGCGGTAATATTGCCACAGGTGATGCCGCTAAAGCATTACGTGATGCTGGTGCAGACGCGGTAAAAGTAGGTATTGGCCCTGGGTCTATCTGTACCACGCGTATTATCGCGGGTGTTGGTATGCCGCAAATCTCGGCAATCGATAGTGTCGCAAGCGCACTACAAGACTGTATTCCACTGATTGCTGATGGCGGTATCCGCTATTCAGGCGATATGGCAAAAGCCATTGCTGCTGGCGCGTCGTGCATCATGGTTGGTTCACTAATGGCGGGTACCGAAGAAGCGCCAGGTGAGGTTGAGCTGTTCCAAGGCCGTTACTATAAAGCCTATCGCGGTATGGGTAGCTTGGGTGCGATGTCAGGTCAAAACGGCTCATCAGATCGCTATTTCCAAGATGCCAAAGACGGCGTAGAAAAACTGGTACCAGAAGGTATCGAAGGCCGCGTACCTTATAAAGGCCCAGTTTCTGGTATTGTCAATCAGATGATGGGTGGCCTACGTTCATCGATGGGTTATACTGGTTGTGCGACCATTGAAGAGATGCGTACTAAGCCGCAGTTTGTCAAAGTCACTTCAGCGGGTATGAAAGAATCTCATGTCCATGATGTGCAGATTACCAAAGAAGCGCCTAACTATCGCGTTGATTGATCATCTCTTAACGCTAGTAAGATGTAGGTTATCGGCTCTGTAGCGTTGCCGTGACACCAAGATACAAACAGCCAACAATGCTTTATTATTGTTGGCTGTTTTTTTTGTAAAATACAACATTAAACTCTTCTATCTATAACTTAGACGCCTTTTTATTATTTAGATGCCTTGTCTCGGTTTAAGGCTTATACTTGATGTATGTTAAAAATACTTCGCTAATGCTGGAGTGGGTTTTTAGTAGCCTTAAAAAGGATAAGGCGCATAGAAAGAGAGCCAATAAAGAAAATTTATAGCAGCAGATAGTTTTAAAAGCGTTTCTAAAAAAGCGATTGTCTATCAATTAGCTTCTTTTAAAACAATGACAGTCTGGGCGCCCGTTTGATTTTTTACTTTATAAAATTGAGGAACAATAATAATGAGTTACTTTGGCACTGATGGTATTCGCGGCAAATTTGGTGAGTTACCGATTACCCCTGATTTTATTTTGAAGTTAGGTTATGTGACGGGGCTGGTGCTGATAGAAAATAATAATAATCCTGCGCGCAAACCCAGTGTGGTGATAGGTAAAGACACGCGTCTGTCCGGCTATGTGATTGAAGGGGCGCTGCAGGCGGGCTTTAATGCGGCTGGGGTTGACGTCCATATGCTAGGGCCACTACCGACGCCTGCTATCGCGCATTTGACCCGCAGTTTTAACGCCGATGCTGGCGTGGTCATTTCTGCTTCGCACAATCCTTATTTTGATAATGGCATCAAGTTCTTCTCAGGAGATGGCAAGAAACTGACCGATGAGATGCAAAGCGCAATTAACGATAAATTGACCGCAATTATGGATGCCTCAAATTCCGATAATAGTGCCATCATGCCAATCCTCGATCCGGCGCGACTGGGCAAAAACAATCGTATTAATGATGCGAAAGGGCGCTATATCGAATTTTGCAAAGGCAGCTTTCCTTATCAATATGACTTAGACCATTTAACCGTCGTCGTCGACTGTGCCAATGGTGCAGGTTATAGCGTTGCGCCGCGTGTCATGCGTGAGCTTGGCGCCAATGTTATCGCAATTAATAATAAACCTGATGGCATTAATATCAATGCCAATTGCGGCTCAACCCATCCTGAAAATCTGCAAAAAGCGGTACTTGAATACGAGGCTGATGTTGGTATTGCTTTAGATGGCGATGGTGACCGTATCGTGATGGTCGATGAAGCCGGTGAGCTAGTCGATGGCGATGGTATTTTGTATGTACTGGCTACCCAAAGTCAAACCAAAGCCGAAGGTGTCGTGGGTACCTTGATGAGTAACATGGGCTTAGAGTTGGCGTTAAAAGACGCTAATATCGCGTTTACCCGTGCAAAAGTTGGCGACCGCTATGTCATGCAAGAGCTTGAAGCCAATGGTTGGATACTAGGCGGTGAGCCATCTGGTCATATTTTATGCTTGGATAAAAGTCGCACGGGTGATGCTATTATCGCAGGTTTGCAGGTGCTCGCAGTGATGCAAGCACGCGGTAAGGCACTTAGCGATTTGACCGAAGGTTTTGAAGTATTACCACAAAAACTGGTCAATGTACGCTTATCGCAAATGCAAGATCCGTTTGAGCATGAAGAGCTTGTCGCAGCTTTTGATAAAGCGCGCGCTACCTTAGAGGGTCGCGGTCGCCTGCTTATCCGTCAGTCAGGTACAGAGCCGATGATTCGGGTCATGGTTGAGTCAGACGATGAGATAGAATGCGATGTGATGGCCAATGATTTGGCCGATAAAATCAAAACGGTTTTAGGCTAAACGTCTTGGTTAAATAGACTTATATTAATATTCGAAAGTTAGCGAGAAACAAACATGAGTATGGATTTTACCGATCAGCGCCTATCGTATGAGAAAGGGCAACTCGACCAGCAGTCAGTACCAGACTCACCATTTGAGCTGCTACATGCATGGATGAATGAAGCGATAGCAGCAGAAGTGCAAGAACCTTATGCGATGAGTTTAGCAACGTGCGGCGCAGACAATAAGCCCAGCGTGCGTATCGTTTTGCTGCGCGAAATTACTGACGCAGGCATCGTGTTTTATACCAATTACGAAAGCGCCAAGGGCCAAGATATCGCCGAAAATCCCAATGCCGAAGCGCTGTTTTTTTGGCATAAGCTTGAGCGTCAAATCCGTATCAGCGGCAATATTGCTAAAATAGACGCTACTAAATCAGCGGCTTATTTCCAAAAACGTCCGCATGATAGTCAAGTGGGCGCGTGGGTTAGCCAGCCACAAAGTGGTGAAGTTGCCAATCGCGAGGTCATGGAGCAAACGTTTGAGCAGTTGCAAAATGATTATCCAGCAGACAGTCAAGTGCCAACCCCTGAGTTTTGGGGTGGCTATGAGATTACGATTGAGAGCATCGAGTTTTGGCAAGGCCGTGCCAATCGTATGCATGACCGCATTGTTTATACGCAAGACAAGAGTGGCACGGGCGACGCGGCAAAATGGACAACCAAACGTTTGTTACCCTAAGCTTGATCGTTTTAATGACAATCTATTACAAATAAAGAAGCCTCTTTAAATCTGGTTTGACAGTTGTTTAAAGAGGCTTTTTTTTGCGCTGTTTTTTAGTCTAATTTCTTGCATTAACTTTTTGCTTTGGTATCGACATTCACTGACACTGACATACCTGGACGTAACTGCGCAAGGTTAGGCTGGTTTTGGGCCAAGTCAATTCTAACGGGAACGCGCTGAGCAATTTTGATATAGTTACCCGTCGCAGGGTTGGCCGCGCCGGCACTCACGTATAGTCCTTCTTTGACACTGATTTGACTCAGCTGCCCAGATTCTGGTGCGCTAATAACGGTATTGTCTAAATTGATCTGAGCTTGCTTGGCACCGGCTTCTGCGCTCTTAATGTTGGCATCTAAAGATGAGCGGCTACCACTGGTCTTCTCGCTTGCCTCACGAGCCACTTGTAAATTCGCTTCTGCTTGTTGCACGTTGGCCTGCGCTTTTGCAAGTTGCGCTTTGATATGCGCCACTTCTGCCTTTGATACTGCACCGATAGCGTCTAAACCTTGATAACGCTTCACATCTTCACGCGCACTGTCGACGCTGACTTTAGCACTATATAAGTCCGCCTCGCGTGCTTCGATTTGCGCTTGGCTGGTTCCTGTATCCTGCGCATTACTAGCGCGATTGGTCACAGCGATTTCAATGTTTGCCTGCGCTTGTTCAAGCTGCTGCCTAAAAGTACGATCGTCTACTTTGATTAATAAATCACCTTCTTTAACAGTGGCAAAATCCTTAACAGCTACCTCAGTCACGTAGCCGGATACTTGCGGACTGATAATGGTGGTTTGTCCTTTAACAAAAGCATTATTGGTTTGCTGCACCGTTGGAGTAAAGGGCGGCAGCTTCCAAGCGTACAAAATTAATGCCACACCAATCACAATCAAGGCGATTAGTATGCCTAAATTTAAATAAGATTTCTTCTTCGGCGACCAGCCATCGCTGCTAGGAATCGGCTCCTTTGGCGGTATAGGCGGCATGGACGGCTCATCACTGTCAGTAAGATTATCATTAACAATACTCTCGTCATTAACAAGCCTGTCGTTAGCCGGCTTATCTATATTGACCGCAGCATTTGGATAATTTGTTGCATCAGGAGCATGAGTGTTGTTGGTTAGTACGTCAGAGGCGGGCTTAGGGTTTTGGTTAAGCTCATCAGATTTTTCTTGACTCATGCCGCGCTCCTAAAGTTTGAATAGTTATCATAAGTTTTTTTTGCATTAATTAATATGTTAAGTGGCATTTTTAAATGAAGAAAATGCTTTAATTATTTGGGCTATTTTGCTTCGCGCATTTTTGCAATCGCTGCCAATTCTTTAGCCAATGGATTACGTTTATGGTAGCGATGATACAAGTAATTTAGTAATAAAATCAGCGTTGTGATGGAGGCGATAGTTGCCATAAGAAAAAATAAATCAGCATAGGCGGCGACCGTCGCTTGGCGCTGAATGCCTTGCAATACTTGTCCCATCGCCGCGACATTTGCTTGATTGGCATCCGTGATTTGGGTAGATAACATACGACGTACGCCTGCGACTTGTGCCATTAAGGCCGGGTCGCCTAAATTAAGCGAGCCGACCATATCGGCGTAGTGTATCTGTGTGCGTATGGTGGTAAACGCTTGAATCGCTGCTGCGCCTGCAAGTCCGCCAATGGTCTGCGAGATGCTAAAAATAACCGAAAAACGAATAATGTAAGCGGGGCCGTTAGCGATAGCGCGAAACATCCCTTCAAAAACCATGGGACCCATAAAGTAAACGGCAGCAAAGGCAATCATAAATTGACTGACATAAAACATATAAGGAGCAGAATTTAGCGAAATATCTGTATCTAGCCATGCGCCAACAGCAATCAGTGCCACGGCGAAAATGACCGGACGGCGTAAATTCATCGCATTAGTCCTAAAAATACTGATGACCAAGGCCAGAACGCTGGCGGCAAGTATCACCGCATAAAAGGTAATCAACTGATCATTTCCGTAGCCCAAATTGGCCAATAAACCTGCTGCACCGACATTTTGCTCGGATAATAAAATACGCATCACCGCGCCGGTTATCGTAAAAGCGATGATATTGCTGCTACGCATCCAGCGCACTTGTAACATTGGGTTTTTACGGTGCGTTTCAATCCATAAAGCGATGCTAATCGTCACCACCGCGATGATGAGCGGATAGCTCAGCCAAGGCGTCGTCCACCACTGGATACGCCCTTGAACCAGAAAGACTGCCAAGGCTGCAAGTCCGCTAGCAAAAAACGCAAAGCTTAAAAAATCCAGTTTTTCGAATACTTTTTCGGTATTGCCAGGTGGTAGCTCTAAGATATTAATCAGGGCAAAGCAAATCAGGGTTGCAAACAGTTAAATAAAACATATACAAACCTACCTATTTATTACTATAATAGATAGATTATATCTATAATATAGAGAGCAAGTTATGGGGAAACTGGTTAGTATTGGGGAGGCTGCCAAACATTTCGGGGTTGCTCAATCCACATTAAGACGTTGGGATGAGGATGGTACGTTAGTCGCCAAGCGAACCGAAAACGGGCATAGGCGATATGATTTAAGTGAAATCAGACCGCATTCCTTGAATACACCACCTAAATTAGACCGAAAAACCATTGCTTATGCTCGTGTGTCGAGTCGTGATCAAAAAGACGACTTACTTCGCCAGTCTCAAGTTTTGGAACTTTATTGTGCCAGGCAAGGCTGGACTTTTGAGACGATTACCGATCTTGGTAGTGGAATGAATTATAAAAAGAAAGGCTTAAAAGACCTGCTTGATGACATACTGAGCAATAAAGTTGAACGGCTGGTAATTACCCATCAAGACAGGCTTTTACGATTTGGTGCAGAACTGGTTTTCATGTTGTGTGAGGCTCGTGACGTTGAAGTGGTAATAATCAATCAAGGTGAAGAGTTGAATTTTGAGCAAGAATTAGCCCAAGATGTATTGGAGATTATCACCGTATTTTCAGCGAGGCTATACGGCTCTCGCAGCAAGAAAAACCAACAATTAATAGAGGCGGTTAAAAAAGCATTATGATCCGTGGACACATTATCGAACTCAAGCCAAACAACGTACAGGCAAATCACCTTGCTCGTGCTTGTGGCGTGGCGAGAAAAGCCTACAACTGGGCTTTGCATGAGTGGCAGCGGCAGTATGCGCTTGACAAAGCGTACCGTGATGCGTGTTTGGCCGCAGGCGTTGAGGTTGATACTAAAAATCTAAACAAGCCCTCACAGGCGAAGCTCAGACGCGAATTGAACGCCATTAAGCGTGAATTATTCCCCTATATGCTGGAAGTGACCAAATGCGCTCCGCAGGCGGCAATCATGCAGTTGGGTGATGCTTATAACAACTTCTTTAAAGGCTTAGCGAAATACCCAACCGCTCGTAAAAAAGGCCGTGACGATAGATTCAGTTTATCCAACGACCAATTTGCCATTAAAGGTAAATCCATTCGTATCCCAAACTTGGGCTGGGTTCGCTTAAAAGAAGCTTTACGTTTTGACGGCAAGATCATGTCAGCCACCATCTCTAAACGTGGCGGTAAGTGGTTTGTTAGTGTGGCTGTTGAAATACAAAAAGCTGTAATTCCTACTAAAAAGACAGGTAAAAGCGTTGGTGTTGATCTTGGTATTACCGACTTACTGGTTTTATCAGACGGCACTAAAATTAAAGCGCCAAAACCACTTCAAGCAAACCTTAAAAAACTAAGAACGCTAAACAAAGCGCTCAGTCGCACTAAAAAAGGCAGTAAAAACAGAGAAAAAGCGAAAACCAAGCTCTCTCGTTTGCACTATAAGATCAGGTGTATTAGGCAAGATTCTCTCCATCAAATCACAACAAGTCTGGTTAATGAGTTCGATGTGATTGCGATTGAGGATTTGAATGTCAAAGGTATGGTTAAGAATAGGCGGCTATCAAGAGCTATCAGTGACTTGGGTTTCTTTGAGTTTAAGCGACAGCTTATCTACAAAGCCACTGAGCAAGGCAAGGTTGTGAAATCAGTCGGACCCTTCTACCCAAGCTCAAAAACCTGTTCAAACTGCAATCATATCCTTGGTAAAGATGAGCTAACATTGAAAATGCGTGAGTGGTTGTGCCCTAACTGTCAGGTTTCTCATGACCGTGACCTCAACGCCAGCATCAATATTTTAAATAACGCGACTGTTATTTTAACAGCTGCATAATCCTGTTTATTGGACGGTGAGTTCCATCGCCAATTAAAAAAGTCTGTGGAGTCGTGGTCAGTCTAAATCTCAAATGAGAAATAGCGCGTGACAATGAAGCAGAAAGAAAACGTCAAACCTATCTAATAGTCAATATTGGCTAGGTTTGAGTAAGATTTTTGGAACGGTATGGACTGTGAGCCATTGTTTAAATGGCTGTACGAGTATATGAAAAAATGGCAGGGTCGCCCGCATTGGGGCAAAGTGAATAAATTGAGCCGTATAGAGCTGCAAAGCTTATATCCTAAGCTAAATCGTTTTTTGGAGATACGCCGTGAGTATGATCCTGATAATGTCTTTATGAATAGCTGGCTTGAGCAAAAGTTTTGCCTTAAGCCCTTAACAGCTTAGCCATAAAAAAAACAGCTCATAAAGAGCTGTTTTTTCATATTAAACCATTGAAATGTCTTACTTAGCGCTTAATAGAGTCATCATAGTTGGCTTCCAAACGCATGGCGCGTTGGTAGCTATCAATGCTCGTCAGTTGCAAAGCATACTGTTTGATATGGGTGTAGTCTTCTAACGCGCCGCGCTTAGCGAGCATGATTAAATCAAACGATAGCATGAAGTCAGCGCCACTGAGTTTGTTGCCGACGATAAACGTTTTGTCTTTCACCTCATTATCTAAATAGCTCAGGAGTTTGTGCTTTTCTTGAGCGATATAACCGGTCAAAAACGCATTGTCGCCAACGCCTGCTTTAGTGGTAAACAGCTCAAGCAATAACGGCAACATCAGCGAGCTTTCGGCAAAGTGAATCCACTGCAAGTAATGACCATAATCAGTGCTGTCGGTCGCAGGGCGTAATTGCTCTGGCGCAAAACGCTCAATCAATAGCTCAGTAATCGCCCCAGATTCGGCGTAAAGCTCGCCATCCATCTCAATAACCGGAGATTTACCGAGTGGATGAATTGCTTTTAGGCTATCAGGTGCTAGATGCGTGTTGGCATCGCGCTGATGGCTAATGATTTCATAAGGTTGCTCCAATTCTTCTAGTAGCCATAACGTACGTAGTGAGCGTGATTGATTAAGATGATGTAAGCGAATCATGATGTCAGCCTTTTTGCTGTATTTTATATTAAGCGTTCAGTTTAGCCAGTAAGCGTTTGGCAGCTTCTTCTGATGAGGCTGGGTTTTGGCCGGTAATCAATAGACCGTCTTCGACGACATACGATTCCCAATCTGCGCCTTTTTGATAGTCACCACCATTGGCTTTTAAAACGTCTTCCAATAAGAAAGGTACGACGTCAGTGAGCTGTACACCTTCTTCTTCGGTATTGGTAAAGCCAGTAACTTTTTTACCTCTAACCAAATACTCACCATCGATTTTGACGTTTTTCAGCGCTGCAGGAGCGTGACAAACAAAAGCAACCGGCTTGTCTTGCTTAACAAAGCTTTCAATTAACTCGATGGAGTTTTTATCGACTGCCAAATCCCATAATGGACCATGACCGCCTGGATAAAAGACAGAATCGAAGTCTTCGGCTTTTACGTCGGCAAGCTTTTTGGTATTGGCAAGACGCTCTTGAGCATCTTTGTCGTCTTTAAAGCGTTTGGTGTCCTTGGTTTGCGCATCTTCCGTATCGCTACTCGGATCGAGTGGTGGTTGACCGCCAGCAGGAGAGGCTAAGGTAATATTGACGCCAGCATCTAAAAAAGCATAGTAAGGGGCGGCAAATTCTTCGAGCCAAAAGCCGGTCTTTTTGCCAGTATCACCTAATTTATCGTGTGAGGTTAGTACCATTAAAATATTCATAACTGTCCTTATTTATTATTGATATTGGTATTGATGCTTGTTGGTATCCATCGTTAAGTATTGCTGAGAGATTCTATTGCTCTTAGCGTTGCGCTATTTAAAATAACCACTACTGAACGTCAGCAACTTTAACCACGGTTTTACCGAAGTTTTTACCCTCTAGCATATCAAAGAAAGCTTGTGGTGCTTGTGCTAAGCCATCGACAATATGCTCTTTGGTTTTAACTTTACCCGACTCAACCCATTCACCCATGGTTTTTAAGAACTCTGGGAAATAATCGCCGTACTCTTCAAAGATAATAAAACCTTTGATAGTCAGGCGTTGGCTCAGGATAAGACCCATCAACATACCGAGACGGTCTTTGCCATCAGGAAGGTCGGTCGCATTATATTGTGACACCAAGCCGCACACTGGGATACGCGCATGAGCATTTAGTAATGGCAATACGCCATCGAGTACTTTACCGCCAACGTTTTCATAATAGATGTCGATACCATCTGGGCAAGCGTTTTTCAGCTGTTCGGCAAAGTCGTCGGCTTTATGGTCGATACAAATATCAAAGCCCAATTCTTCGACCGCATAAGCGCATTTTTCCGCACCGCCTGCCACACCAACGGTACGCAAGCCTAAATGCTTGCCGACTTGTCCGACCGTTGCGCCCACAGGACCAGTTGCTGCTGCGACGACTAAGGTTTCGCCTTGTTTTGGTTTACCGATATCGGTTAAACCCATGTAGCCGGTAAAGCCTGGCATACCAAGGACACCTAAACCATACGAAGGGTTGGACATATTCTTATCAAGTTTTAGCACGCCTTCGCCATCACTGACGCTATAATCCTGCCAGCCTGAATTTGATACCACCAAATCACCAACGGCAAATTTATCGATATTAGATTCGACCACTTGGGCGACCGTACCGCCAAGCATCACATCGCCGACTTCTAGTGGGTCAGCATAGCTTTTTGACGCGCTCATACGTCCGCGCATATAGGGGTCAAGCGACATGTATACCGTGCGCAGTAGCATTTGCTTATCGTTAGGTGTTGGGATGTCGCTGATGGTCAGCTCAAAGTTATCTTTGGTTGGGGCGCCATTCGGGCGGCTGGCAAGTTTGATTTGACGGTTTTGTTGCTGGTTTTGTTGTTCATTAAAGCTCATGTTAAAGCTCCTTATTCTAGTTATTATTCTAGTTATTGGTTTTTTAACGTTTTAAAATTCTTAAAGTCAGTAGCCATACTAAGGTGGATGGCTACCGATTGTTGTGGATAAGAAAGTTACGATGATAAGGCTTTAAATGATTAGGCTTTGCTCGTCACGGCGCGTTCTAAGATGCGACGTGATACGTCTAAATCATTTTTGCCATGCTCGCCCAATTTCACCATTTTGTGCGCTTCAAGTTGCTTAATAATAGGGTCAATCGCCGACTTATCTAACTCAGCATCTTCTAAGCTCACTGGCAAGCCAAGCTCGCGGAAGAAGTTCTCAGTATGCACAATAGCAGTTTCGATGATGGTATCGTCGTCTAAATCTGTATCTGTAATGTTCCAAACGTTACGCGCATATTGGAGCAATTTGTCTTTTTTACTGTCTTTAAGCTCACGCATGACTGACGGCAGTACAATCGTGAGCGTGCGAGCATGGTCAATCGCGTGTAGAGAAGTCAATTCATGACCAATCATATGCGTCGTCCAATCTTGTGGCACGCCCGTGCCAATCAGGCCATTCAATGCCATGGTTGCTGTCCACATGATGTTTTTACGCGTTTCTAAATTCTCTGGGTCGGCCTTGACCGCTTTACCTTCTTCGATAAGAATTTTTAATAAGCTCTCAGAAAAGGCATCTTGCACTTTGGCATTAATAGGATAGGTAAGGTACTGCTCCATGACGTGAACAAAGGCGTCAGCGACACCGTTCATCACTTGGCGTTCAGGTAATGTCAAGGTTTTGGTAGGGTCCAAAATTGAGAATTTAGGGAAGGTAAGCGGGTTGCCAAAGGGTAGTTTTGCTTGACGTTCGCTATAGTTAATTACGCCGCCAGAGTTCATCTCAGAACCGGTCGCTGGAATGGTCAATACTGCGCCTAAATCAATCGCTGAGTCGATGTTTTTGCAATAGCTGGTCAATGCGTCCCACGCTTTTTCACGAGAAACCGTACCATCTGTGCTACCTTCTTCAGTTAATGAAGACACAAGGGCGACAAATTTACTGCCATCAATGACTGAACCGCCACCAACGGCCAATAAGAAATCAATATTATGCTCATTGACCATGTCAGCGGCTTTTAGCAGCGTGGTAAACTCTGGATTGGCTTCAATACCGCCAAACTCAAATACTTCACGGTTGCCGTTAGCACCTAGCGCATTTTTTACTTCATCTAAGGTGCCAGTACGCTGCGCTGAACCACCGCCATAAGTGATTAATACACGTGCATCGGTTGGCACCAGTTCTGACAATTTTTTGATTTGACCTTCGCCAAAGACGATACGAACGGGATTGTAATATTGAAAGTTATTCATAAAATTCCTAGTTGTTAATGAGAAGCTGTAAGGTGAGTTTTAAGAAGTGTGTAGGTTGTGAGCGCAAAAATTAGATCGTAGTAACTTTTGCTGTTTGAGCGTATTTTACATCAACTAGACCGGTCGTCTAGTAGTTTATTATTAATTTTACAAAACTATCGTATAACCGAAAATCGTCATTGATTAGCTAGCGGTCTAAATAGTTGCTCATGGAAATTCTGAATAATATTTAGCGACCAAGTTGCGAGGTGGTCATCAGCCAAACTTCTGCCAATGGTGTATCGGTTTGACTGATTTTAGCGATTAAGCTGGCACCTAACCACGCAAAGTACCAACGCTTAGCCATACTTTCAGCGGCGATATTATCAAGGTGAGGAATTGAGCCATCTGCCCAGCCGGCTTTTATTTGCTCAGCAATCCAATTAACAGTTTGCTGATAACCTGCATACAAGGCTTTACGCATGGTTTCTGAGATATCAGCCACTTCAGCGCTGAGCTTAACTACCAAGCATTTTCCATGGTCGCAGCCGTTTTGCTGGGTGTCATACCAGTTCTGAAAATAATTATAAATCTTTTGTTGCGCGCTAATATCTTCAGCTGCAATCGACTCTAAGCGCCTTTTATAGTTAGCAAAATAATGCTCGATGATGGCTTCACCAAAAGCTTCTTTTGAAGCAAAGTAATGATAAAACGAGCCTTTAGGTACCCCGGCAGTATCGAGTATTTGTTTGATACCGACAGCGGTAAAACCTTTTTGGGCAATAAGCTTATAACCTATCGCTAACAGAAGCGCCTTCGTATCGGATGGAATAGGGGTGGTAATATCAGACATAAAGAGGATGTTCTCCTTAGGGTATTATTTGGTTATGTAATCGAATGGAAATCAGTTAAATAGAAACCAGGGTTGAGAGCACTACTTTGACAATAGTTTTAAGCGTTACGTTTTCTCAACAATACATAATGATAAATTATTCTTGTTTTTGTACTTACTATGGTAGCATTAGACCAGTCGTCTAGCAAGTTACGTTTGGTAAGAAGGCTTTTATTTATTAACGCAACTTATAAATGAATTCTTTTATCAATAAAACCTTTTATCAACGTTGAGCAGCAAGTTTTTTGCACGATAGTTGTGTCGACTGTTTATAAAGTGATACAACCTAGAGTTTTATACGCCAATCTCAAATTATCGTAGGCTTTTGATTTTTATAGAATTTAAAATTCTAATTGTTTTAACTGAAATTTTAAAAACTAAGTAAACCAATACCTTAGAAAAATAAGTTGAGAGTGGGGTGTTTTATATAAGTTTCTATCTAAAAAATACTTTTAATTGAATGGCTCTTAAAAACAAACTTAAAATAAATAAGGATAATTATGTCAACCGATACTAAGCATACTCAACAAAGCGCGTATAACGATTTTCATTTGCAATATATCGCTGGTACTTGGCAAAAAGGTCAAGACGATAGCGTCAATACCGATACCAATCCTTTTAATGGCGAAACCTTGGTAGAGATTCAGCAAGCAACCGATAAACAGCTCGATGAAGCTTTTCAGGCGGCAACCAAAGCACAGGCAGAATGGGCGAAGCAAACGCCAGCCCAGCGTGCAGCGGTATTATATAAAGTTGTCAATATTTTTGATGAGCGTCAAGAAGAAATCGTTGAGTGGTTAATTAAAGAGTCGGGCAGTACCCGTATTAAAGCCATGGTCGAGTTCGGTAGTGCGCGTGCGATTACGCTTGAAGCGGCTACTTTTCCTAACCGCGTGCATGGCGAGATTCGCCCTTCTAATACGCCGGGTAAAGAGAACTTTATTTATCGTGAGCCGATGGGCGTGATTGCTGTGATTAGCCCATGGAACTTTCCTCTACATTTAACCCAGCGTTCTATTGCGCCTGCGTTAGCCTTGGGTAATGCCGTGGTGCTCAAACCTGCCAGTGATACGCCGATTACTGGCGGTCTACTATTGGCAAAAATATTTGAAGAAGCGGGTCTGCCAAAAGGGCTGCTGAGCGTGGTCGTTGGCGCAGGTAGCGAGATTGGCGATGCGATTGTTACTCACGATATTCCAAGCTTGGTGTCATTTACTGGTTCAACGGCGGTTGGCAAACATATCGGCGAGCTTGCTAACAGCGGCGATTATATAAAGCAAGTGGCGCTTGAGCTTGGTGGTAATAGCCCATTTGTGGTGCTAAAAGATGCCGACATCGAACAAGCGGTAAAAGCAGCAGCCTTTGGTAAATTCCTGCACCAAGGACAAATCTGTATTGCGATTAATCGCATCATTGTCGAAGATGAGATTTATGATGATTTCGTTGAGCGTTTCCTCGCTCACGTAAAAACCCTAAATGTCGGTGATCCTAGCAAAGAAGACACCGCAGTTGGCCCTATCATCAATAAAAAACAAGTCGAATCGCTACAAGAAAAAATCGCCAAAGCGCAGAAAGAGGGTGCTAAGATGCTATTAAGTGGTGAGATTAAAGGTCAGGTGGTGCCGCCGCATATCTTTAGTGAAGTGACGCGTGAGATGGACTTATCCTGTAACGAAGTTTTTGGCCCTGTGGTTGGTATCATTCGTGCCAAGGATGAAGATGATGCGCTGTCGATTGCCAATGACTCTATGTATGGTCTATCGAGTGCGGTCTTTACCCAAGATATGGAAAAAGGTCTGCGTTTTGCGCGCGGTATCAAAGCGGGCATGACCCATATCAACGATATCTCGGTCAATGATGAAAGTAATGCGCCGTTCGGTGGCGAGAAAAACTCTGGTATCGGACGCTTTAATGGTGAGTGGATACTAGAAGAATTTACCACTTTGCATTGGATTTCAGTACAGCATAAACCACGTGAGTATCCGTTCTAATCAACGTATTTTGGTTAGACGTATTTAATTAAACGTACTGCTATGAAAAAAGACCGCCTTGATGGTGGTCTTTTTTCTTACTAATAATGTCGTGACTCTAAAAGTTGATTATTCTAATGTTGCTTAGTATGAAAACCCAATAACGCTTCGATTTCCTCGATAGACATACGTCGGGTCAGTGCTTGCTCTTCTACCGTCAAGCGATTGGCGTGCTCTTTAATCATGGTATGGATACTGCGCGCGACCTCTGATGTCGTGGCATAATACATTTGTGGTTGTTGTTCGGTCAGTAGGGTTAAAAAACGATTAACAATTTTGCGTTTTTCAATTGGTGCATGTGCTTCTGTCATGACATTCTCCTCAAGGTGGACCATTTATGTAGTCAAATTAGCCGTGGTCACTATTGATGATGGTAATAATGAAAGCAGATATCAAGGTGCTGGCTACTTTAGCGCTTAGTTCGTAGCGCTTAGCTTTTAGAATTTACATTTATATCGCCGTAAATTCGCCGATATCAGTCATTTGCGATAAGTTATTTAATAGCCGTGGTTTAGCATAAATGATAGAATATAGATTAATATAATATAAGTTATCTAGTGTAGCGCGTTATATAAATCAAAGCTGTATATAATAAGTGCGTTAATTCATCGTAACAGTCATATAGTTTCAGTTGTATTATGTATAACATTCATTTAGAATATATCTTTAAGACATACCTTCTAACTTTGACTATAAGAAGTCTGTTATGCAATCAATCAATTTACCTACCAAACCGCCAAGCTCGCCGCATCCTATTCTTAACCTGAGCTTTCGGATATTTTTTAGTGCCGCGGCTTTGTTTGCCATTATCACAATGACTCTATGGGCGTTTGTGTTTACCGGACACACGGATATCGATGCGCAAACGTTAAATCCGCTGTATTGGCATGGTCATGAAATGATTTATGGCTATGCGCTGGCAGTCGTGGCGGGATTTTTATTGACCGCAGTGAAAACCTGGACGGGTGTGATGATGCCGCATGGTTATAAGCTGCTCGGTATTTTTATGTGTTGGTTGCTGGCACGCTTGGGCTGGGTAGCTTTCGGCCTCGGTATCACGGTTGCTGGTAGTGGGGTAGCCTTACTATATGCCGCGGCGATATTTGATTTATTGTTTGTCGGCTGGATGGCATTTGTGATTTCTCGGGCAGTGCTACAAGTGAAGCAATATAAGCAGATGGGTATTTTAGCCAAGCTTACGCTTCTAACACTCGGTAATGCGCTATGCTATTGGGGCATTATAAGCGCCAATATGAATTTGACCAAGTTAGGTATCTATTTAGGCTTTTACCTGATTATCGGCCTAGTGTTGACCATTGGTCGCCGTGTGGTGCCGTTCTTTATCGAGCGTGGTTTAAGTATTCCAAACGCTAAAGGCGAAAAAGAAGAAGTCACAGTACGTAATAATAAAGCACAAGATATCGCAAGTTTACTGTTTTTCTTTGTTTTTTTCCTCGTTGATTTATTTTACCCCAATAAATACTTGCTGACCATCAGTGCCCTTGGGGTCGCAGTGGTCAACATCGTGCGCTTGGCCGGCTGGTATCATCGTGGCATTTGGCAAAAACCACTCTTATGGTCGTTATATATCGCATTTTTAGGGATGTGTCTGAGTTTTGTGTTATACGCACTACAGCCATGGCTCGGTTACAGCCACAGTATCGCCGTCCATGGATTATCCATCTCTGGCGTTGGTATGATGACAGTGGCAATGATGGCGCGGGTATCGCTCGGTCATACAGGTCGCAGTATCCATCAACCGCCTAAAATCGTCAATCTTATGTTTGCACTGATGGTGCTGACGTTTGTCAGTCGAGTATTTTTACCATTAGTCGATATGAGCCATTACTTGTTATGGATTATGACGGCGCAAGGTGTTTGGATTGCTTGTTTTGCACTATTTTGCATCAGTTATTTACCGATGCTGGCACGCCAACGGCCAGATGGCTTATTTGGTTAATAAGGTTTTGACGTGATCAACGTTATTTTACAACGTCAAGTTAATATTCATCTCAAACAGGGGAGCGCAAAAAATGCGACTGACCAACTATAGTGATTATGCGCTGCGCTCATTAATATATTTGGCGATTAAGCCTGAGCCGCATCTATTGGCAAATATCAGTGATATTGCCAACAGCTACAATATTTCTAAAAGTCATTTGACCAAGATTATCCACCAACTGGGGCAGCTTGGTTATATCGACAGCGTACGCGGTAAAAATGGCGGTATTCGCTTGGCTTGTCGGCCAAAGGATATCAATTTGGGCGTATTGATTAAGCAAATTGAGCCAGATTTTAATTTGGTTGAATGTTTTTCGACTGACTTATTAGTAACTGCCAAACCCGATGCTAATACTAATAGCACGGCGAATAGTCCGGTTATTAGTGAAGACAGCGGGGTCGCTAAAGATTTGGCTTTGACGCTTATCGACGAAGAGGCCAGTGCGGTGGTCAAATCAGGCTGTATCATTAGCCCTGTCTGTCAGTTAAAGCAGGTATTTTTTGAAGCGCTGACTGCTTTTATCAACGTCCTTGAGCGCTATACACTGGCGGATATTATCAGTAATGAGTCAGAATTGGCTGAGCTATTGTTTTATAGAAATAACCTTAATGGCTTTGTAAAATAGAAGCTTTATATAGTCAGTGCAAAATAAAAGCGATACGTTATAGCTATGTGCGACTGGTATAAATTTTCCTTGCTTGCTGTTATCACAGAGGCTACGAAAAATTCATCCCAGTCGCACTGTAACAATTTTAAAGTGATTCTACTATATATAAAATCGCCACAAAAAAAGGCTGCCCCACTAGTAATAATATGGGTAGCCTTTTTTATTATCAATTTCTAATTCATTCAACTTAAGCATCTAAACGTTTAAGATTTTTCAAGCTTCGGACGTGCTTTATCGATGGCTTTTAATAAAGCGTTTTCAAACTCGCCTTCCTTAAACTTCACCAAATAAGAATGCGCGGCGCAAAAGTTTCGTACCTCACGCCATTCATGTGCCAAATTGGCCGCCCAATCGCAGTATTGCTTGCCAGCATCAGGCTCATCCTTAAGCGCTTTTTTGGTGGTTGGGTGCAATAGCAGCTCAGGCAACACCGCTTCTAGGAGTTTGGTTGGCGGACTCATAAAGGTGTCATCGACGTGTAGGCTTTTACTGGCAGGATGAAAGGCCAACAGCGACCCTGCATGAATCATCTCATTAGGTGAGATATAGTGAATGCCTTCTGACATAGAAAACTTTAGCTCAGGATAACGCTTGGCGACGGCCTCGCTTTCGACCAAATCGTCTGCCCATTGCACCTCAGGGATTTTTTTATGATGACGGCGACTGCCATAAAAAGTCGCTTGCGGGAAATCTTTTGCCATCTGCGCGCAGTGAATCGTATGAAAAGGATGGACGTTGAGCACGGCTTCGACATCTTGCCCATTATTGGTTAAGGCCATTACCTCATTGCGTACGTCGCCGGTAAGCTCATAGCTATCTAAAAAGACAAAACGCCCTGAATCTAACTTAATCAGTGAGCATTGAGTACCTATATTAAGGACGCCGCCTATGCGAAACGTACCGCGAATATTCCAAAATCCTGCGCCTAAATCATGTATTTTATCGGTCATTAATATTCTTCCTTAATCATTATTTTATGAGTTTTTTTAATTGTTAGTCATAGCAATAAATATGGATAGTTTTTGATTATGGTTTTTTAAGCATGCAAAGTCTGTAAGCAAAGGGATATCAGGACTATAAATATGTAAGTTCGAAAAAGATGAAGGAGAAAAAGTATTAAATACAAGGCAATTTAAGAGCAGTGCTTATCCACAATCTTTATGATCGTAAGAAGATATACGGGGGCTGTTGCCATAGTTTTCGTTATTGCATAAAAATTTATCGAAGCGAGTATCACCATTGATGTAGCGATGCATCCAAGCAATACCCGGTTTGCTGAGTAATATCTCATTAAAGCGATAGCTTGGACAAAAGTGGCTGCCGTTTTTTATTTCAATCTTTATTTTTGGCCCAGCAGCATGATTATAAAACGGACTGCTGTACTTTTTATTAGAGGCAATGCGGTCATTTTGGCAGGTAATAAATAACGCGGGCGTGTCCATAATGCCGTAGTCTTTATCATGATAAGGCGTTTGCGGAATAATGGCGCGAACGTCACTGCGCTGGGTTGCTAACTGCAGCGCGCCACCACCGCCCATCGACCAGCCGATGGCGCCCAAACGTGTGCTATCTATTTGCGCACCTACCGTACTATCGCTCACAATATGATCGAGGGCAGCGCTCAACTGCGTTGCACGGCTATTTGGGTCATCATAAATAGAGTTGGTGTCGATAGTAATCACCACAAATCCCCAAGATGCCAGACGCGGACCCCACCATTTAATCGATGCTTCATAAGACACATAACCGGGAATCACTGCGATGCCGCCTAACAGGCCGCAGTCTCCAGCATTGGTAGGATAATGAATGGTGCCGCCGCCAAAGCCATTTGCTAACTGACGAGGAATGGCTTTACTTGCCACCGTAAAAGGACCATTATCACGCGTAGCTGATAGCTCAGCTGCGGTAATGACACTATCAGCGATACAGTTTGATCTGGAGGCTGTAAATGTGGTGGTGGTCAAAGTTGCTTTACTTGCAGGCACTTTGGCTAATGATGCAGGGGTTAATAATATTTCGTTTGAAGTCGCTTTGGTTGCTGTAGTTGGTAAGGTAATGTTTGATTGCTCTTTAATTGAAAAGGTTTGAATTGTGTCTGTTGGTTGTGCTGCGACTGCTGCCATATTCACAGAAATAATCAGTGTGCCGGTTAGGGCAATCAATCTTAGATAAAAAGGGTTGTTTAACATGATAAAGGGTCTGTTAGATGATAGTTGGTTTTAATAGCAAAGCAAAATAATAGTAGACAGTAATCTATTCGCTGTCAAAAATAACAGTCACATCTACAGTGCTAAAACGGCTTTTATAAAGCGGCATTTAAAAAGCTGGCGTGAATAACATACCGAAACCTGAGTCTGGTATTTGCTGTGATAAAATCACCAATCAGCCATCTTTTTATAGCCAGTTATAAGTTTTATGCTAGGCATGATGTAATTGCTACCACTTATTTCTATCACCCATGCGTCATTTAGTACGAGCCAGCACAAAAGTCAGCTCTAGCTAAAAAAGCACTCAATATAGTAAGTCATACTTTGAACAATCATATAAATAACAGTATAAATAATGATAGCGATGTTAATGGCAAAGCCGCTGGTATTAGCCAAGATAATAGCGTCAGCAATCGCCGTATGAACACACCCTTTGCCGCGCCTTCATGGGTACTTAAGCTGACGATTGGCTTGATTGGGATGTTTGCTTTTTTGCAGGTCTATTCTATTCAAGCTATTTTACCGGTCTTGATGATGGATTTCACCGCAACTGAGGTGCAGGCGGGCATGATTGTTGGTGCCACCATATTGGCAATTGCTATCATGTCACCATTTTTGGGCATGCTGTCTGATGCAGTAGGACGCAAGTCATTTATCGTTGGGGCGTTATTGTTTTTAGCGATACCCACTGCGTTAATTGCCCAAAGTCCGAATATCGGCTGGATGGGCATGTGGCGCTTTATGCAGGGATTGTCTGTGCCCGGTATTACGGTGGTGACGATTGCTTATATCGGCGAAGAGTTTGAGGGACGGGCGCTCACTGAGCTGATGTCGTTTTATGTGTCAGGGTCGGTGCTCGGCGGCTTTATGGGGCGCTTTTTACTTGGGCACTTGCACGAGCTTATTGGTTGGCGCGCTGGCTACTATGTGATGGCAGGTATGACGCTGATCGGGGCGCTGTGGGTGGGTAAAATGCTGCCCGCATCACGGCACTTCGTTGCTAATCCCAAATTTCGCTCAGCCATGCAGACCCTCGGTGAGCATTTGGTCAATCGCTATGTTGTCACTTCCTGTTTGCTTGGTGCTTGTGTGTTGTTCTCGTTGGTTGGCTGTTTTACCTTTATTAATCTACATTTGGCCGATACACCTTATGAATTAAGCACAGGTGCGCTTGCCAATATTTTTGCGGTGTATTTAATTGGCGTTGTCATCACCCCATTATCGACGACGTTGCTGCGCCGCTTTGGTTCAGCGCGTACGGTTCGCGTGGCAGTTATTATCTCGATGTTTGGCGTGCTCTTAACGCTCGTGACGCCGCTTTGGGGCATCGTACTGGGGCTTGCCATCATGTCTAGCGGCGTCTTTATTACCCAAGCGGCCACCATCAGCTATATCGCGGTCAATGTCAAAAAAGGACGCTCATTGGCCTCAGGCTTATATTATATGGGCTATTACGCGGGCGGCACGATGGGCGCGTGGCTCTGCGGCATTGCTTACGCGCGTGGACAATGGTCGCTGACGATTTGGTTATTATTGTTTGTACAAGTGCTGGCTCTATTGGTCGCTAGCATTGGGATGGTCAAAACAACGGCTCGCGCGGAGTAATATAGATTTTTACTACCCTTTAACATACACTTCTAACCTCACTCGACCCTATAACCTAACTTGCCATAACACAATAATCTAAGTATTTAAACGTCAATCAAA
The DNA here is from genome assembly GCF_007280595.1 of Psychrobacter sp. YGAH215. Taxonomy (NCBI): domain Bacteria; kingdom Pseudomonadati; phylum Pseudomonadota; class Gammaproteobacteria; order Moraxellales; family Moraxellaceae; genus Psychrobacter; species Psychrobacter sp. YGAH215. The sequence goes on along the minus strand of NZ_VKLR01000001.1, from coordinate 219,235 downwards.
GAACCTATAGTCGTCAGCGACTTACGCAAGCAGGCTTTACATGGCTTAGGTTTTTTCTTACTATCAATGAAGCTTATCAAGAATGACGATAAGTATTGCCATCAATAATAGCCACGCGTATACCGATAAAAATGCTCTGTTTTTATATGCTTCTTAAACCTTATTAAAAGTGCTTTAAGATAATTAAAATCACCCACAAGGAAGTCAAATTTATGTCAAATATTTATCATAGTGCGCCGTCAGCCTACGATTATCCCTTAATCGTCAAGCAACTCTTAAACCGTGCCAAAACGGTGTCGCTAGAGCAAGAAATCGTTTATGCCGATAAAAAACGCCTCACTTATAAAGAATTTTTTGAGCGTATCAATCGTTTAGCCAATGTTTTAGCCGACCTAAATCTTGCTGCCGGTGATGTGATTGCGGTGATGGATTGGGACAGTCATCGCTATTTAGAATCGTATTTCGCCGTACCGATGTCAGAATATATTTTGCAAACCGTCAATATCCGCCTGTCACCTGAAAAAATCCTCTATACCATCAACCACGCTAAGCCAAAAGTATTGCTACTAAACTCTGAGTTTGCGCCATTGGTGAAAGACTATCAGTTTGAAAACTCTAGCATTGAGCATATTATTTGGCTTGATGACAATGGCGTGTCACATGAAGGCGTCTTTGGCGGTAATCAAAATCGCGTCACTGGAGAGTATGAAGCATTGTTAGAGGCCGCCAGTAGCGAGTTTGATTTCCCAGATTTTGATGAAGATACTATTGCCACGACTTTTTATACTTCAGGTACAACAGGCGATCCAAAAGGGGTGTTCTTTAGCCACCGCCAACTGGTCTTGCACAGTCTGACGGAAGCCGCGACCTTGGGTATGCTGCCCAATAAACAAGGCGTCAGTTACGGCGATGTTTATATGCCGATGACGCCGATGTTCCACGTTCATGCGTGGGGCTTCCCGTTTACCGCCACAATGGTTGGTTTAAAACAAGTCTATCCCGGACGTTACGCGCCTGATGCCTTGATGGATTTGATTATCAATGAAAAGGTCAGTATCACCCACTGCGTACCAACGATTTTGCAGATGGTACTCAAAGAAGCGCAAGAGCGCGATGCCAGTTTTAATGGTTTAAAAATGATTATCGGTGGTTCGAAACTGACGGAAGGCCTAGCGAGAGCAGCATTGGCGCAAGATATTGAGGTTTATACTGGCTACGGCATGTCTGAGACTGCACCGCTGATTAGCTTGACAGAATTTAGCCTAAATGAGCCTGAGATGTCTGAGGACGAAGATATCGCACGCCGCTGTATGACGGGTAAGCCAGTACTGATGGTGGACGCTCAAATATGGAATACTGATAATGAGTCCGTCGGTACGGGCAAAGACAATACCGGCGAGTTGGTGCTGCGCGCGCCTTGGCTAACACAAAGCTATCTGAAAAATGACGATGCTGGTAAAGAGCTGTGGGAAAATGGCTATATGCATACCCAAGATATCGCCTATATGCGTCCTGATGGTTATATTAAAATCACCGATCGTTTAAAAGACGTCATCAAGTCAGGCGGCGAGTGGATATCGTCATTAGAGATTGAAACGATTTTATCCTTGCATCCCGCAGTCGCTGACGTATCGGTGATTGGTATCCGTGATAAACAATGGGGCGAGCGTCCGCTAGCTTTGATTGTACTCAAACCTGCCTGTCAAGATACTAACGCCGATGACATCAAAGCGCTTGCCGAACAGGCGGTAGCGCGGGGAATTATTCCTAAATACGGCGTGCCCAGTCAGTTTAAGTTTGTCGATGAGCTGCCAAAAACCTCGGTCGGTAAACACGATAAAAAAGTCATGCGCGAAATGTACGATGAGCAGAAATAAGACTTCATTAAATAGTCAGCTGTTTAAAACGCTTGCGTTAAGCAAAATATCAAATGGCTGACATGCGTAGTAGTTGACCTTTATCTCTAGCTCTGCTACATTTTAAACCGATACATAACGTATCGGTTTTTCAGTTCTGGCAGGGACAGCCAGTTTTATACTATGATAGTATTGAATAAGAGCGTATCTTATAAAGCGTCATATTATAAATATGATCTCTATAAAAGCGCTTTTTACAGTTTATAAAATCATCTCTTATAAAAGCACTTTTTATAGTATCGCTTGTTATAAAAAAATACAGCATTACCCATCGTTTACGCTAAGGACAGCCATTATGAACGAGCAAGCCATTCGTCGAAATTCTCAACAAACCAGCCAGCCAGCTATAAATCACAATAATAATCAAAACCTTACTCAATTCTCTAGCCAAGATTCTCACCCATCATTTGATAGCGCGCAAAGCTTTGCCGATATTTATCAATCCTCTATTGATAATCGCGAGCAGTTTTGGGCGGAGCAAGCCAAGCGGATTTATTGGCACAAAGAGCCTGAGCAAACCCTTGATGACAGCAATTTGCCATTTGCCAAATGGTTCGTCGGCGGTGAAACCAATCTTTGCTACAACTGTGTCGATCGCCATCTTGCAGAGCGTGCTGAGCAAGATGCCTTTATTTGGCTATCCTCTGAAATTAACCAAGAGTTAATCGAAACTTTTCCTGCCGTAGTTGATGCTTTTAATGATTTGGGCAATAACGTTGAGCTTTATACTGATTATACTAAGCGGCGCCTGACTTATAACGACCTTTATAAAGAAGTAAATTACTTCGCCGATGTGCTACAGCGTCATGGTATCGAGAAGGGCGATCGCGTCATCATTTATATGCCGATGATTTTAGAAGCCGCTTATGCCATGCTCGCCTGTGCGCGTATCGGTGCGGTGCATTCGGTGGTGTTTGGTGGCTTTGCAGCCCATAACTTGGCCATCCGTATGGATGATGCTGAGGCAAAAATGGTCATCACTGTCGATGCAGGTCTACGCGGCGGTAAAGTGATTAATTATAAAAGCCTCGTCAATCAAGGTGTTGAGCAAGCGACAATCAAGCCCGAGTATGTACTAGTGGTCAATCGTGGTGTATTACCGTTCGAGCCAAAATCTATCGATGTCGATTATGCAGCCCAGCGCCGTATCAGTTGTGAGGCCAATGCTATTGTTGAGCCAGTTTGGTTAGAGTCCAATACGCCGTCGTATCTTCTGTATACTTCAGGCACCACTGGGACGCCAAAGGGTGTGCAGCGCGATACCGGCGGTCATGCAGTGGCGCTAACGACGTCGATAGATTATATCTACGATGGCAAAGCGGGCGAAACTTTTTGGGCGATATCTGATATCGGCTGGGCGGTTGGGCATTCTTATACCATTTATGCGCCGTTGCTCGCTGGCATGACCAGTGTCATGTATGAAGGTTTGCCGCATCGTCCAAACCCAGGTATTTGGTGGCGGATTGTCGAAGCAAACAAGGTGAATATCTTATTTACCGCACCGACGGGTGTGCGTATGCTTAAAAAACAAGATGAGACTTGGATGACCCGCTATGATGTCTCTAGCCTTAAGTCATTCTTTTTGGCAGGTGAGCCACTCGATGAATCAACGGCCAATTGGTTAACCAAGCATTTAGGGGTGCCGATTTTAGATCATTATTGGCAGACAGAGTCTGGCTGGCCAATTTTGAGCAATACACCCAAATTTAATCATAAACCGCACAAACAAGGCTCGCCCGGTTATCCGATGTATGGCTATGATGCCCACGTCATCAATGAAGAAACCGGCGAGCTTTGTAAAGCTGGTGAAAAGGGCTTACTCGCCATTCGCGCTCCACTGCCGCCTGGTTGTCTCACGACTGTATGGCGTAATGACGAGCGCTTTATCAGCAGCTATTTTGGTCTGTTTGATGGCAAGCACTACTCTACATCAGATTATGCAGTGACCGACGACGACGGCTATTTTTATATTTTAGGACGCACCGATGATGTGATTAATGTCGCCGGTCATCGTATTGGCACGCAGGAGATTGAGGAAGCCATCAGTACTCATCCAGAGATGGCTGAATGTGCGGTCGTGGGTATCAAAGATCAATTAAAAGGCGAGTTGCCGATTGCTTTTTGTGTGTTAAAAGACCATGAGCAAGTGGCGACGACCGAAAACCGTTTCCGTATTGAGCAGCAAGTGATTGGTGCGGTAGTAAAATCCTTGGGCGGTATCGCTCGTCCAGCGGCGATTTATTTCCCGCAAGCATTACCCAAAACGCGCTCTGGCAAAATCTTACGCCGCGCTATTCGTGCTTTAGCGGAAGGTAATGAAACGGGAGATATGTCAACGCTTGACAATCCAACGGCGATTGATGCGATTAAAAAATCGATGAAAGATTATTAATCTAATAGCGTATTAATTGAAAAAATTCAGTCATCTTAATATCGGGAAAAGCTCATGTACCATCATGGGCTTTTTAGTTTTTAGACTGATAAATTTTATAGATGGCGACTATCGCAAATAAAATTTTGATAAAGCGCTTGACCCTAAAATTGATTTATTGCTATAGTCAATAACGATACGAAATAAATCATTTTAAAAAAATATTTAAAGGGTAATAATGGACAGTTTTTATCCCTTTTAACAATATACTTGTATGAATACTTTTTTATAAATACTGGCCCACCATTAAATGGTGAGCAAACAAACAAGATAAGGATATCTTATGCATCACGTTCAGCAGCTTATCGATGGTCAATTTGTTGATTCTAATACCAGCGAATGGATTGACATCACAGATCCCGCCACCCAAGAAGTCATCGCCAAAGTTCCGCAAACGACTGACGATGAAATCAATCAAGCCGTCGCTGCCGCCCAAAAAGCGTTTCAGACATGGCGTAAAACGCCTATCACCACACGTGCGCGTATTTTTTTAAAGTATCAAGAACTGATTCGCGAGCATATGGATGAGCTGGCAGAAATCTTAACCGCAGAGCAGGGAAAAACCATTGCTGATGCGCGCGGTGATGTATTTCGTGGTTTAGAAGTGGTCGAGCATGCCGCAGGTATTGCCAATCTGCAAATCGGCGACTTCGTTGAAAACGTCGCAACAGGCGTCGACACCTATAGTATCTGGCAGCCACTTGGTGTCTGTGCTGGTATCACGCCATTTAACTTTCCCGCGATGATTCCACTATGGATGTTCCCAATGGCGATTGCGACGGGTAACACCTTTGTCCTTAAACCTTCTGAACAAGATCCGATGGTAACCATGCGTTTGGTTGAGTTGGCAGTTGAAGCTGGCGTCCCTGAAGGCGTGTTAAACGTCGTGCACGGCGGTAAAGCAACCGTTGATGCCATTTGCGATCATCCAGATATCAAAGCAGTTTCATTCGTTGGCTCAACCAACGTCGGCAAGCATGTCTATGAGCGCGCTAGTCAATCTGGCAAACGTGCCCAGTGTATGATGGGTGCGAAAAACCATGGCGTTATCCTACCTGATGCCAATAAAGAACAAACGCTCAATCAGCTAGCGGGTGCCGCCTTTGGTGCAGCCGGTCAACGTTGTATGGCGCTGTCGGTCGTGGTGCTAGTGGGTGAAGCAGGTGAATGGATTGACGATATCAAAGCCAAAGCAGAAGGCTTAGTGGTTTCAGCAGGCAAAAACGACAAGGATTTAGGTCCGCTCATTTCACCTGCCGCAAAAGCGCGTGTCGAGCACTTAATTGGTACGGGGGTAGAAGAGGGCGCCAGTCTACTTCTTGATGGTCGCGGCATCACGGTTGAAGGCTTTGAGAAAGGCAACTTTGTAGGCCCGACTATCTTTGATAACGTCACCGCTGATATGCAAATTTATCAGCAAGAAATCTTTGGCCCAGTACTGTGTATCATGCGTGCAGCTGACCTTGATGAAGCGATTGAGCTGCTCAATGCCAATCCAAATGGTAATGGTACGGCTATCTTCACTCAGTCAGGCGCTGCTGCGCATAAATTTCAACAAGATATTATGGTTGGTCAAATCGGTATTAACTTGCCGATTCCTGTGCCACTACCGATGTTCTCATTCTCAGGCTCACGTGCTAGTAAGCTTGGCGATTTGGGTCCTTATGGTAAGCAAGCGGTACAGTTCTATACCCAAACCAAAACGGTCACTGCCCGCTGGTTTGATGACGAGGCAAGCCGCAGCGTCAATACTACTATTTCAATGTAGTCGTCAATCGACTATATTTGCAGCGTCCAAGCAACATAGCGACACTCTTGCTCAGTGTTTTTTAGCAAAAGCATGATTTATGATTGTCGTTATAGCGCTGCTATACTGTATAACCAGCACGGTTTAAACCACGGTAGACTGACGGTTTATAACCTTTTTTCCCATATTTGCTATACATGCACAAGGATGACCCTATGGATTTTTCATTGACCGAAGACCAAATCGCCTTTCGCCAAACTGCCAGACAGTTTGCGCAAAAAGAGCTAAAGCCCAACGCGGCTGAATGGGATCGTACTTCGCACTTTCCAGTCGATGTCATCAAAAAAACCGGCGAGCTTGGGTTTTTGGGCTTATATACCAATTCAGAATATGATGGCTTAGGGCTACCACGCTTAGATTCTGCCATGGTGTTTGAGGAGCTGGCTTGGGGTGATACCGCCGTTGCCGCTTATATGAGTATTCATAACATGGCGAGCTGGATGATCGGGGAATATGGTAGCGATGCACTTTGTAAAAAGTATTTGCCCAATATGGTCAGCGGTGAATGGCTTGGCAGTTACTGCTTAACAGAGCCGAATGCCGGTTCTGATGCCGCCTCATTACGTACCAAAGCCGATAAGCAAGGCGACTATTATGTGCTTAATGGCGAGAAAACTTTTATATCAGGGGCAGGTTCAACTGATGTGTTAGTGGTCATGGCACGTACCGGTGCTGCAGGGCCAAAAGGGATCTCGGCATTTGTGGTAGATGCCCACAGCGCTGGTATCGAATATGGTAAAAACGAGCATAAAATGGGCTGGAAAGCGCAGCCAACCCGTACCATCAGCTTTAAAGATGTCAAAGTACCAGCAGAAAATTTAATCGGCGAGGAAGGCCAAGGTTTTCGCATTGCAATGAAAGGCTTAGACGGCGGTCGTATCAATATTGGTATCTGTGCAGTTGGTACAGCGCAGTCAGCACTTGAGACCGCGACCAATTACGTGCAAGAGCGTAGCCAGTTTGGCAGCCCGATTGCCAGCTTACAGTCAGTACAGTTTAAACTTGCTGATATGCTCACCCAAACCATTACTGCAAGGCAAATGCTGTATTTAGCGGCTAGCAAAATCGATAATAATGACGCGCAAGCCTCTACCTACTGTGCCATGGCAAAGCGTCTGTCTACTGATCTTTGTTTTGATGTTGCCAATGAAGCTTTACAGCTGCATGGTGGTTATGGCTATCTCAATGAATATCCGCTTGAGCGCCATGTGCGAGACTTGCGCGTGCATCAGATTTTAGAAGGCACCAATGAGATTATGCGGGTGATTGTCTCGCGCCAGCTTATGCAGGATGATGCGTTGAGTCAGTTACGCTAGCCCAACAATATTATAAAACTGCTTTATTAAGCGTTTTGAATAAAGCCATTTTATAGAAAGATAATAACAAGGATGTTCCATGACCGATTATACCAATCTCAAGTTATCAATCGACGGCCATATTGCTACCGTCACACTGAGTAATCCACCAGCCCATACGTGGACGATGGAAAGTCTGCCGGCACTCAAGCAGCTGGTCACTGACCTCAATGCTAATGATGATGTTTATGCCTTAATTATCCATGGCGATGGGGAAAAGTTCTTTTCAGCAGGTGCGGATTTAAATAATTTTTCAGACGGTGATAAAGGACGTGCGATAAGTATGGCTATCGCGTTTGGTGAGGCGTTCGAAGCCTTATCAGCCTATCGCGGCGTCAGTATTGCGGTTATCAACGGCTATGCGATGGGCGGTGGACTTGAGTGCGCGCTGGCTTGCGATATGCGTATCGCAGAAGCGCATGCACAGATGGCGTTACCAGAGACGGGCGTGGGCTTATTGCCCTGTGCAGGCGGTACGCAAAACCTACCTTTACTGGTTGGTGAAGGTTGGGCAAAACGGATGGTATTGTGCGGTGAGCGCGTCGATGCCGAGACCGCATTGCGCATTGGCTTAGTCGAAGAAGTCACGGCAAAGGGTGGCGGTTTATTAGCGGCGCAAGCCTTAGCGCAAAAAGTCGCTAGACAATCTCCTGTTGCCGTCAGTTATTCGAAACAGCTTATCCAAGCGGCAAGAAATACCCCGCCTGCCCAAAACCTTATCCATGAACGTGAAGCTTTTGTTAAGTTATTCGACACCAACGATCAGCGCGAAGGCGTACAAGCATTCTTAGAGAAGCGCACACCCAATTGGCAAAATAAATAGCCTGTAGGGATGTCTTAATATTTACTTTACTCATTTTAATTTTGGTAGGTCTCTTTTATGACAGCAGTAACAGAAAACATAGAACAAGAAGCGCCGGTCCTATTCAATACTGAGCCGACAGAGTGCGGTCACCTGATTGGCATAATGATGTTAAATACGCCAAAGTCTCTCAATGCGCTCAGCGTTGAGATGTGTCAATTATTAGCCAAGCAGCTAGAGCAGTGGCAAAACGACGATCAGGTAGTGGCATTGGTGTTAAAAGGGGCAGGTGACAAGGCGTTTTGTGCTGGCGGTGATATCCGTAAGCTGTATAACAGCATGTCCAGCAGTGTGCCGCTACCGAATCCTTATGCGACAGAGTTTTTTGGTCATGAATACCGCTTGTATCGGCAGATGCATTTTTATCCAAAGCCATTAATCCTCTGGGGTGACGGCATTATCATGGGTGGCGGCATGGGTCTGATGGCAGGTTGTAGTCATCGTTTAGTCACCGAGCGCACGCGCTTTGCCATGCCAGAAGTGACCATTGGACTGTTCCCTGACGCCTCTGGTAGTTGGTTCTTGCAGCGCATGCCTGCTAAAACAGGTTTGTTCTTAGGGCTAACAGGTGCGATGTGTAATGGCAGTGACGCTTTATTAGCCAATCTTGCAGAGTATGCTGTTGCCAGTAGTGATTACGATGCTGTCATACAACGTTTAAAACAGAGTAATTGGCAAGGAGCAGCTGACAACAATGATAAATATCATAATAATAGCGCTCATAGTATCGTTAGTCGTGCGCTTACCGTACAGCCTGTTGCTGAGTTGCCTGCAAGTAAGCTTGCGATATATTGGAAACCTATCCAGCAATTAATGAACAGCGGCGGCTTAGGAGATATTGATGCACTTCTACAAAGTGACGAAGCGCTTGAAAAATTAGATACAGACTTTGCAGCAGATAGCTGGACGCAGCGCGCAGTAGCTACTTATCGTCACGGCTGCCCTGTAACTGCCGCTTTGACCTATGCGCTTTACCACAAAGTCACCGACTTATCGCTTGAGCAAGTCCTGTATTTAGAGACCAACGTAGCTGTGCATTGTGCCGCCAATCCTGATTTTAAAGAAGGCGTGCGTGCGCTACTGATTGATAAAGATCGCAATCCGCAGTGGTCACGTTCACTGGCAGACTGTCTCAGTAGCGAAGGGCAGGCGTATATACATCAGCACTTTGTGAATCCTTATGCTAAAGGTGAGCATCCGTTAGGCGATTGGTTGGGTGAAGGCGCATTCGGTAACCAACTTGTACGCTAAGAGCTTATCGGCTCATTATAAGAATCAGATATAAATTAAAAAACGTAAAACTATGTGTAGCACTGTCTGCATAAGCAATCATCAAGGAGCGATGAGATGGGTACAAAGGATTTGAATTTAAGTAATAAAGACACAAATAATACCGCTGCGAGCGATAATCATACTACTAAGCCAAATATAGCCTTTATTGGGCTTGGCAATATGGGCGCACCGATGGCAGAGAACTTGTTAAAGGCAGGTTATACGCTATCGGTTTATGATTTATCTGAAGAGGCAACCGCGCGCTTGCAGCAAACAGGTGCCAGTGTGGCTGATAGTCCTAAAGATGCGGCGAGTAATGCACAAGTTATCATTAGCATGTTGCCTGCGGGCAAGCACGTCCATTCTGTTTATCTAGGAAATAATGGCGCTGATGGTTTACTAGCAGAATTACCTAAGGGTACTTTGGTCATCGATAGCAGTACCATCGCAGCAGCTGATGCAAGATTGGTGGCAGAAGCAGCAAGTAAGGTTGGTATCGACTTCTTAGATGCGCCAGTCTCCGGTGGTACAGGAGGCGCCATTGCCGGCACTTTAACTTTTATTGTCGGTGGTAGTGACGATGCATTTGCCAAAGCCGAACCAATACTCGCCGTTATGGGCAAAAACATCTTTCATGCAGGCGAGCATGGTGCCGGACAAGTGGCGAAAATCTGCAATAATATGCTGTTAGGTATTCTCATGGCAGGGACGGCAGAGGCGATTAATTTAGGCGTAAAAAACGGTCTCGACCCTAAAGTGCTATCAGATATTATGCTACAAAGCTCGGGCCGTAACTGGACGCTAGAGGTTTATAACCCTTATCCGCAGGTGATGGAAAATGTGCCCTCTAGCAACGGTTATAAAGGCGGCTTTATGAGTAAACTCATGCAAAAGGACCTTAATCTTGCGATGCAAACGGCTAGGGATACCGATGTTGAAACGCCGATGGGAGCCAAGGCTACTGAGCTTTATGAATCTCACATAGTAGAAAATGGCGATAAAGATTTTTCTAGCATCATGGCGCGTCATGACAGTTCGGTCTTGTCTTAAAGCACGAAACGCTTCAAATCCTTAATCAATTTTGCATAGAGTGTTTTTCTAATTGCCATCATGTTATTAACAAAGCATAAAAAAGGTCTGCGCTAGTTTTATGACGCAGACCTTTTTACTCAGTCATATTTTTTCTTAATGTCACACACCCTAGTTTTGTAGCTCATACACCAATGCTTGAATATCATGCGCTGCCTTTTGCAAGCGCGGCACATGCTCCATTAGCTCATCTAATGACACGCGAATGGTTGGTGCGTGGATATATAGCGACGCCAGATAGCGAGATTTTTTGTCTAGCACAGGCACTGACACCCCTACCATCTCTGAGATAAATTCCTCATTATCGATACCAATGCCTGTCTCTGCGATACGATCAAGCTCGGCATTTAATGTATCAATATCAGTAATCGTATTTTTGGTAAATTTATCTAACGGTAGGCCTTGTAGTATTTTAGCGCGGCTGGTCGCAGACAACTGGCTTAAATATAGCTTACCCGTAGCCGTACACCACATCGGTGATTTCGCGCCGACAGGCAGATATATTTGCAAAGGCAGCGAGGTGTTAGCGCGATTGGTATACATCATGTCCATCTGGTAAGGAATGGCGATACCGCAAGTCTCCTTAATCTCGTCAACCAATTTTTGTAAAATAATTTGCCGCTCATTAAAAAATTGACGCTGCTGCCAAAGCTCAACGCTCAAATTACGCACCCGCTTACCAGGAATAATACCGCCGCCAATATCGACGGTCACAAACCCTTCATCGACTAAGTTTTGAATCAAGCGATGGATAGTAGGTTTTGGGATATCAAGCTCTTGCGACAGTTCAAGTGGTGAGAGGGGTTTTGACGCATAAGACACCGCTTCGATAATCTCTAAAACACGGGTAATCGACGAAACTTTTGGCATAAAAATGGCTCAATAAGAATAATAAAGGTAAAGCGAAAAGTAGAAAAAAATCATTAATACACTATTGAAAATTTCAAAAATGTAAATACTAAAAAGACATCTATTAGTAGCTCTAATTTAGCATAATAACGCACTCAAACAAGCTATCTTATTAAATATAAACGATATATTTACGTTTTATATTCCAGACTAGTTTCCCACACTTCTGTTCTAGATCTTATTTTGGGTAGCATTGGATACGTTAGCTCACAAACCACAACAAACTGTAGTAATAAACTCTATAACTGTAATTGAGTTAAAAGGGGAGGTAGGTCATTATACTGACATGTTTTGTAATACCTTTACATGAGCGTTAAGCGATTCAATATTCATGTTCTGACTATTCAGTTGCTTTGAGAGTATTGTGTAACAGGAAAGCGAAGTTTTGCAGGTTGGTGTAGCAAATATTACAATATCTATGCAATCTTTACATAACGGCAAATAAAAAGTGCATTCATGGGGGTGACTTTTTAAGCCAAAATTGTTTTAATCTGCTCAACAAAATGGTTGTTTATAAAAAAGTTAAATTATCATTTTTTTACGGGCGAGTTATTTCACACTTTAGGAGAGTATTTATGAAACTTATTAAATTAACAGCAATTTCTGCTGCTGTATTAGCATCTACTGCTGCACTAGCAGCTGAACCAGTTGCTGTCGTACAACCAGCAAACTCATATAGCGACAGAACTTTTTTCCAAACTGTGACTCATCCAGCGGCTGTCAGTGCTGAAGTAGGTACACTAGGTTATGGTGCTAATATCGGTTGGGCACTTAACGACAAAACTGAATTACAAGCTGGTTGGGCAGGTGGCGACGTTGCTGACCTATTCGGCGGTGACTTTGATGCAAACGATGTAAACTATGAAGTTGATTCTGATTTTAGTAACCCGTACTTAGGCGTACAATTACGTCCTACAGGTAATTGGTTCACGATGGGTGCTGGTATCATCGTTCCTGATAATGATTTTGATGTACGTGCAAACGCAAAAGGTCCTAACTTTAGAATTAATAACGTTGACTATAATGCCGCTGAAACAGGTACTTTAGAAGGTACTATGGAACATCGTAACAAGTTAGCACCTTATGCTACTATCGGTTTCCGTCCTAATATCACTAACAACTTTGGTTTATTTGGTGAAATCGGTGCAGCATACATGGGTCAAACTGATGCCACTGTTACTTCAAGCAATCCAAACGGTAACGTTACAGCTACGACTGTAAATGGTACTACAACTGTTAAAGGTAGTGATGTAGCTAAAGCTGCAGAAAAAGAGCTAGAAGATAAAGATTGGTTAGAGTGGATGCCAATCGTTAAAGTTGGTGCAACTTACCGCTTCTAAGCTAGCGACAGTTTAAAACTTTTATTAGATAGCCAAGCATAAAAAAAACGATCCTAAAAAGGGTCGTTTTTTTTGTTTAAAATAAGGTAGCGCTACTTTGATTAAATTAAAGAATCATCAATAAATGATCACTGTTTGATAATGGCGTAAAATAGCGATACGGTAATTGCTTTTATTGTCGTTAATGGCCAGTAAGGGCGATTTGCTTGTAGCCCCTTTTATTAAATCAGCAATGAGGTAAGAGTAGTCCTTTCCTAATCCTTGTGCCAGCTTATACTGAAAAACCTTAATAAAACTTTCTTTTATTTGCCATAGTAGTTTGGCGATTATATTTCTTTGCATGGGTGGTAAGGTCTGCAAGATAGCCATTTCATTAACATGGAAGAAGCGCTGCGCAACCAGCCATTTAACGGCATTTATTTCTATATCAATACCTACAGGACGATGAGCGCTGATGACCACCGCGACTTTATTGTCTAAATAATCGAAAGGTTTATTTTTTTTATGCTGATTAGAAATAACTTTGTTATGGGCGCCAGTATGACTAAAGCAGACGTAGTATTGACTATTGGCAAGTCGATATGGAAAACTTGCATCATCCAAGGTATCAATCATCTCTAGCTTATTAAGTAGTGATTGTAATAATAATCGTACGCCAGTGCGCTGCTGTTGGCGCTGACGATGAGCTATCTCGCGTGTGGATAGAGACACGGTAGGAATGCGGTACCATTGCATCTGCCGCCATTGCATGTGGCGCACTTTTTCCACGCTCGTATCTAAAAATAGATTGAGATTAAATAACAGCGGTAAATCGCTGAGTAAATCAGAATAATTTAAAAAACAAGGCGTGATAATCTGAGCTGACGCATACCAAGTAGTAGCGTCAAGTTGTTGGTAGTGAATATCACGTAATTTTAAAGTTGACATAATTTATCTGTAGAATATGAATAGAATAAGAAAAGCCCAACAATAGATTGCTGGGCTTCTTTAAATTAGGGCTGATTAACGCTTATTAAATACTATTAGTAAGACAACTCAGCACGGCGGTTTTGGGCATACGCATCTTCTGTAGTACCGGCAACAGCAGGGCGCTCTTCACCATAGCTGATGATACGGACGTTGTTTGCAGCAACACCTTGAGCGGCAAGATAATTACGAGCCGCTTGGGCACGGCGCTCGCCTAGTGCCATGTTGTACTCGCGGCTACCACGCTCATCGGTATGACCTGCAATAACGACACCAGCGTTTGGATTTGAGCTTAGGAGGCTAGCATGTTGGTTTAATACACTGGCAGCTTCTGAGGTGATTTCACTGCTATCGAAAGCAAAGTAAACCACGGCTTGTAGATTTTCTGCACCAGTGATAACGGCATTTGAATTATCAACGATAACCGCACCGTTATAACCAACTTGACCACCTGGGATACCTAGTGGGGCAACGACCACTTCTGATGTCGCACGTTTGTTAGCACAACCTGACGCAAATACGACAGCGCTTGATAATACTGCGAGGGCAGCAACTTTTGCAATACTGGTAGACATATAAGCTCCTAAAATTTTAATAACATTAGTTTTAATGGCATTTGTTGTTTTTGAACTGCTTACGGTAAAACTTAGGCAATTACTATCTATCATATACTAAATGTTACTTTATGTAAGTAGTATTACTGTAAATAGTTCGAGAGTTTACCTAAAGATATGTAGCGTTCTGATTAAAAATTTTGAATTGATTTCTACCTTAACCAATTTAATTACTCATCGTACTTGAAATTTCATAGTTTAGGTCAATGTAACTATTTTAAAAACTCTGTTTATAACGAACACCGTGCTAATTAATAGGGCACTATAAAATAATCAATTGACTGTTTAAAATGTGAATAATAATAGGAATTTCCATGTCTACTACTGAAACTGACGCACAAATTATCAATCCTGACATGCCAGATGTGCCGCCACATGCGCCAAGTAAAATTCATTTGAAAGACTATCAACCGCCAAGCTTTGCGGTCGAAACCATTGATTTGGATATTAAGTTATTCGATGACCATGCTATTGTGGATAGCACTTTGGTGATGCAGCGTCAGACTGACGGCGACTTAGTGCTGTATGGCGAAGGACTTGAGCTGATATCTATTAAGCTCAATGATGAGCTGCTTACCAGTGAGTGCTATACGCAAACGGATGGTAAATTAACCATTACTAATGCGCCGGAGTATAGCAAATTACAGCTACAAGTACGTATCCATCCGCATACCAATACCGCGCTTGAAGGCTTATATATCGCCGGTAGTGGTGACGATACTATGTTCGTCACTCAGTGTGAGCCTGAGGGTTTTCGCAAGATTACCTTTTATCCAGACCGTCCCGATGTGCTGGCAAGATTTACCACGCGGCTTGAAGCCGATAAGCGTTTCCCGACGCTATTGAGTAATGGGAATTTGCTCGAAGCGGGTGAAGTGTCGGACGCGCCTGAGCGTCATTATGCGATTTGGCAAGACCCGACCAACAAACCAAGCTATCTGTTTGCTTGTGTCATCGCTGATTTGGATGTATTGACTGACAGCTATACCACGAGCGAAGGGCGTGAGGTAATGCTTGAGCTCTATGCGAAATCCGAAGATATCGATAAATGTGCTGTCGGTATGCAAGCATTAAAAGATTCAATGCAGTGGGATGAGGTCAATTATGGCCGCGCGTATGATTTAGACCGTTATATGATTGTTGCCGTCAGTCAGTTTAATATGGGCGCGATGGAAAATAAGGGTTTAAATATTTTTAACACCGCTTGTGTCTTGTCTAGTCCTGAAACGACCACAGATGCGCGCAGCTTTAGTGTCAAATCTATCATTGCTCATGAGTATTTTCATAACTGGACGGGCAATCGCATTACCTGCCGTGATTGGTTTCAGCTGTGCCTAAAAGAAGGTTTTACCGTTTATCGGGATCAATCATTTTCAGCCGATCAGCAGTCAAGTGCTGTCCAGCGTATCGATGACGTGGCAACCTTGCGCGCCCATCAATTTGCTGAAGATGCCGGACCACTAGTGCACCCTGTACGTCCTGAGAGTTTCGTTGAGATTAACAACTTTTATACCACCACCGTCTACGAAAAAGGCGCTGAAATCGTGCGTATGATTGCCAATACGCTAGGGCGTGATAACTTCCGTAAAGGTACGGACGAGTATTTCCGCCGTTATGATGGGCAAGCGGTGACGGTTGAGGACTTTTTATCGGCGCTTAGTATTACCGATAGCAAAATTGAAGACTTTATCGACTGGTATCGTCAGCCCGGTACGCCTGTGGTGTCTGGTTACCAAGATTATGACAGCGTGACGCAGACATTGACTATTACTTTGAGTCAGCAAGCCCGTCAGGTTGCAGGTTTTGATGCACCAAAACCCTTGCCGATTCCTGTAGCGACCGCACTATTTGATAAAAATTCTGGTCATATCATCGCCGAGCGTATGTTGCTTCTCGATCAAGTCACACAAACCTTTACCTTTGAAAATATAATGAGCGAGCCAGTCGTATCCTTGCTACGTGATTTTAGTGCGCCCGTTCAGCTCAATTATAACTATCAAGATGAAGACTTGGCGTTTTTGCTCAAATATGAAACCAATGGTTTTAACCGCTGGCAAGTGACGCAAATGCTGGTCAATCGCATTTTACTGCAAGGTCACGGCGCGAAAAGCAGTCCTGAGATATATTTGCAAGTAGTGGCGCAGGCCTTACCTGAACTGGCTGCTAATGATGCGATGTTGGCGGCGCGTTTGCTTGATATTCCGTCAGCACATGAGCTGGCATCTGCCATTCATAAAGATTACGATCCAGAGCTGGTAAAAGCACAGCGTGAAGGCTTATATCAACAGCTGGCTTTAGCGTTAAAAGATCAATGGTCTGAGCTTTATAAACAGCTACCAATACAGGCTTATGAAGACAGTGCGGAAGCTCGTGGCAATCGCGCTTTACGTAATGTGATGCTTGATATGGCACTGACCGCTAACGTCGATGGCGCTACTGGATGGGCAGAGCAGCAGTATGATAACGCCAGCTGTATGACCGAGCGTTTTGGCGCGTTAAAGGCGATGGTCAATCATCAACTGGCAAATGCTGATAAGTATCTGGCGGATTTTTATCATCGTTTTGAAAATAATGATTTGGTCATCGATTTATGGTTTAGTGTGCAAGCCTCTGCTGATGCGGTTACGCCCGATACTATTAAATCCTTACTTGCGCATAACGATTTTGATTGGAATACGCCCAATCGTGTACGTTCGGTCATCAGCGCCTTTACCTCGCAGCCTACGGTGTTGTGGACACCAGAGGGTCTAGATATTTATATCGCTGTGATTAAAAAGCTGGATGACGCCAATCCGGTGTTAGCGTCACGCTTATTGCAAGTGCTGGCACGTTGGAATACTTTGGCTGAACCACGTCGTCAAATGGCGCATGAGCAGTTGCTTGAACTACAAAAGCAAGCGACTTCTAAGCATGTAATTGAAAGCTTAAACAGTGTTTTAGGCGCGGCAAATGAAGGTTCTGCAAGTGCATAACGAGCAGTACTTTATAAGTTAAAAAGCACAAAAAAGGCCCGTCTGATATCTGTTATCAAACGGGCCTTTTAGTGAGTGGTCAATCAGTATTCATTACCACCAAGCGCTTTTAACGATTCGGCAGAACGTCTTTAACCATATCACGTAGATTGTGTAGAGCGCTAACGGTGCTTTCCCAATCTAGGCAGCCATCGGTGATAGATTTACCATATTCAAGCTGGCTCAAATCTGCCGTTAGCTTTTGATTGCCACCTTTTAAATGACTCTCAATCATCAAACCGATGATAGATTTATTACCATTTTTAATCTGCTCGGCAACGTTTTGAATGACCATTGGTTGCAGATACGGGTCTTTACCTGAGTTGGCGTGGCTTGAGTCAATCATAATTTTACTATTGGTTTTGCCTTTTGCCAGCTCATTTTCAACTTGTGCAACAGCGGTTTCATCATAGTTTGGCTTACCATTACCACCGCGTAGGACTATGTGCGCGTAGGGGTTGCCTTTAGATTTGATGATAGAAACTTTGCCATCTGCTGATAAGCCGAGGAAGCTATGACCTTCTTTGACCGCTTGCATGGCATTAACCGCAACGGTCATGCCGCCATCGGTGCCGTTTTTAAAGCCAACTGGGCACGATAAACCTGAGCTCATTTCACGATGCGTTTGGCTTTCGGTGGTACGCGCGCCAATCGCTGACCAACTAATCAAATCCTGAATGTACTGCGGCGTATTTGGGTCTAATGCTTCGGTCGCGCACGGCAGACCTTTTTCATTTAAATCAAGCAGTAGCTTACGAGCGGTGCGCAGACCTTTTTCGATATCAAAGCTGTCGTTCATATCAGGGTCATTAATCATGCCTTTCCAGCCAACCGTGGTACGCGGCTTTTCAAAATAAACGCGCATCACAACGAAGATGCTGTCTTCAATCTCTTTGGCCAATTCGGCTAAGCGATCGGCGTATTCGTGGGCGGCTTTAATATCGTGAATAGAGCAGGGGCCGATAACCACAAATAAACGCTTGTCTTTGCCATCAAGGATATCTTGGATGGTATTGCGACCTTTTAGCACCGTGTTATAGGCGTCATTTGACAAAGGTAGCTCAGACTTTAGCTCAGCGGGTGTGATTAAAGGAATGAATTTTTCAATATTCACGTCGTCAATATCTGCATTATGAGTAGCTGGTGTTGTCATGATTATATATCGTCTAGCTGATTTATAGGGATATTCATTATGCGGACAAAAGCGCTGGTTGACAAGGGCAGTCGTACAGTTAATTGACTGCTAACTGGAATGTGGCGACCAAAACTTTGTTATACCTTATCGCTGCAACCCGTCTTAACATGCTGTCATTCATAGGTGTATAAGAATGATAAGGCAATGTAAAGCATAGGGAAAATGACGCTTTATCGCTAACCTAAGTCCAAATTTGCATTAAACACAACGTTTATAGGCAGATATAAATGAGTGATACTGACTGGATTTTGTGCACTAATTTAGCTATTTCCAACACTGTCACGTATGATGGCGATATAAACGACTAAGTTCGAGCATCATGGAATGCTATCAAGATGCGTTTTAATGGGGATCTTATTACGGCTAAGCTATGTTATATTTTATATAATCATTCTTATGATAGACGCATTTTATCTTTTTTTGTTTAACTGTGCTACTTAAATGGCATCAATTAAATTGTACCACTTTAATATTGAGAGCTTATCATGACAGATCTTGCTACGCCTCACCAACCTGCTGATACAACGCCAGCACCAGATACTTATGGTGCTTTTGATAAATTGCCTGAGATGACGTGTTCGCCACTGGTGATAGGGATTGTCGCCGGTGAAGTGTCAGGCGACAGTTTGGGTGCAGATTTTATGAAGCAGATGAATAATCTGCGTGATGATATTATTTGGGTTGGGGTTGGCGGCGCAAAAATGCAGGCGCAAGGGCTGCAAAGTATTTTTCCGTTATCGCGCTTAGCTGTGATGGGTTTGGTCGAAGTGGTGTCGCAGTTACCGGATTTACTCAAAGCACGTCAAGAGCTGCTGACGGCATTTAAAGCCGCAAGCATTGATTGGTTTATTGGCATTGATGCGCCTGATTTTAACCTCAGAGTGGCCAAGAAATTAAAGCCGCAGGGCGTGTTTTGCGTGCAGTATGTCAGCCCTTCTATTTGGGCGTGGCGTGAGTCGCGTATTCATAATATTATGGCAGCGACCAATTTGGTTCTGTGCCTATTTCCATTTGAGCTACCCGTCTACGAGCGTTATAATCATCCCGCGATTTGCGTTGGTCATCCGCTACTACGAACCATTGATCAGACCTTACTTGAGACGCCCATCAATCAGCGCCGTAGCGAATTGGTCTGGCATAATGATGGCTTGCAGCAGTTTTTTATCGATCGTTTCGATGAGGTCAGTCAGCTTATTTGCGTCATGCCCGGCTCTAGGCGTGGTGAGATAACGGCTATTTTGCCGCTTATGCTCGATGGTATTCAAAGACTATTATTGTTAGATCCTAAGCTGTGCTTTATCATTCCAACGGTGGATCAAAACCATCAATATATTGTGCAAGATGTGATCGATAAGCGCTCAGAGCAGCTGCGGGCCGCGATTGCGGTGGTCTATGATGAAAGTCAGCCAGCCTTTAGTCAGCTGGCGATGGCGGCATCAGATATGGTGATGCTGGCATCGGGTACTGCAACCTTGGAAGCCATGCTGCTTGAGCGTCCAATGGTGGTGATTTATCAATTAAATCAGCTGACTTATCAGATAGCAAAACGTTTGGTCAAAGTCCCTTATGTCGGTTTGCCTAATATTTTGGCAGATAGCGCAATCGTGCCTGAGCTTATCCAAGAGCAGGCAAGTGGCGATAATATCTGTCGTACCGTGATGCGTTTGTTGCAGCCGCGCGCGTATGCAGAACAATTAAAAGCGCTGATTGATACCAAGTATGCATTGCAACAACAAAGCAATCATGACCCTGCGCATAGCGTCATCGAACAGTGGTTTATTCAAAACCGCGCCAGTCATCAAAATCATGATTTTAATGGACAAGACGGTCATGTCAGTCAAGAAAATTACGACAGCCAAGACAATTATCAAGCTCAGTAACCAAACGCTAATTATGTTAGGCACGCAAAAAATTTATTAAACCGTAAAGTTAAAAAATAATAAAGTTATGAGTACTATGTCTTCTACAGAAAATGATCCTATAAAAAGCCCAGCTATGCTTAAGCATAGCGTTCAGATTGAAAGAGTTATTGAGCAAGTTGATATTAAAGGACAATATATACAACTGGCAGCGCCCATACAGTTATCAGGGCAAGTCAATATCTCAGAACTGATTGCGCAATACTCATTAAGTTTAGAAAACTTGCAACCAACAGCCATACAAATTGGCGTTGACGAAGCAGGGCGTGGACCGCTGCTGGGTAGTGTGAATGTCGCTGCGGCAATATTACCTGCGGCGTGGGCAGGTTTAATTGAAAATGAGCCACTAAAAAATACGCCATTGTCTATACTGACGGACTCAAAGCAGCTGAGTGAAAAAAAGCGCGATATTCTTTATCCGTTGGTTCAGCAGCATGCAGTCGCGCACATCGTCGCTGATATACCGCCAGCGGTTATCGACCAAGTCAATATCTTGCAAGCGACCATGCTAGGGATGCGCTTATGTACTGAGGTTTTATTGGCGGTAGTTGCTAAACACCTGAATACGGGTGACAAAACACTGTTTGAGATATTAATTGATGGCAATCGTTGTCCAGATTTAGATTATGCCAGTCTCACTAAATTTGGTATTCAAGGGTCAGCGATTGACTGCCAAGCATGGGTAAAAGGCGATGGCCGACATACCAGTATCGCGGCGGCCAGTATTTTAGCAAAAGTCAGCCGTGACCAAACCATGTATGCGCTTGATGCTAAACATCCTGAATATGGCATCGCCAAGCATAAGGGCTATCCAACGCGCGCCCATATGGAGGCGATTGCAGCTCATGGCGTACTAGCCGCGCATAGACGTAGCTTTGCACCGGTAAGAAAAGTGCTTGAAAGCTAACATTGCCTGACCTAAAAATGATCATTAGCTAGCAGAATGAGACTGCTTAATAAAATAGCCTAAGCAAACT
Source organism: Psychrobacter sp. YGAH215 (assembly GCF_007280595.1). Lineage (NCBI taxonomy): Bacteria > Pseudomonadati > Pseudomonadota > Gammaproteobacteria > Moraxellales > Moraxellaceae > Psychrobacter > Psychrobacter sp. YGAH215. The sequence continues at coordinate 197,572 of NZ_VKLR01000001.1, read as the reverse complement.
TAAATAAGAAAATGCTTTCAGTCATAAAAAAACCATCTGTTCATAATCAACAGATGGTTTTTTTATTTAAACCTTTAACAACAGAAATCTTCAAAGTCCCAAAAATACTTAGAACGATGAGTTCGGCTGCTTTAAAAACGCTTCTTCTTCGTCAGTCGTTTCACGATCCAACGTGTCGTTACGATGTGGATAGCGTCCAAATTTATCGATAATCTCTTTATGACGCTCTTCAAACTCTAAGGTTGTTGCATCATTTAATTGCTTAAACAGCGGCAGATAGCGCTCATGAATCATGGCCGATTCAGAATGCATAAATGGCATGATAATAAATTTCCGCCACTGCGCTGGCAGCGTATCAAAATATGGTTGTCCAATGGCTTCTTGTGCCAATGCTAGCGCCATGCCATCTTGGGCAAAAGCGCACGCTTGCTCACGGCATAAATTACGCGAAAACTGATCTAACACAATAATTTCTGCCAAGCGTCCTGCTAGCGCCGTGACTGAGCTATTGCTATCAGTCGCTGCATCTGCGATACGCCACGACACGCATTCACCCTGTTTTGCTGCCTGCCAAATATTATAAAATTTGTCTTTTATCTGTTTATCAAAAGCATCATTTTGCGCAAACCAGTACTGCTCATTGTCTTTATCAAACCAAAAATCCAATACCGCACGCGCATCCGCAGCAAGATGTTCTAAGCTGATGTTTTGTGGATCTAGCTGGGATAGATTGGCTGGGTTTTTAGCCGTAGAATAATCGGTCGAGAGTGCCATAAGATATTCTATTTATGATGGATTTAGTCTACTATAGCGCAATTATTTAGGTCTGTCATGATACCGACCGCAGCTATTAGGTAACCTCTTATGAATACAAATTTACCGTTACAAACCAGTTACTCATCCTTGCCTGCAACGCCCTATTATCTGCTTGATGAAGCGGCAATCGTTGCCAATATGCAGATTATCGCGCGTCTGTGCGAGCTATCTGGCGCCAAAGCCTTGCTCGCGCTCAAATGTTTTGCCACTTGGGGCGTGTTTGATGTCATGCAGCCTTATTTGCATGGTACAACCTCGTCTTCATTGAATGAAGTGCGGTTGGGCTATGAGACCTTTGGTAAAGGTAAAGGCAGTGATAATAAAAAAGAAACCCATGCTTATAGCGTTGCTTATAGCGCAGATGAAATTGACGAAGTATTAAGCTATGCCGATAAAATTATTTTTAATTCTATCTCGCAATTGAATGCATTTAAAGGTAAAGCTGCTGCTCAGAATATTCCAGTAGGGCTACGCTTAAATCCAAAAACCAGCAACTCGTCCTTTATTATTGCTGATCCAGCGCGTCCCTTTAGCCGTTTGGGTGAGCATGATAAAGATAAGATTACCGCCGTACTTGCTGATATCACTGGCGTCATGATTCATAACAACTGTGAAAACGATAGTTTTGAGGCATTTAGCGCAAGCTTAGCCGATATCGAAAACAGGTTTGGTGAGGTGCTGGCGCAGCTTGAATGGGTGAGCTTGGGCGGTGGTATTCACTTTATCGCGCCTGATTATCCACTCGAAAAACTGGCTGATAGATTAAAAGGTTTTAGCGAAAAATATGGCGTGCAAGTCTATCTTGAGCCGGGTGAAGCGAGCATTCACGGCGCTGGCTCATTAGTGACAACCGTCTTAGACACTATGCACAATGAAAAAAATCTTGCCGTCGTCGATGCCTCTATCGAAGCGCATATGCTTGATTTGCTCATTTATCGCGAGTCTGCTCCCATTGTGTCCATTAATGAAGAATCAATAGATATGATGCCGGTAAATAAAGATCAAAAAGAGGGCGCTGCAGACAACACTATTATTTACGGTCGTTCTTGTTTGGCAGGCGATATTTTTGGTGAGTACGCCTTACCGAGTAATTTGAAAATTGGCGATACCATTGCGTTTGGAAATGCTGCCGGTTATACCATGGTCAAGAAAAACTGGTTTAATGGTGTGGGTATGCCTGCAATCGTTATCCGCCGTTTAGATGGGTCGATACATGTGCAGCGTGAGTTTGATTATCAAGATTATAAGGCCAGCTTGTCTTAATTTTGCTATTAAGATGACGGTGATGGTATTTGAGTAATAGAGTTAGATGTCATCTTATCGATTAATTATTGCCGAAAGGTGGGTAAAAATTGTTATAATCGCCGCGGGCAAAAGCAAGTAGCCAAATACTGCTTTGCTCGACGGGTGCGTGGGTTTTCCTCGGTCTTCCTTTTTAATTCACGCATATCATTCACTCGTTTCTGTTTTGACTCGCCACCATCGATGGTATCGACAGGGACACAAAGGAGGATTGTTCATTGAACACAAATCAAACCAACCCTAACAAAAAAGACGTGCTCATCATCGGTGCAGGCGGTGTGGCGCAAGTGGTCGCGCATAAATGTGCGATGCATAACGATGTGCTCGGCGAGATTCATATTGCCTCACGCACGCAGGATAAATGTGATGCCATCGCCCAAAGTGTCAAAGAAAAGAATAGCTTTAAGCTGCCTGCGGTATTACATACCCATCAAGTCGATGCGATGGATACGCAAGCGCTGATACAGCTGATTGAAGAGACGGGTATTCAAATCGTTATCAATGTCGGTTCGGCATTTGTCAATATGACCGTTTTAGAGGCTTGTATTGAAACGGGCGCGGCTTATATTGATACCGCCATTCATGAGGATCCGCGCAAGATTTGTGAGACGCCGCCATGGTATGACAACTATGAATGGCAGCGTAAACAGCGCTGTGCTGACAAGAACATCACGGCAATTTTGGGTGCTGGATTTGATCCTGGTGTGGTCAATGCCTATGCGCGTCTTGGCTATGACATGATGGATGCAGGCTCGGTGACGGATATCGATATTATCGATATCAACGCTGGCAGCCACGGTAAGTATTTTGCCACCAACTTTGACCCTGAGATTAATTTCCGTGAGTTCACTGGTACGGTTTATTCTTGGCAAGACAGTAAGTGGCAGTCGAATAAGATGTTTGAAGTCAAACGTACCGATGATTTGCCAGTCGTTGGCGAGCAAAACAGTTACCTAAGTGGTCATGACGAGATTCATTCTTTATCGGCTAACCTAGATGTGCCAAATATCCGCTTTTGGATGGGCTTTGGTGAGCATTATATCAATGTGTTTACTGTGCTCCAAAACCTAGGTCTATTGTCCGAGCAGCCGGTGATGACTGCTGAAGGGCAAGAAGTGATTCCGCTTAAGGTGGTCAAAGCCGTACTGCCGGATCCAAGCTCATTAGCGCCCAATTATACGGGTAAGACTTGTATCGGTGATAAGGTTAAAGGCAAGATTAATGGCGTTGATAGCGAGGTGTTTATTTATAATATCTCTGATCATAAAGACGCTTATAACGAAGTTGGTAGCCAAGGTATCTCTTATACCGCTGGCGTGCCACCTGTTGCTGCTGCAATGTTGGTGGCGACTGGCGAGTGGGATGCAGGCAAAATGGTCAACGTTGAAGAACTTGATGCCAAGCCATTTATCAACTTGCTAAATGAGATTGGTTTGCCAACGCGTATCCAAGACGCCAACGGTGATAGAGCGCTTGAGTTTGATATGTAATATATCTTAAGCCATAAAAAAGCCCGTCTAATTTCTCGATAAGAGCGTTAGGTGGGCTTTTTTATGCAAGAAACTTTATAGTGAATGACAGTGCCCTTTTTCATTACTTTGGCTTTAACCTTTTTCATTACTTTAGCTTTAAATAGTTTCATACGTATGATTCTCTCTCACGATGCTTTACTACTGACGCTAAGCCTGTATCATCATTGGATAAACACATTCAGCATAATGACATTAAACTAGGGGTAGAATAGAGTGAACCTAATACGGACAGTCATATAAAAATAAGGAATATAAATGAGCGACAAACCGAATGACGATGGCTTAAGGGAGGCTGACGAGTCAAATAATCCATCAGTAAATGAGCCTAGCGAAAGCTCGCGCCCGCCGTTTGAGCGCAGGCAGTTTGGCGGTACAGAACGCCAATCAAAACCGTTTGATGAAGATGTGCCAATCTCCCGCAGCGATCTGAAAAAAGGAGCACAGGAGCTGTCAGAAAACAGTGTGGCTCATATTATTTGTTAAATGCCTTAGTCGAAAATTTGGGTCAGTTCTTTGTCACACTCCCTGCTCGTATGTTTAAAACCTTTGCCTATGTTCCCGGTAGTAGCGACTGGATGGGCAGTTGGACGCTATTCTTTTGGGCGTTTTGGCTGGCATGGGGGCCGTTTGTTGGGGTGTTTTTAGCGCGTATTTCGCGTGGGCGCACATTACGTGAGTTTGTCATTGCCGCGATTACAGTGCCGGTATTATGTGACTTTATCATCGTTTCTTTCTTTGGTAACTCCGCCCTTTATGAGGTATTACAAGGCAATACCGCCTTTGCCGAGCTTGCGGTTCAAAGCCCAGAGCGCGGTTGGTACGCGCTACTTGAGCTGTTTCCGGGAGCGACTATTTTGATAGCGTTAGCGACGCTTTCAGGATTGCTGTTTTATATCACCAGTGCTAACTCAGGGGCGATGGTGATGTCGAACTTTTCAACCTCTATCCCTGACCCAAGCGAAGATGGCCCAAAGTGGCTACGCATTTTTTGGGCGGTGTTGACGGCAGTATTGACCATCTCTATGTTGATTGCAGGCGGCGTCATTACCATGGAATATGCCACGCTTATCTTTGCTCTTCCTGTGACGATTATTGTTTATCTGGTGATGTTCTCTTTTTCTAAAGCGTTAAAAATAGAACGGGCTGAGCGCGAAGGTACGGTGCTGCGTCGCCCATCTGTTACGCCAAGTGGCGGGCATATACCGGAGCGTTCTTGGAAGCAGCGCTTGGGACAAATGCTGGCTTATCCGAGCAAACGAGAAACGGAGCAATTTCTTGAGCGTGTCGTCCGTCCGGCGCTAAACGATGTCGCCAATGAGTTTGAGCGCCAAGGTTATAAGATTGATCGTGATAATATTCCTCATATAGCGGGCGATATTGATGTTGGTGGGCCATTATTAAAGGTATCTACTGACGCCCAAAACGACTTTTATTATCAAGTGTCTATGGTCGAGACGCCGTCACCGACCTTTAGTGGCAAGATGTCACCAGTTAGCGATGTTTATTATCGTTTAGAGGTAACGACGCAAACCGGCTCCGGCGGTTATGATTTGATGGGCTTGACCAAGCAGCAAGTGATTGATGATGTGCTTGAACAATATGAAGCGTATCTGACTTTTATTACCAGTCCGCCAGAGACAGATGTGAACACAACCACCGCGGCAGTAGGAATCACAGGTAAAGGTTGATTGTTTATAACGGTCAAACGATGCAGATAATAGCGGCGCTGTTCTAGCCATCCGCTATCATCTGTCATGTATGTTAGGGCTGCGGCTTAAGCCTTGCTAGGATTATACTTTCTCAACGCCGCGATACGTTCATCAAGCGTTGGATGTGAGCGGAAAAGGTTAGCGATACTAAAGCCCGTAGACTGCCCAGACGAGATTGCAAACGCTTTCATGCTCTCAGGCATCTGGTCTGGACGTTGCTCAGAAGGACGCAAGGCATCCAGTGCGCTAATCATTTTTTCACGGCTGGCAAGCTTTGCCCCCATCTCATCAGCACGGAATTCACGTAGGCGCGAGAACCACATGACGATGGCAGACGCCAAAAACCCCAGCAAAATATCCATCACGATACTGGTGATGAAATAACCGATACCCGGGCCGTCCCCTTCATTTTTAAAGACAGTGCGGTCGACGAAGCTACCAATAATACGCGCAAAGAACATCACAAAGGCGTTTACCACCCCTTGAATGAGCGCAAGGGTCACCATATCGCCATTGGCCACGTGACCGATCTCATGCGCCAATACCGCTTCTACTTCATCTTGATTCATATTTTGCAACAGACCAGATGAAACCGCGACCAACGCTTTATTTTTATTCCAGCCAGTTGCAAACGCGTTTGGCTGCGAATTATTAAAAATCCCCACTTCTGGCATGCCAATATTTACCGCTCGTGCTTGCTTAGCGACGGTATCTACCAGCCATTGTTCCGTGGCGTTGCTTGGCGTTTCAATAACCACCGTCCCCGTTGATCTTTTGGCCATCCACTTTGAGATAAATAGCGAAACCATCGAGCCAACCATGCCGTATATACCGCACATAATGGCAAGGCTGGTGTAATTTAGCCCGCCTGCGCCATGTACGCCACCAATCCCAAAAAATCTGGATAAAATACCAAACACGATGCTAAATACCACAATCACCGCTAAGTTGGTTAATAAAAACAATCCGATACGCATCATGACGCTAACTTCCTCATTTAAGTTCAACTACATCTTAGAAACAACACCTTCACTAGAGTAAAGGGTAAAAATGAAACAAATAGCAATTATAACCTTCTATGGATAATAAAGCCGCTCATTCTAATATCAATCGTCACTTAAAACTTGTAGAGTAGGGACAACAGCGGCGTAAAGTGTTTAACTAATGAAGAATAAAAGGCGAAAAGCTAAATAAACACTGAATACTATAATAAGTAATTAAGCGCTCATTCATTATTTAATTCTATATAAGGTCTTATTTATAAAATTGCATTTATAAGGAGTCAAGATGAATTCTCTAGAGCTAAAAGTACCGCCAGTCGCGCAAGTTATCGTCACCGCAGCGGCCATGGCTGGTGTCTCTAAAGTCGCACCTGCTTTGAAATTTTCTTTGAAAGGCTCTGCGGCATTGGCAGTAGGTTTGGGCGCTATAGGACTGGGTAGCGCCATTTTAGGTGTTACTCAATTTAAAAAAGCGCAGACCACACCCAATCCGCAAGCGCTTGAAAAAGTTTCAAGCTTAGTGACTAGTGGTGTGTATCAATATAGCCGCAACCCTATGTATGTAGGCTTGGTGCTTATATTATTTAGCTGGGCATTGTATCTGTCGCACTTTCTTGCCTTCGTGTTGTTGCCTCTATTTATACTTCATATGACCCGTTTTCAAATCCAGCCAGAAGAGCGGATGTTGGCTCAGAAATTTGGCAAAGCTTATCAGACTTACAAGGCAAAAGTCAGACGTTGGGTATAAACAGCGGGATAAAAAATAGCCAAAATTAATGTTAATAAAAAAGAAGAGCATAATATGCAACTAGAAATCAATGTCGTCGACGCTTTTACGGATACCGTTTTTAAAGGCAATTCAGCAGCCGTTATTATCACAGATAATTGCCTTGCCGATAAGTTAATGCAGTCTATTGCTTTTGAAAATAATTTGTCGGAGACAGCTTTTATTGTGCGTGATGATGACGGCATTTATCATATTCGCTGGTTTTCTCCTTTAACTGAGATTGCATTTTGCGGGCATGCAACCTTGGCGTCAGCCTTTGTGTTATTTAACAAAAATCCTGATGTAGAAACCATTAAATTTTACGCCAAAGCCGTTGGTATATTGACCATCGTGCAAACAGACGATGGCAAAATACAAATGGACTTTCCTAATACTAAGCCGGAAAAGGTTAAAGATATTCCCGATAGCTTGTTGGCAGGATTGTCTGTTGCACCAGTCGAAGTTTATAAAAACACCCAAGCATATTTTGTGATTTATAATGCTGAAGCAGATGTCCTAAACGTAGAGCGCGATAACGAGCGACTAAAACAGCTTGCGCCATTAGATGTAGTGGTCACCTGTCAGGCTACCTCTGCTGACTACAAAGATTACGATTTTATCTCACGTTATTTTTGGCCTGCTAATGGTGGCGATGAAGACCCAGTGACAGGTTCAGCTCATACTGCTTTAGCACCATTATGGGCGGAGCGTTTGGGTAAAAATGAATTGATTGCTTATCAAGCATCAAAACGAGGCGGTATTTTAGACTGTGTCGTCGCAGGTGACAGAGTAATGATTTCTGGCAATGCCGTACAGTATTTGACCGGAGTTATCACCGTCGAGGAGTCGTTAGTTTGACTGAGTTAAAAACCGTTGGTCTATTTGCGCTGACCGCATTGGCAGAAATTGCGGGCTGCTATTTGCCTTATCTTTGGCTACGAGAAGGTAAGTCGATTTGGCTGCTGGTTCCAGGTGCGCTCAGTTTGGTCGCTTTTGTTTGGCTGCTGTCCTTACATCCCACTGCCGCTGGTCGCGTTTATGCTGCTTACGGCGGTGTTTATATTTCGATGGCTATTATTTGGCTGTGGACGGTGAACGGCATCAGACCAACCACGTGGGACATATTGGGTTCTATTGTCGCGCTCTTAGGCATGGCAATTATTATGTTTGCACCACGTCATTAGTGAATGGGTTTTGCCAATATTGCTATTAGTAAGTGACTACTTACGCAGTCATTACGATTTGCTATAATGAGCCGCACGCCGATGTGTCGTCGCGGTAAACCCTTATAGTATTCATGTTTAACACAGTAAAGCTTACTGTTTTGGTCAATTATTATGCGTATTCGTAAACTGTTCAAATTTGAAAATGCGCATATCGTGCGTAATTGTAGCTCTGAGCGCTGCAAACATTCTATTCATGGTCATAGCTATCAGATTGAGCTGATTCTTGAAGCTAAGCGGTTAGACCATGGGCAAATGGTGTATGATTTTGGTCTATTAAAATCGTCTATTAAAGACATTATCGACAGCTTTGATCATGCGATTTGCTTTTGGAATAAAGACGACTCTGAATATATCGCCGCCTGTAAAAAATTCAGCGCGCGTTGGATCAGTTTGCCGGTATCGCCGTCAGCAGAGCAATTCTCACGCGTCATCTTCTTTTGGGCACAAGAAATTCTCAAACAAACCCAAATGCAAAACGGTGAATCTGATGTCAGCGTCTACTCGGTGATTGCCCACGAAACCGCAACCGGTTACGCACAGTGCTTTGCAGACGATGTTGCAAACGCGCAAATGGGAGAGCTTCATCTAGAAGACTTTGAGTTCAGCGAGCAAGTAAAGGCAGAATGGCATGACCCCGAGCTATATGCCAAATTGATTCGCGGTGAAAGCTTTATCAATCCAGCCGTGACCATGCAAGTACAGACGCAAGTACAAACGCAAGTAAAAGAAGGTAAGTTTGATGCCTAATAATATAAAACAAGACCAACATGTGAAAACCTTGACGCTGCATTCTGAAGCAGATACTCAGCGCTTGGCGGTGCAATTGGCAGCGTTGCCCTTATCGGGTAGCGTGTGGCTGTCGGGTAATTTAGGCGCTGGTAAAACCACCTTGACGCGTTATTGGTTGCAGGCGCTCGGTCATACAGGTGCGGTCAAAAGCCCAACTTATACCTTAGTCGAGCCTTATAGTATTGAGCAAAATGATGGTTCAATTAAACCTGTTTATCATGCAGATTTATATCGTCTGCAAGACCCAGAAGAGCTATCTTTTATTGGCTTTGATGAATATCTAGATGAGCCAAATGCGCTGGTTATTATCGAATGGGCGAGTCGTGCGGACAGCTATTTACCACCACCGAGTTTGTTTATTGATATGACGCAAGCTGATCGCAATGATAATGATAAAGAGGCACGCCAAGTTGAGCTGCGACTATCAAAGGTCGGTCAAGCGCAGGGCTTAGATTTATCCTCTCTTAACCTTTAGGTTAAACCGCATCACAGCCTCTGAGGTTTTATAAAAGTATGACGCTCATTAATGCCAGATAATCCCTCCAATAGCCGCATCAAAAAACTATCGCCGCTGCTCATCAACCAATTAGCAGCAGGTGAGGTGGTGACGCGTCCTGCCGCTGTGGTCAAAGAGCTGCTTGAAAACGCGATAGACGCTGGCGCGAGCAATATTGAGATACGTATTACCCAAGGCGGCATGGGTATGATTGAAGTGCTGGATAACGGCATGGGTATTCATCCTGATGATATGGTCATGGCCATTACTCGCCATGCAACCAGTAAAGTGGCCGATGTGGCTAATTTGCATGGTATTACCACACTGGGCTTTCGCGGTGAAGCGTTGGCAGCGACGGCGGCAGTTTCTCGTTTGACTTTAACCAGTAGTCATGACGACAGTGGGATTGGTCGCCAGTTGCAAGTTGCCGGTGTATTGGACGAGGTGCCAAAATTGGTGCCAGTCGTGCATCAACGCGGCACGACCATCACGGTTAAAGATTTATATTTTAATGTGCCCGCACGCCGCGGCAACTTAAAATCTATTGCGACCGAGTTCGGTCATATCGAAACCACTGTCCGCGAAGTGGCTTTGGTGCGTGCAGATGTGACGCTAGCCTTGTTTCATGACAATAAAAAGCGGTTATCGCTGTCTTCAAGAGCAATGTCTGCAAATGATAACGATAATACCAATAGCAGCAACAATAACGCTCATCGTCTGCCTTTATCACGTCTTGAGCAAGCGACTGGGTTACCATTAACGGACAACGCCTTAGAAATATCCATCGACCTTACCAGTTTGATGCAATTGCCTAAAGACTATGTGAATAATAACTTTGCTGGTCAAGCGAACATCAACGGTTGGTTATGGCTTAGCAATGACTCTCAAAGTACTTTTCCAAAATTAATTTATGTGAATGGACGGTTGGTAAAAGAAGCGTTGATTAGCAATCAGCTGCGTCAACTTGCCCAAAGTGCGCAGTTAGCAGGTATTGGCTACGCGCTGTATTTTGATCTGCCAACTGATTGGCTCAATATCAATGTCCATCCGTCCAAACAGCGTATCAAAATCAGCCCGCTAAATAACATCATGGCGCATCTTAGTCATGCGATTCAAGCAAAGCTTAAAACGTTTGCTACCAAACAGAACATCAATCAGACCATCAATTCCGCTGATGAAAGTAGTCAGGTATTAGATAATCATCTATCTATCAATAACGCCTTTGCTACTGTAAGGCAACAGACGTCATCAACCATTTATTCAGCGAAAAGTCAGCAAGTGCAAGCGCCCAAACAGCCATATCAGTTGTCAGAAAATACCGATAATGCTCAATCAGAACAGGCAACTTTTACTGAAAATATAAATCCAGGCAGCACATTAATAAGTACGGCCAATACGTCACAAAATCTATCGGTAAAAAATGCTCCTTTACCATATTGTTTGGAGGTTATTTTAAATACCGGTCATGATTTAGATGCAATTAAAAGTGTCAGTGAGAAAACGCTACCATGGTTGCTGTTTTATAGTTGCAGCCAATTTTTTCTGATTGGCGCTGAAATATGGCAGGCGCAATTAAGCTTATTGTTTGAGTCGGATATATTTAGAGAGCAGGTTTCATTTAATGATGCGAATGCTGTCAATCAGCAGCTTACTGACTTAGCCACAAAAATGTCTACAGAAGATTTATGGGCATTTAACGCAGATATCGAAGACTTACTTGCTAAACATGCTTTTAAGTCTATAAATAACCAGCGTTTAATCGCGTTGATGCTATCATCTACAGCCATTTAGATGTCCATTGATTAGAGTGAGGACACGTTTTAGTAGTCCTATAAAAAATAAAGGTAATCCTATGCAAATCTCGTCTGCTAGCTCATCTTATCGCCTCAATCCCAATTTGGCAGATAATAGCGTGGTGTGCTTGATGGCACCGACGGCGAGTGGCAAGACAGCTCTAGCGTATGAGCTATACGATACTGGGCGTTATGAGCTGATTTCGGTCGATTCAGCATTGATATATCGTGATATGAATATCGGTACAGCCAAGCCAACCGCTGCAGAGTTGGCACGTTATCCGCATTATTTGGTTGATATCATTGACCCGATGCAAAGCTATAGCGTCGCTGAATTCGTTAATGATGTTGCTCATTTAATTGATAGCTGTCATAAGAAAGGTAAAATACCTTTGCTCGTTGGCGGTACTATGATGTATTACATGGCGCTTATTGATGGGTTATCGCCCGTGCCTGACAGTGATGATGACGTGCGCGCGCGTGTGGAGCAGTGGCGGCAAGACGAAGGTATTGGTGCACTATATGATTATCTAGGAAAAATAGATCCGATAAGCCACGAGCGTCTTAATGCGACCGATACTCAGCGTATCACGCGCGCGGTTGAAGTTTATCTGCAAACCAATATACCCATCAGTGACTGGCAGCAAAAGCCCAAACATGCCTTGGCGCATAATCCCAATCAGCAATGGCATGCGCTGGCGGTGATGCCAGAACGTTCATGGCTACATCAGCGTATCGAGCAACGTTTAGATATAATGTGGCATGACGGGCTAGTGGCGGAAGTGATTAGATTGCTTGAGCAGTACCCTTTGACACCAAACTTACCCTCTATGCGCTGCGTCGGTTATCGGCAAGTATTAGAATACCTAGTCCATATTAAGCATCCAATATTTAAACAGCCGCACTTGGATAAAGCGCAATTTTATGACGCCTTTTCAGAAGTAGAAGCGGCGAGTGCAAGTAAACGACCACAAGATACCACTACTCAAGCGCTCGATCAGCCATTGACGCTCAGCGCTCAAACCGAGGCACTTGCTTGTCAGCAAATGCAAAATAAGGCATTATATGCGACCAGACAGCTGGCGAAGCGTCAATATACTTGGCTGCGCAAACTTACTCAGTTGCCCAATTTGCCTGATAATGCGTCAAATACTGCAACAAAGCTAAATGAAAACGATGACAAGCTTATGCGCGGTGATATCAAAATAAAAACGTTTACTACTATGATCCAAGTAAGAGAGTATTTATACTAAAACAAAATCATATAAAGCGCGTTAATTGTCCTCGTAAAAAATAATGACAATTAGTTTCAAAATAAAGGTTGGATAACTGCTATAATTTAAATCATAGTAAAATAGTGTGAATTATATCGGTATCATTGCTTTTTGAACGGTCGTTAATTAACTTTTGTTGGTAAGAAGTCTTAAAAAATAAGCGGTTACTTAATTATTTACAATAATAACGTATTCACGGTAAAGTGAAATTATTTAACAAGAATTAGTGCTTATTTAGATACGTTTTATAAATAAAACTTATTATTGTATCTGCCCTTAGCCATTATAATTAAAGCAATACTTATAATAATTGGCACTAAAAATAATTATATAATATTTAGGAGAGATGTCATGTCAAAAGGACAAACTTTACAAGACCCGTTTTTGAACTCGTTGCGCAAAGATCGCATTCCTGTTTCTATTTTTTTAGTTAATGGTATTAAGCTACAAGGTCAAATTGAATCATTTGATCAATATGTGGTGTTGTTAAAAAATACAGTGAGTCAAATGGTTTATAAACATGCCATTTCAACAGTCGTGCCAGCTCGTAATCCTAGAAGCAGCACGACGACTGGCACGGGTACGCAAACCTCAACGGGCGCACCTGCTGGTTACCAAGGTGGTATGAGTAGTGGGTTTGAGCGTGGTAGTAACCTTGCTGGTGGTGGCGGTTTTGAAGAGCGCGGCTTTGCCAATCGTAGTGGCTTTAATCGTGGCGGTTTTGGTCAAGGTCAAGATCGTGGTTTTGAGCGTGGCAGCTTTGGACAAGGTCAAGAGCGCGGCTTTGAGCGCGGCGGCTTTGGTCAAGATCGTGGCTTCGACAATTCTTCAGACAATGCTATGTTTGAAAACAAATCAAACGATGATATAGACGATAGCAATCAATAAATAACGCTATCTGACGTCTATTTGATTGAAAGTATGTTATTAAAATGTTGTATAGCTGATTAAGACCTACTATTAATTATAGTGGGTTTTTTTTGTATAAATAGACGTATAATCATGGCTGCGCAAGCGACTATTTACCCTACTTAGTAAGTAGGCAATGATGAAAGCGACGTCTTGCCCTATATTATTAATATCAGCCATAGTATAGTAAAATGTTTCATTGATTCACCGAAAATATAGAGCTAACGTATGAGTAATCCGCACCGCCACCTGACCCATCAACAATTTATTAGCACTGCTATCGAAGCGATTCATACGGAGATGGCGGCGCTAGCATTGTTAACGGAACAAATCGATGATAGATTTGCTCAAGCCTGCGATATTATCCTAGCCTGCAAAGGACGTGTGGTCGTGACCGGGATGGGCAAATCGGGTCTGATTGGTCGTAAGATAGCCGCGACTTTTGCTTCTACGGGCACGCCAGCGTTTTTTATGCATCCTGGGGAAGCGGGGCATGGCGATTTGGGGATGTTGGTGCAGGGCGATGTCCTACTGGCTATCTCAAACTCGGGCGAGTCAGATGAAATTAGAATGCTGCTGCCCGTGGTTAAGCGTCTAAATATTCCCCTGATTAGTATTAGCCGAGACAAACGCGGTATGCTACCACGAGCGGCGGATATCATTTTGACGCTGGGTAAATCACAAGAAGCTTGCCCGCTCAACCTTGCCCCGACTTCTAGTACCACAGCGACCTTAGCATTGGGCGATGCATTGGCTGTGGCCTTGGTGCATGCGCGTAATTTTACTTCAGAAGACTTTGCCTTATCGCATCCTGCAGGCGCCTTAGGACGCCAGCTGCTGACGCGGGTCGAAGATTTAATGCATACCAATTCAGAAAATTTACCGCTTATTAATCAACAAGCACCGCTACAAGACGCTTTATTTACCATGTCTTCTGGGCGTCTAGGTATGACAGTAGTGACTGATGACGAGCAAAAAGTCGTCGGTGTATTTACCGATGGTGATTTGCGCCGCGGCTTAGAAAAAGGCATTGATTTGCAAACCCCGATGCGTGAGCTGATGGTCAGCAATCCACGCCGCGTCAGTAAAGATATGCGCGCATCCGATGCTTTAAGTGTGATGAATGAAAACGGCATTAGCCAGCTGCTGATTATCGATGAGGAACAGCGTTTGGAGGCCATCATTACGGTACATGACTTATTACAAGCCGGTGTTAAGTAGCCCTATTTTAATAAACAATGTATTAATAATTGGCGCAATTAAGAAGTAACATATTAAAAAAGCCTTAATAAAAGAGTGTTTAATAAGAATACATCTCATAATAAAATCATTAATAAGAGAAAATTGATGCAAGACTTAATAAAAAAAGCCGGACAAGTAAAGTTATTGGTCATGGATGTTGATGGTATCTTGTCAAACGGTCAAATTATTTATGATGCCAACGGTACTGAAACAAAAGCCTTTTCGGTACAGGACGGTGTCGGTGTCAAATCGTTGGCGCGCTATGGTATTTTGACCGCTATTATTACTGGTCGTAGCAGTCCTATGGTGGACAAGCGTGCTGCTGAAATGGGTGTCAATTATATCGTCCAAGGTCGTGATGATAAGCTGATTGCGTTGAATGAGCTATTAGCGACGCTTGATGCTGAGCTTAATATCACCGCTGCTGATTGTGCTTATATGGGCGATGACTTACCAGATATTAAAGCGATGCAAACGGTAGGTTTTGCGGCCACTGTCCCAAATGCCCATCAAGAGGTGATAAAGCGCAGTGATATGGTGACCACCCGCACAGGTGGTACCGGCGCAGTACGGGAAATATGTGATCTTATTTTAAAAGGTCATGGCCACTATCAAGATTTTATCGCGCACTATACGCTTGATGCAGCGAAACCTGAGGATAACTTATCGTGAATACTCGTGTTTTAATCGTTCTGGCATTAATTATTGCTGTAATTGCTGGCTGGTTCTTCAAACAGCAAGGGGAGATCACGCCGCCCGTTAGTATGGAACCGACGGATGTGGATTATGAAGCCACTGACATTAAGGCGGTACAGACCAATGAAAAAGGTGAGACCGAGTACGAACTAAGTGCAGAATCCTTGACCCATAATCCTGTGACCAATAAAGATGAGATGAAAGGCATCACCATGAATTGGGAGCCATCAGACGAGCAGCGTTACCGCGTTGAAGCGGGCAGCGCTGCCATCAGTCAACAGACAGGTGAGATGAGCTTATCAGGTGGTTTTACTTTAGTTAGCGAAGGCAAAGCGGGCGAGTCTGATATTGAGCCGATTAAAGTCATGGGCACTACCTTAAAAGGCAATACCAAAACAGGTCAAGTCTATAGTGATGCGCCAGTAAAAGTCGAACAAGGGATGAACCGCTTCGAGGCGTCAAGCATGAAAGCCAACCTTGAAACTGGGGACTATGAATTTGGTCAAGTCGCGGTTGCATTTACGCCCGCGAAACGCCAAGATAAAGCTTTATTTTAACAGCAGCACCTAGCAGGAAGTTTGCAAACGCCACTACCCATAATGATACGAGTAACTTTTATGAAATCTACTTTTTTGCCTACTTTACGCTTGCTATCGACACGCTCTATCCAAGTAACACACGGTTTACGAACGCTACCGATGCTAATGTTGTTAGCATTGCCGTTATACAGCCATGCCCTGCCATCAGATGCCAATCAGCCTATTAAGCTGTTGGCGGATAAGGCTACTTATAGTGAACGTACAGGTATCACCAGCTATTCAGGCACTGTCGTGATTACGCAGGGTACGTTCAAAATGACCGCCGATGATATTACGGTCAACCTCTCGCAAGGCCGTAGTATCAACTCGGCAGTCGCCACCGGCCGTCCAGCCACTATGCAGCAGGTAGTGACGCAAGAAAAGGGCTTGGCAAAAGGGCAGGCCAATAAGATTGATTATAATGCGGTCACGGGTATCGTGACGCTCACGGGTAATGCAAAATTGGTACAAAATGGCGCCAGTTTTGCCGGTAATGTCATTCGTTATAGTTTAAAAGCTGGCGATGTAGAAGCAACTGCTGGTGGCAGTCAGCGCGTAGAATTGGTCTTCCCGCCTAATAGCGGTAGTAACCGAAGCAGCATACGCTAAGCACAGTATTTTTAATATAAAAGTAAGCGATAGTAATACTAAAAACTTTGCAACTTTAACAGTAATTGACAGGTAAGTGATGAGCGATATTAAAAACAATGTTGTTAAGACTAATGAAATTCATAGCAACGAGCTTAATAATGGTTCTGTAGCGGCAACCAATAGCTCCGAGCCTGTCGCCCGTTTAACAATGCAAAATTTGGGCAAACGCTACGGCAAACGCTGGGTGGTAAAGGATGTATCATTTTCTGTTGAGCAAGGGCAAGTTGTTGGATTATTAGGACCAAATGGCGCGGGCAAAACTACTAGCTTTTATATGGTGGTCGGACTGGTCAATATGGATAAGGGCCGCGTTACCTTAGGAAAAATGGATTTATCAAAATATGCCATGCATGAGCGCGCGCGTGCTGGTATTGGCTATTTGCCGCAAGAAGCTTCTATTTTTCGTAAATTATCCATTGAAGATAATATCTTAGCCATTCTGCAAACTCGTAAAGAGTTAAGTGCCGCTGAGCAGCGTCAAGAGCTTGAAAAGTTGATCGGCGAGTTCCATTTAGAACATGTACGCAAATCATTGGGTATGAGTGTCTCAGGCGGTGAGCGCCGCCGCTGTGAGATTGCGCGTGCTTTGGCGGCCAATCCAAAATTTATCCTATTAGATGAACCGTTTGCTGGTGTTGACCCTATCTCTGTTAGTGATATTAAAGATGTTATTTTAACCCTAAAAAATCGCGGTATTGGTGTACTCATCACCGACCATAACGTGCGCGATACCCTCGCCATTTGCGAAAAAGCCTATATCGTTTCAGAAGGCGCCATCATTGCGGAAGGGACGTCATGTGAAGTGTTAGAGAATGATTTAGTAAAATCTGTCTATCTTGGTAAAGACTTTCGCGTATAAGCACTTCGCTATTTAGTAGAGGTGAGCCTGTATAAAGCCTTGTTTGAATCATTAGCCAAATATCTTATCATTGTAGGGTGTAACGAATATTTGTCTATTTTCTCTTAACATCCATGCCCACTATAAATTGCTATCTATCTCTCATAATCTAATGCCTGGTTATTAAAAAAGGCACGTTCATTCTTTCTCTTAGTCTTACACTTAAGCTCGTATAGAGCATTCTAGAATTCTATTTATTATTCGCGATTTATTACTTTCGATTGACCAGTTCAATAAGGTTCATACGTTATGGCAAAAAATAAAAGCAGTTATGTCTGTCAACAGTGCGGGGCGCATTTTGGCAAATGGGCGGGGCAGTGTACAGACTGCGGTGAATGGAACAGTTTGGTAGAAGCACCAAATGTCAGTATGCCGCACCATAATAAGAGTAGCGCAAAAGCGAATGCTAGCCGAGCGGTTTCTCGTAGTGCGGGTGCACCTGCTGGCAATTATTCGGGTACGCACAGTGCGGTCATGCCACTCAATGCGGTAAGCGTGACACTAGATACACGCCTGCCCACTGGCATTAGTGAGTTTGATCGAGTGTTGGGCGGCGGACTGGTGGCCGGTTCGGTCGTTTTGATCGGCGGTGACCCAGGAATCGGTAAATCTACGATTTTGCTGCAAACTGCGACCAATATGGCAAAGGCTGATTCATTGGCAGGTAGCGCGCTGTATGTGACGGGTGAAGAGTCGCTCGCCCAAGTGGCGATGCGCGCCAAGCGTTTAGATTTGCCAGCGGATAGATTACGTGTGCTCGCGGAGACCAATGTTGAAACCATTTGTGCGGCTTTAACCCAAGAGCAGCCGGCGATTGCTATTATTGACTCGATTCAGACTATTTATACCGATGCCATTCATTCTGCCCCAGGCGGCGTTAGTCAAATTCGTGAGTCGGCAGCTATTTTGACCCGTTATGCGAAGCAAACTGGCACGGCACTATTTTTAGTCGGGCATGTGACCAAAGAAGGGACGCTGGCAGGACCACGTGTCCTCGAACACATGGTTGATACGGTTTTATATTTTGAAGGTCAGTCCGATTCACGCTTTCGTATGATTCGCGCGGTAAAAAACCGTTTTGGTGCAGTTAATGAGCTGGGCATTTTTGGCATGACCGATATGGGACTCAAAGAAGTCGCCAATCCCTCAGCGATATTCTTAAGCCGTTATGATAAGCCCGTAGCGGGTTCTGTGGTGATGGTAAGCCGTGAAGGTACTAGACCCCTGCTGGTTGAAGTGCAAGCCTTGGTTGATGACTCACAAGGTTCACCAAGACGTATGGCTTTAGGGCTCGATTTTCAGCGCCTATCAATGCTGCTTGCGGTCATGCATCGTCACGGCGGTATCCATACCAGCGGACAAGATGTGTATGTAAACGTCGTTGGCGGCGTTAAGGTGATTGAAACCGGGTCTGATTTGGCCGTACTATTGGCTTGTGCTTCTAGTATCAAAGAAAAGCCTTTACCCTCATCACTTGCCGTTTTTGGTGAAGTCGGCTTATCAGGAGAGATTCGACCGGTTCCTAACGGACAAGAGCGCCTAAAGGAGGCGATGAAACACGGCTTTAAACACGCAATTATTCCTAAAGCCAATGCGCCTGCCAAAGATGCGCCGCAGTTTAAGGGTATCAATGTCATCGCGGTTGAGCGTCTCGATGATGCGATTGAAAGCGCATTTGAGTTATAGTTTTAAAAGCTATACCATGTTAACTATTTAGCGTCAAACGTTAAAAACGAAAAAGCGCCTAACTTTAAATGAGTTAGGCGCTTTTTTTACAACTAACGTTAAGCAGTTTTTTCGATAAAAAACCGTTAAAGGTTTAAACCGCGAATGGTCTAAAAAGTTAATGGTTTAAGAAGAGGGGCCTGAAACACGCTCAATAGAGACGTTACCCACACCTTTATTGGTAATACCAAGTTGCTTGGCAGCACCGTAAGATAAATCCAACACACGGTTACCATGGAATGGACCACGATCGTTTACTTTAACGACGACGCTTTTGCCATTAGTTTTATTGGTAACTTTAACGTAGCAGTTCAAGGGTAACGAGCGGTGAGCAGCGGTTAAACCATTCATGTCAAAGGTTTCGCCACTGGCAGTTTTGCGGCCATGAAACTGACGACCGTACCAAGAAGCCAAACCAGTTTGTTTAAATTTGCTTACAGAATTAGAAGCGACTGCCGTTAAGCGCTCTAAAACATCTTCATCATTGGATACTTGGGCAGTGTCGCTGGCGAGTAATGGGCTGCTAAGCGCTAATGAAGTGGGCTGACGAGCAGACTTAACTAAGCTTGATGCGCCGTCATGTTGACGACTAAGTTCACCGAGCACACGGTCAATACGGGAGGCGTTATCTTGCGAAATCATTGCAAGGGAGGTTTTTGATTCTACAGCATTTGCATTAGTAGCGATTGCAGAGCCAGCAAATAAAACGGCTGACATTGTAAGTAAACCAGATAAACGCTTATTCATAAATACCTCTATAGCGTATACATTAGAACCTAACTCTAAAACCTCTTAGAGGGAGCGAGACAATATTAGACCACTCTAACAGTGCCGCAAACTCGAAAGCCGCTCTATCATCTATCTGTTTTATCACGATGATAGTAAATATGGGCTTTTATAAGCTCTAACATATGGTAATTTTCATTTATATCATCATAAGTGGCTCGGGAATTATCGTTATATACGACTCGCAAAACCCACTTATGACACGCTCAAATGATAGTTAACAATAGTAATCAAACAACCAAAGTAAGGTTGCACCAATCGATAAAGGACTTTTTTGCATTGCTAAGTTAATAAAGGGTTTAAAGTATGTTGCGTATTACTTTGTTATTAAACCGTTAATTAAGTACTGACTTTGCAAGCCCAAAATCTACAATTTGCTAACTATACGGACGAGCTACAACTGCAATATAATTAAATGATATCTTTCTTAGTAGCTATGTACGCGTTGTGTATCAAACTACAATAAAAGGAGGGTAACGCAATTATTTGTAAAAAACAAGGAATAAAACCTAACAGTACTAATCGGTCACTAATAGGGCTTCATCTGGGTTTTGCCAAAACATAAGAAGAATAATAGCTATAAATAACAACAACTTATGGTTATTTCTAAAGCAAGAAAGTTAAGGTTTTAATAGTAATTTATGGAGAATTAATGACAAATAAGAAAGGCTTAAAAAAGTAGATATTCATTTAATTTGAGCAATTTCGCTATTACATTAGATTACTTAGCCAAGCACATTTTGCTTCAGTTTCTAGGCAAATTTGTTAACGTACCATTTTAACCCTGTCTATATAAGGGAGTTATATAGACATTTAAACCCAAGTTTATCGTGATTATCGAATGTAATATTGGTTATTAAAGATGAACTTTCCAGGTGAATAGATTGTAAATAATACCTGCTATGGCTTAGCTGGATTTGTGAGTATGAATTGACATTAGTAGGCCAAAACCTGCCATTAACGTCACGATAGCAGTACCGCCATAACTGATAAAAGGTAAAGGTACCCCAACAACGGGTAAGATGCCGCCAACCATGCCGACATTGACAAAAATATATACGAAAAAAGACATCGCAAGTGCACCTGCCAGCAATCGACTATAAACATCAGGGTGCGAAAATGCGATATATAAAGCACGCATAAGCAGGCAAGCATATATAAACATCAACAATATCACGCCAAGCAGACCGAACTCTTCGGAAAAGGCAGCAATAATAAAGTCAGTATGACCTTCTGGTAAAAAATGTAGATGCGACTGCGTGCCTTCTAAATAGCCTTTACCGGTCAAACCGCCCGCGCCAATGGCGGTTTTGGACTGAATGATATTCCATCCAGCACCTTGGACGTCAGCTTCAGGATTGAATAGCGTTAAAACGCGCGTACGTTGGTAGTCGTGTAATAAAAAGTTCCAAGCAAATGCCACCAATGGCACGGCTAATGCTGCCGCACTAGCAATCAAGCGCCATGATAGACCCGCTAAAAACAATACAAAAATGCCACTGGCTGCGACCAGCAAGGAAGTACCAAGGTCAGGCTCTTTGGCGATTAATAATACCGGCACGACAATTAACGCTAAGGTGATGGCAATACTTGATAATGAAGGCGGTAAGTCACGTTTGGATAAAAACCACGCACACATCATTGGCATACCAAGCTTCATAAACTCTGAAGGTTGAACGCTACCAAAACCAGGTAAGTTAATCCAGCGCTGCGCACCCATACGCACCTCGCCAATGATATCGACCAACACCAACAATATCAGCCCCAATACATAAAATATGGGCGTCAAGGTACGATAAAGGCTAGGCGGTATCTGCGCCATAATAAACATCACCGTAAATGCCACGCCATAACTGATGACTTGGCGGATGACCATATCAGTGTCTTGGCTTGCTGCGCTATATAAAATCGTCAAGCCAATGCAACAAACGGTGAATAGCAATAAGGTCAGCCACGGATCAATATGGATACGTTGCCAAAGCGTCGGCGCACGACCTCGACCAAAGTGATGGCTTTGACGAGAAAAACGGTACTGGAGGTTAGAAGGCATAGGTGGTATGTGACTGATAATTGGCGTGAAAGAAAAGTCTGCTTTGACAAACGATAAGTAAGCAATCAGCGAGGGCAAAATGTTTATCGGGCAGCTTAATTAAGAATTTGGTAGCAAAACCCATAATTTACCCGTAATAAAGTAACGACAATATAAACATTATAAGGATAAGTGTTAATAACGAATCAGTGACCATCAATTCGCTGCGATAGTTTAGCTTGCTTGCTTAAAATTTGATAGTATCGATAAAACGTTTTTAGCGGTAGTTTCTGGTAATGATAAAGACAAAAAAAATTATTTATGGGCACATTTATAAGCCTATTATCGTCCTAGGTATTTGTGCCAGCAGTATTTCTGTGCACGCCGCTATTATAAGTGATAATAGTGAGCGCCGCATCCAAATCCGTCATGGCAGTGGTACGACCAATAATAGTGGCAATGCTTATATCACACCCGCTAGCAGTTATGGCAGTCAAAGCAATAGCTATAGCGGCGGCGCAACCATCTTGAGTGAAGGCGCTCGTCGGTCAAATGGTATTAGCGGCGACAGTATGCAAGGGCTGATTCAACAAAAACAGCGCGAGTTTAACTTCGATAGCGCAGTATCGATAGAAGAAAACAAACGCGTCATTACCAATAGAGGGACGCCACGTTATAGCAGCGGTAATAATAACTTTGGAAATAGTAATTATAACGATTTTACCAGTATGGATTTTAATGTATGGTTAAATAGTAATAGTTACCGCGCAAGCCAAGTGGCCAATTATCAACGCTATTTAAGCTCACGCATCGGCGCAAGAAATGTACCGCCCTTATCTCAGCTGTTGACGACCGCTCGTAGTTGGGATAAATGTGGTTATGAGCCTTATCAGCTACCACCGCAGGAGTTATGGGCAAATATTGTACCGACCTTGCAGCTTTATAGTCAGCTAAAACGCCAAGGTATTTTACCTGCCAGTACCGAGATACGTTCAGTATATCGCAGTCCGGGGTTAAATAATTGCGCGGGCGGGGCGAGTGCGAGTAAGCACATGACCGCAGGCGCGATGGATATCTGGGTGCCTGAATATGAAGGTAATTTATGGCAGCTAAGTCGCATGCAAGATAGTCTCTGCGAGTTTTGGCAATATCAAGGGCAGTCGCATAACTTTGGTTTAGGACTGTATTCTACCGGTGCTATTCATCTTGATACCGATGGTTATCGCAAATGGGGCTTTAATCATGCCAGTAGCAGCTCCGCTTGCCGCTATTAAAAGCAGACTCTTTAATTTAAAAATCTCAGCCAGTGATTACTGATTGAGCTTTTTTATTGAGCTATTTTTTAAGCGTCTGTAAAAATAAACGATGGATTCTACGACTTTTTCTTAGCTTTCTTCTTATCCCATGGATTGACCTCACCAACAGTCACAATCAAAAAGTTATCAGGCTTTAGAGTGTCGCGCAGGGTTTGGTTGACTTCTGAGAGTTTAACCTGTTCGATGCGATTGACATAATTGGTCAGATAGCTGTTAGGTAGCTGATAAAAATTCATCATACCAATTAAGCTGTTGATTCCAACATTACTGGCAAATCCCATCGGAAAGCTGTTTTTTAAATTATCCGTGGTCAATTTCATCTCATCGCTGGTAATACCTTTATCTAATGTCTCATTAATCACGGCTAAGCTAGCATCAATTGCTGCGCGTGCTTTGTCATTACGGGTTGAAAATCCAATTTGATAAGGACCGCGCGCCAACATCGGGTTCATAGAACCTGATATGCCATAAGTATAGCCGAGGTTTTGCCTGACTTCGGTCATCAGACGCGCGTTAAAATCGCCCCCTGCTAGCACTTCATTACCGACGGCAAAGTTGGTTTGCTTTTGCTGCGCTTGCGGGTCAGTGGCACGCTTTTCGCCCAGTTGTCCCATCAATACCGTAGTTTGGGTGCTAGGAAACGGAATATGAATATGTTGAGGCTGGGTTAGTGGCTTTGGTTCGGGCAGGGCCGCCGCCGCTTGACCCGCTGGCAAGTCTGCCGTTATTTCTTCCGCCAAATTTTTCGCTTGTGCCAAAGTCAAATTACCCGTCATGGCAAGCGACGCATTGGCGGCGACTAGATAGCGGTTTTTAAAGTCGATTAACTGTTGTCTTTTAATATTAGGAACCGTTTCAAGCGTGCCAACCGATGGATGGGCGTAAGGATGGTCGCCATAGAGTGCCTTGCTAAAGGCAATGCTAGCAAGACTGCCTGGGTCTTGTTTTTGCTGTTGTAAACCGACCAATAAGCGTGCTTTATTACGGGCTAAGATTTGCTCATCAAAGCTCGGTTCAGTAAGCATTTGCGTCATTAAATCAACCGCAGGCAGCAAATGCTTGTCATCAGATAAGCTGCGCAACGAGACAATAAACATGTCTTTATAGGCGCTACTACCTAAGCTGATACCCAAGGTTTCGACCGCCCGCGTGAACGCGTTTTCATCTAAGCGTTTGGAACCTTGTTCAAGCATCGTCGCGGTCATATTGGCGATACCAAAGCCTGATTCACTGATACTACCATCACGCGCGCTACCGGCATTAAAGCGCAAATCAATATCGACAATGGGTAAGGTGGTGGTCGGCACGAAAAGCACAGGAATACCGGCTTTGGTCTTGAAGGTCTGTATGTCTGGAACCGTGACTTCTAAAGGTTTGGCATTTTCAAGACTACTCAGCTTAGACAGAGCGGCAATTGGCGCACTGGTATCGACTGCAGCAGCTGGCGTACGAGCACCTTCGCCACCTGCCATATCTGCCTGCGCTACAGTGGTCAAGCTCATTATGCCAAAGAAGGCGCAAGCACTTACATAAGGCAGCTGCTTAAAATGTGATGATAATTTATTTTTTTTGAGAAAAGGTGTTTGCGTCATGTCTTTCTTCTTATTCATAAGGTCATCAGTATTGGGTTTTTGCCAAGGTAATTGGATAGCACATTGATGTTATTTAGCTTTGCTAGCCGTTTCTTTAGTAGCGGTATTAGTAGCATCGTTTTTACTAACGGTATCTTTGCTCATCTTATTTTGGCTAACGTTATTTTTAGCAGCAGTCTCTTTAGGCGGGATGATATGCATGACCGTTAAATTATCTTTAACCAAATACTTTTTACTTGCCGCTTGGATATCCGCAATGGTTACGCTATCAAGCTTGGTTGGCAATTTAGCCAGTAGCCTGTCATCAAGACCGATAGATTGCAGCGAGCCAATCATACGCGCCTGACCTTCCATGCTATCCTGTGCGTATATCAAGCCGGTGACAGTATTGGTTTTGGCGCGCTCGATTTCATCGGCAGAAATTGGGTCGGTTGATAGCTTATTAATCTCATTGATAATGGCTTGTTGTGCCTGCGCTAAACTGACGCCTTCGCGCGGGGTTGCTTGTATCAAAAACAGCCCATCGCCGCGATCGAGCAAATCGTAAGACGTACCAACTGTGGTCAGCAGTCCTTGCTCGCGTACCAGCCTGCTCTCAAGGCGTGCTGATAAACCACCATCTAATACATCTTGCGCAAGCGACAGCGCATACGCTTGCTTCTCATTGTTAGCGCCCGCTGTTACCAGACTGGGTACGTTATAACCCATCAATAAAACCGGCACTTGTACCGCTTGCTCAGACTCTACCTGCTGATAACCGCGAAAACCCTTTTGTGTGACCACAGGACGCTTAGGTAGCGCGGTCGGTTTTAGCTCACCAAAATAGCGTTTGACCTGCGCTAATACGTCGGTTGGCTCGACATCGCCGACAATAACCAACGTGGCATTATTAGGTGCGTACCATGTTTTGTACCAGTCTTTTAAATCGTTAAGGGTAATCGATTCAAGCTCATTCATAGGGCCAATGACCGATTCGCCTTTTGGACTGTTTGGCATTGCCAGCAAGCGAAATGACTCATAAGCTTTGGCTATCGGATTGTCATCCGTACGCTGACGACGCTCTTCCATGACCACTTGATGCTCTTTGACAAATGCTTTGTCATCAAATATTAAGTTTTTCATGCGATCCGCTTCTAGCTCTAACGCTAACGGTAAGCGATTGGCAGGGAATAGCTCGTAATAACCGGTAAAATCGTAACTGGTAAAGGCATTATTCACGCCGCCAAATTTGGCAATCAAACGCTCATAATCGTCGCTTGATACATCAGTGGTGCCTTTAAACATCATATGTTCAAGCACATGTGAGATGCCGCCTTTATTGGTTGGCTCATCTGCTGAGCCGACGCGATACCAAATTTGGGTCATGACCACAGGCGCGCGGTGGTCTTCTTTGACCACTATCTTTAAGCCATTTTCAAGCTGGTATTCATGGCGACCAGACATATCCATGGTCAATGCTGAAGATTGTTCGGTATTTTCTAGCGTTTGATTTTTATTCACTACCTGTGTTGTTGCGGCATTTTTAGTCGTAGCAACTTCATTTGTCGAAGAAATTGCGCTGGTTTGGCAAGCCGCAAGGGTGGTCGCCATCGCTAAAGCGCAGGCAAAGCGTAAAGAGATAGTAGGTAAAGGTGAGGGCATGATAGGTTCTACTTATATAAAAGGTAGCTGATAAGTGACTGAGTGATAAAATGAGAATGGTGCATGTTTATGCTTAGATGAATATGCCTATTTATGACAAACATAACGCTATTATAAAGACTTGTGTGCTCCCACCATGACGGTAGCAGTCGGTTTGAATTCTTGTGTAGTGCTACAGCCAGTTGAAGACAACGCGATAGTAGCAACAAGCAAGGCGGCGCCCATTTGGGTCATTTTTTTATAATCGTTCGATAGTGATAACATAGGTCATTTCCAATATAAGTGGACAAAAAAAGCAAATGAAATAGGGTGGTATAATCATGCTAAGGGTAGGCGAAGTTTGCCCTATCAAGGGTCAGATTTTTGTGTCCAAACCTTAAGCGAAACTTGCTTAGCTAGTTATAGGATTTATAAACCTCTCATTAGGAAGGTTATTCTTAATTACTAAACGTTTTTACTATGAATTTATGAGTTTTTATAATTTAACCATGCTCTGCGATGCTAAAGGCTAAGCGTCGCTTGAATTATGCTAAACTAGGCTAAAAATAATCGTCCGTTAAACACTAAAGGCGGGCGGCACATCATTTTAAAAACTACTGATAATGATAACTTTTAGGGCAAGCTTATGAATAATCCCAATAATAGCAATCGTGTGGTCATTAACCTCGACGGCGGTCTTGATGATTTGGATGACGATGATATTACCTTACCCAGTCTGCCAGCGCAATCGGTGCCTATCATCGAGGAGTCTGAAGATACTTCACTTACCGATACAGCGGCAGAGCTACCATTAGCGACGCCGATTATTGAGAAAGAAAAACAAAGCCCTGCTGCAAATACTATAGAGGGTACTGTAGAAACAACGGCAAAAAGTGCTACAAATACTGTTGCGTCGCAGTCTATAACTTCAATTCCTACGATGCCTCTACAAGATCATCTGGGCGATAGTGCGAGCGTCACTTCTAAAAATAATGATAGCAGCGCTATTGATAAAGCAAAAACTGAGTTACAGCAGCCGACAACAGCGCCAGAAGAGTCGCAACAGTCAGAACAGACTGAGGAAAATAAGAAAAAAGGCAGCTGGTTTAATCGCATGAAGACGGGGCTGAGTAAGTCACGTAAAAATCTTGCCGAAGGGATGGTTAGTATCCTTATCGGTGGTAAAGAGATTGACGATGAGCTCTTAGAAGAAGTGGAAGACCAGCTGTTAGTGGCTGATATCGGTGTCAATGCAACCAATCGTATTATTAAGAGCCTGACTGAACAAACTGCCCGTGGCGATTTGATTTATGCCCATTCATTATATAAAGCACTGCAAACTGAGCTGGTCGATATCTTAACGCCAAAAGTTGCGCCATTAGTCATCGATACCAGTAAAAAGCCCTTTGTTATCTTGGTAGTGGGCGTCAATGGTGTTGGTAAAACGACGACTATTGGTAAACTTGCTAAGCGCCTGCAAGGTGAAGGAAAATCCGTCATGTTAGCGGCTGGCGATACGTTCCGTGCCGCGGCGACTGAACAGCTACAAATTTGGGGTGAGCGCAATCACATTCCTGTCGTTGCTCAAGGTCATGGTTCTGATAGCGCCTCTGTTATCTTTGATGCGATGCAATCTGCCAAAGCAAAAAATATCGACGTGTTAATCGCTGATACGGCAGGGCGCTTGCAAAATAAAACCCACTTGATGGCCGAGCTTGAAAAAGTCGTGCGCGTGATGCGTAAAGCTGATCCAAGCGCGCCGCATGAAGGCATGATTGTCCTCGACGCTGGCACGGGTCAAAACGCCATCAATCAGGTCGAGTTATTTAATGAAGTCGTGCCATTAACCGGTATTACCATTACCAAACTAGACGGTACGGCGAAAGGTGGTGTGGTGTTCAATATCGCTGAAACCACGGATGTGCCGATTCGTTATATTGGGGTCGGTGAGTCGATTGATGATTTGCGCGCCTTTAGTCCAAAACAGTTTGTCGCCGCTTTATTTGAGACTGACGATAAAGAGTAGCGCTCTATAGGTTTTTTACAATAAGTAAGTGTCAAAATTATGAGTGTTTAGAGGAAGGAATAATGATAGTCACCATCGCAGCGGTTGAGTCGCACCAGTTGGCGTTGATTGCCAGTACGCATGAGCATAGCAGCCCTAAGCTGGTCGAAGTCAATTGGCTGCAGGTGGGTGATTCTTGGCACAGCTCAAAATCTATTCCCAAGCTTAAAAAGCATTATGGGCTTGTCGATGAGGATTTCACCTTTATCGCTCAAAATAACCTGAGCAAAAGCGAGCCTGCTGAGGCGTTACTTCTAGAAGCGCTTGAGCAATTAGCAGCGTATTTTAAAGGTAAGCGTCAAGCATTCGACTTGCCATTAGACATAAGCTTAGGCACTGATTTTCAGCAATGCGTCTGGCAACAGCTGCAACAGATACCGCATGGTGAAACGATTAGTTATGCCACACTGGCGCAGCGAGTCGGTAATCCTAAAGGCTTTCGCGCCGTCGCCAATGCCAATGGCAAAAACCCCTTTAGCATCATCATTCCTTGTCACCGCGTTATTGCGAGCGATGGTAAATTGGGCGGTTATACCGGCGGCTTAGATAAAAAAACATACTTGCTGACGCTCGAAGGGGCTGAGGTTAAACGCTAAGATTTTTTTTACTACGCCAAAAATTCTGACTATAAGTTTTTTGGCTATTTAGAACATTTGCCGCAGCCATTGCAATCCTTCGACTTTTTAAATATCACCTTGGTCCATACATAATAAATGGATAAAACCACCATCATAAACACCAATAAATACTCGACCCATGTACTCATCATTACCTCTCTAAAATCCGAAAATTTGTCCTGTCACCCGATAGGTTAGCCACGCCATTAAATAAGCCAATACGAATAAATAGCTGGCTATGGCGATGGTTTGTTTCAAAGAATTGGTTTCGCGGCGAATAACGGCTAGCGTGGCCAAACACATCGGCGCGTAAACATATCGGCGCGTAAACATAAAATGCCAAAAATGAAAACGCAGTAGCCAATCCCCACTGCGTATGAATAATAGGAATAAGCGTCTGATTGACGGCCTCATCGCCGACGTTACCGACCGCATATACCGTGCCAAGCGCCGCAATGACGACCTCGCGAGCGGCAAGCCCTGGGATTAAAGCAATGCACATCTGCCAAGTAAAACCAATGGGCGCAAAAATTGGCTCAATCATATGCTCAAGCATGCCCAAGCAGTATGGCACTGCGTTTATCGACAGTGACGCCAGAATAATTGGCCACTTTCGCTTTAGAGCCTGTCAGCACATTAAAGGTGGCTGTTTTACCACAATTAGGGGCGCCAACTAAGGCAAGATTAATAGGGCGGGTTTCGGCTTGTGTTTGCGTACTTGACATTTAGTCAGACATCGCTTATTTATCAAGTTATCAGTCATTAAGGTGCTACAACCTACAGCAGCCTTAATACAGTAAGTCAGGAGCAAGTCAGTAAATTAGACTGAACACTGACGGCAGTGGCGGTTGGATAAGAGGGCAGAAGGGACGTACGCATAAAGAACCCTTATCTATTCTTATATGTTAATGATAATTGTTACTGTTAAAATCGAATTATATGCCTCGCTTATTGACGATACAATACCCATGAAGGATGATGCAAATAACAAAAAAAACCAGAGAGTATGACACTGTCTGGTTTTTATTTTTTGCTAAGGATAATATGGTTTTTGACGTAAGCTAATTAAATTTGCCAAGGTTTTTTGCTGGTAAATCTTAGACTAAGCTCAGACACATTAGGCTACTGTTCAAGCTGCGCCATGACTGCATCGGTAAAGCTCACATTACTATAGACTTCTTGCACATCGTCAATATCTTCTAGCATATCGATCATTTTCATCACTTTTAGCGCGTCGTCGATATTATCAATCTCAGCGCTGGTGGCAGGTGCCATAGTGACTTCGGCATTATCAGAGACAAGCCCTGCTGCATTGAGCGCATCTTTTACTCGACCTAAATTTTCCCATTCAGTAATAACCAGCAAGCTTTCACCATCGTTTTCGATATCCAGCGCGCCAGCGTCCAAAGCCGCGAGCATGACTTCTTCTTCTAAGCTGACATCGTTAAAAACGATTTCACCGCGTTTGGTAAACAGATAAGCGACCGAGCCTGAGGTACCAAGATTGCCTTCATTTTTGGTAAAGGCATGGCGCACTTCACTGACCGTACGGTTCAGATTGTCAGTCATGGTTTCTACCAGGACCGCAACGCCGCCGACGCCATAGCCTTCGTAGCTGACTTCATCCATATTGTCATTATCATCGCCGCCTGTACCACGAGCAACCGCACGGTTAATGGTATCTCGTGTCATATTAACTGATAAGGCTTTTTCGATTACCGCACGCAAGCGTGGGTTTTTATCAGGGTCGGGGTCACCTTGCTTGGCAGCAGAAACAATTTCACGAATAATCTTGGTAAATATTTTACCTTTTACCGCATCCTGACGGGCTTTACGGTGTTTGATATTTGCCCATTTTGAATGGCCTGCCATATGACGTCCTTACGTTTTACGGGTTGTTTATAGTGCGTATAAAAAGTTAGTAGGCTATGCCTTGTTAACAACTTTTTATACTTGATAAGGTATTGTTATTATATGATTGTGCGGTTAATAGAGTGTAATAGACCTATCGGCAAGTTAACGATATGTATGTCGTTTGGCGCGCTTTTTTGCTACACTGCTATCTTCTTTGTCTTGAGTGACTATTGCCTAAGGCGATGGAAACCGCTAGTAAAATAAAAATATTGGCAGTATTATAAACCACTTTAGCGCATTTTGACCAACCTTAGCTTGCCCATATCAGCTTAAAGCGTTCGGTTTTTTATAACCATTGATTTTGTGACTATACCGACTTTATGAAACAACCAACCGCCGAAGCCATTACCCATTTGCGTAACCGCATTCATATCATTATCGAAGGCACGGATACCCGTTTGGGTAAGCTGTTTGATATTGTATTGTTGATTACGATTTTGGCCAGTGTGGCCGTGGTAATGCTCGACAGTGTGCTATATATGCGTTTGCAATATGGTACGCTATTTCGTTATGCAGAATGGTTTTTTACCATTTTATTTACCATTGAGTATATTTTAAGGTGGTTTTCGGCACCCAATCGCTTTCGTTATGCGTTTAGTTTCTTTGGCATCGTAGATTTATTGTCGGTATTACCCAGCTATTTAAGCCTTGTATTTGGCGGCGTCCAGTATCTGCTCGTCATTCGCATCCTGCGTATCTTACGGGTATTTCGGGTACTCAAGCTCAATACCTACATGCAGCAAGCGGGCTTTCTTGCCTCAGCACTTAAAACCAGTCAGCAGAAAATCACGGTTTTTTTCTTATCACTAGTCCTTCTAGTTACTATTTATGGCTCAATCGTCTATGTGGTAGAAGGGCCTGAGAACGGGTTTACCAGTATTCCATTGTCTATCTATTGGGCAGTAGTGACTTTAACGACAGTGGGTTATGGCGATATGTCGCCCAAGACGCCGTTAGGCCAAGCGATTGCAACGCTGGTCATGATTACCGGTTATGCAGTCATCGCTGTACCAACAGGTATTTTTACCTCTGAGCTGGCTCGTAATATGCGGCCACAGCTCAATCCTGTCACTTGCCCAAACTGTGGTAAATTCGGTCACGCCGTAGGAGCGAATTTCTGCGATCGCTGCGGTCATGCGCTCCATGTTTAGTAGTCTATATATTCTGCCACCAGTGGCGATAAGTCGATAACCACGCCTAGATTAACCAAATTCCAATATTGACCTGAAATGGTACGGTCAAGCATCATCGTCGTTGCTGATGGCTGAAACTGACCAAAATACTTTAACGACGTGCGCATTTGGGCAATGGCTTCATGATGGGTTTGGCTGCTGCCAAAATCAAAAGGACCTTGCTGATAAGGTTCTATGGATAAGGGTTTAAGTCCAATCTCTAACCACTCTTTATAAAATTCACCCGGCACAACTTTATCATCATCGCGGCGGATATCAAGGGCAATCAAGTCTTGCTCAAGCGCGGTCACATCGCCTTTTAAGGCATGCTTAGCAAAGCGGCGAAATAATTGTACTTCGCTGTCACTATAACTGCGGATACCACCAAAATCATAAGCCACAACGCTACCATCGGTGCGAAAAGCAAAGTTGCCAGGGTGGGGGTCGCAGTGCATACGGTATAAACCAAATAGCTGTCCAGCGCTAAAATGAAACAGGCGCTTAGCGATTTTTTGCTTAATGTCGTTATCCCAAGTTGCAGCAACAGCAAGCGGCTCACCCATCTCTTCGGTCAAGGTCAAAATGCGCTTGGATGAATGGCTACTGATCACTTTAGGGATAACTAGCCCTTCATCATCGGCATGAAAGGCGCCAAATACCTGTAGATTGTGCGCCTCTTTAACGTAGTCGAGCTCGTCATGCAAACTTTGGCGAATCTCATTAAACAGCTGCTCTTGTAACTGCTTACTCATATTGAGGACGCCAGCTATTTTTAGCGCCATGCGTACTTGTTTTAGATCGCTATCGCAGTTTTCATCAACATCAGGATACTGCACCTTTACCACCACCCTTTGTCCAGACGGCAAAACCGCTCTGTGCACTTGGCCGATTGACGCCGCGGCAAATGGCGCTTCTTCAAATTGGGTAAATAACTCAGCGATAGGCGCTTTTAATTCACGCTCAACTTGCGCGCGTATTTGTCCATAAGGCATCGGCGGCGCGTCTTTTTGGAGTTTCTCTAAAGCGGTCGCGACTTCAGGCGGAAACACGTCTTTATATTGGGAGGCGATTTGTCCCACTTTCATCACCGCGCCTTTCATTTCACCAAGCGTTTCAGCGATTTGCACACCGACGTCTTGCATCAGCGCTGAGCGCGCTTCTAGACGTTTTTCTTCGTCACTTGAGAGGTGCTTTAATGAGTTTTTAGCAGCTTTACCGGCAATACTTGCGGTCATGCCAGCGAGTTTCATAAAGCGTTTTCCGGACGATTTTGCCATTCATATCACCATATCGTGGGTTGTTTTTCATGCGCTCATATTATTACTTTCATCATATCATTGCTGTTTGACTAATGTGCCAAAAGCAACTTGATCGCAACTTCAATGCTAGTAGTCTTGTGCTTATTTGACGTTTTCTTCATATAGATAAAGTCATAATCTCTACGTTAACCGTCTAATTTTAAAGCATAAGTATGGGTTAGCCAATAATCCAATGCCATCTGATAACCCAAATGCCCGAGACCGCAAATCACGCCGACGGCTATATCGCTTAAATACGAATGCTGCCGAAACGGCTCACGAGCATGAACATTGGATAAATGCACCTCTATAAAGGGTTTTTGTGTTGCCAATAGCGCGTCGCGTATCGCCACTGAGGTATGGGTAAAAGCAGCAGGATTGATAATAATTGCATCTACTTGTACAGCGGTTTCTGCTAAAAGACCATAATATTGAATCTCATCGACCAGTTTGCCCTCATGGTTTGATTGGATACAAATCAGCTCGATACCGTATTTGGCGGCACGCTCGATCAAGTTTTTCTCAATATCAGCAAGGGTCGTATGGCCATAGATTTCTGGCTCACGTTTACCAAGTAGGTTAAGATTAACGCCATTGATCAGCAATAATTTGTGCGTCAACGTCTTATCATTTTGTTGTAGATTGCTATTTGCTTTTATTGGCTGAGAAGTGGTTGTCATAGTTATAGTTGGCTCTACAATTATTAAGGTAAGTGGGTTGCTATTATTAAAAATAAGCGGCGCCGTACTTTTATGACGGTGCTTTTTTGAAATTTTAAGAAAGAAAATACATCAAATATACGATGTTTTAGACCTTTATCATAACAGTTTGTCAGCATGGTTATAAAAATAACCGCAAAAACTGCCATAAGGGCTAAAAATCATATGAAAAGTCTTTATGTTGCCAAAAACCCATGCTATGATATTTTTTACGCAACAAATATTACTTGTTTGTTGCTAGCGCTGATATAAGCAAATAATATAATGCTTAGAGTATTTTGATAGTTGCTTATGTTGGTGAGGATGAATTTACTATACGCTGATTCATAAAGAGAGTAATAACAGGCTTTATGAGGCGATGATGGTATGTAAAGTAGTACTCTTACATTTTGATTTCATAATCTTCAACCCCGTTTATATGCAATGTCGCAAAGGAATTTGGGGTTAAGTGACTTTTTAGGAAGTAATATTATGTCAGCTCGTGAGCAAGGTATCGTTAAGTGGTTTAATGACTCAAAAGGCTTTGGTTTCATTCAACGTGATAGCGGCGAAGATATTTTTGTCCATTTCCGCGCGATCCAAGGTGATGGTTATCGCTCTTTAAAAGATGGCGAAAAAGTCGAGTTCAGTGTGGTTGAAGGCGAAAAAGGCCTGCAAGCTGAAGAAGTCAGAAAAGTAGAAGAGTAATTGCTACTGACATTAATGCCGTTTGGCTATAATGTCGTTACAAACTACTGATATACTACTAAGTCAAGCCCGTCTGTCTTGCCTATGTTGAATAAAACGCAGCATATTTGGTAAGTTTAGATGTTAGGCTTGGCTTTTTTATGCATGCTTGTTTTATTGTTTGTCTGCTTAGCGCAGATATGCTATTAATGGCAGGCAAATTATACAAAAGGATATTTTTTTTGAGTACTTTTAAGACGTTTACCGATTTGCCGTTATCAAGTGCCACTTTGCGAGCTGTAAATGATTTAGGCTTTACTGAATTGACACCCATTCAAGCACAGATATTACCGCATACATTGGCAAATCAAGACGCTATCGGACAGGCGCAAACCGGTACTGGCAAGACGGCAACGTTTTTATTGACTATTATGGAAGCACTGCTTAAGCGCCCCTTTGCTGCCGATGAAAAACGCTATTTGGGCGAGCCAAGAGCCGTTGTTATGGCGCCAACGCGTGAGCTTGCCCAGCAGATATTTGATGACTGTATTGCTCTGACCAAATATACTTCGCTTCACAGCGTGTGTATCATGGGTGGCACCAATTATGAAACTCAGCAGCATGAGCTTGAGCGCCAATATGTGGATATCTTAATTGCCACTCCAGGTCGTTTGATTGACCTAATGCACAAAGGCATGGTCTATCTAGATCGCGTCGAAGTGTTGGTGTTAGATGAAGCCGATCGTATGCTCGATATGGGTTTTATCCCGGATATCAAGCGTTTGGTTGGTCGTATGCCGCCAAATACTGATCGTCAAAGCTTGTTGTTTTCTGCCACCTTTAACCAAGATGTGATGAATCTCGCTTATCGCTGGTTGCATGAGCCAGAGTTTGTAGAGATTGAGCCTGAGCATAAGACCAGTGAATTGGTCGATCAGCATTTTTACTTATTAACCGAAGACCAAAAGCTCGCCGCGGTCGAGCGTTTCATCACTGATGAGACAGTAGAGAAGGTGATAATTTTTGCCAACCGTAAAGACCAAGTGAAGCGTTTGTATCATAAGCTGCGTCAGGCGCATAAAATCGTCATGTTATCAGGCGATGTGATTCAGCAAAAGCGTGAAAAATATCTGCAACGCTTTAAAGATGGTCATGCTTCTGTGCTGGTCGCAACTGATGTGGCAGGACGCGGCATCCATGTGGATGATGTCAGCCATGTGATTAATTATACTTTGCCAGATCAGCCAGATGATTACGTACACCGTATTGGTCGTACGGGACGCGCCGGACAAACCGGTATCAGTATCAGTTTTGTCAGCGAAGACGATGCTTTTAATATCCCAGCGCTAGAGAAGCATTTGGATACCAACTTTCGTCTTGAGCAGTGGCAGGAATGATCTTATTAAAACAACTTTTATTTTGATAAATATTGCTGCATAAAAAAGCCCTTAACGTCATCATGATGTTAAGGGCTTTTTTATAGGGTCATGATATTTTTT
Organism: Psychrobacter sp. YGAH215; assembly: GCF_007280595.1. Taxonomy (NCBI): domain Bacteria; kingdom Pseudomonadati; phylum Pseudomonadota; class Gammaproteobacteria; order Moraxellales; family Moraxellaceae; genus Psychrobacter; species Psychrobacter sp. YGAH215. The sequence continues at coordinate 160,876 of NZ_VKLR01000001.1, read as the reverse complement.
ATGCTGCTATTGAGCAGTTTCTGGCATAGCTTCATGAGGATGGCTATTCATTTGCTGCTCATCTGTCATATTATGCATATTTTGATTCATAGCGTTATCTGCATCATGTGGCATATCATGCATTGAGCCATTCATAGCGGGCGTCATCTCGTGCTGCATATTGTTCATATTATGATGGGCGGTGGTTGCTGTTGTCGCTTCAGAGGAAGTATTGCTATCGGCCATCATAGCGGCGTGGCTGCCATGATTCATTTGAGCATGCTCACCATGTCCATTACCGCCGCCGTGGCCACCATGCATGCTAGCCATTATCATAGGAACAAAAGCAACCGCTAAACCAGATAACACCATGATAGCGCCGTTAATTTGTCTTAAACGCATACGGCCAATTTTTTCACGTAGCCAACCAACTGTCTCGTGGGTAGCCACTAACATCGGTACAGTTCCCAAACCAAAGACAAACATCAATGCCGCACCACCCAGTGGGTTATGAGCAACGACAGCGATAAGTAGCGCACCATAAACCAAGCCGCAAGGTAAAAATCCCCATAATAACCCTGCCGCTAAAGCACGCGGGAAGGTATTAAGTGGAAATACTTTTTGGCGAAGCGGACTAAGGAATTGCCAAAAACGCATGCCGACGCGCTCAAGTTTGGCTAAAAATGGCGCGCCAAGCATGGTGACGCCCACAAAGACCAAGACCAAACCTAATAAGATACGAGGCATACTGTTGCCCGTCATCAACGGCTCTAAAACAGTGGTGCCAACAAGTCCAGCAACCAAGCCCAAAAATGCGTAACTGCTTAAGCGCCCGAAATGATAGGTCGCTATCAAAGCACGGCGCTTAGCAGGGCTGACATCTTTCATCGATAAACTAAATGCCGCGACCAAACCGCCACACATGCCTAAGCAATGCGGTGAACCTAAAAATCCCATTAGTAATGCCGCAACGAGTAAAGCTGTGGTCATGGGGGTTTCTCCTAAAAATGGTAAAGGGTGAGCCTGCTTTTATCCTTGCCCTAAAAAAATGATAGAAACAGTCAGGTATAAATGAGATATAAAAGGCTAAAGGATTGAGTTTTATTGATAGCTATTTTCATGATAAAGACGATATCAGCACGCAGTGCATCGTTAGCATTCAATCATCGGTTTTGTTAGAGTCTGCTGGATCATTGGTTTGCGGTGCTTGAGGGGTATTCTCGTTAGGCTCATGGGCTTGAATGGTTTGGCGACGCTCTTGGCGATCATCCAAGATAATGCGCTGCGATGCATTATCTAAATCTTCAAATTGGTTTGATCGAACCGCATAGCGTATTGCCCAGATGGCGACCACAAACAGCATTAAACTTAAAGGAATTAATAAAAATATACTGAGCATGGCAAACCTCTTTCATAGCAGTTTCTTATATTATACACTTATTGCAAGTGTTATAAATGTTCTATAAAGTTCAAAAATAAGACAATGAATAATGGGGCAGTAATAGGTATCTAATGATATTAAGACTAAAATTAAAATTAAGACAGTAAATGCCAGCTGGCTATTGCTCAGTAGGTTTTTTAGCGACATTACCCCTTGGTGTTAATAGTTGCTGCGAGGTCACATCATTTGCTTGGCGACAGTTTGCTTGCGGACGAATGACATCACGTAAGTAAGCGGCAACTTCATAAACGGCCCGCCGCGAATGGCTTAAGTTTTGCGCTGGCTCCATCCAATCACGGCGCACCGGTAAGGGCGCGTTAATTGGCGTACTATTAATGCCATTTAAAGCAAACTGTCTGCGCGCGCGCGCCATGTGATAGCTGTCGGTGATAAGGTACACATGATACAGAGGAATGCGCTTGGCAGTAAAACGCGCATTTTCACAGGTATTCATACTGGCGTTTTCGCTAATAAGCCCGTCAATTCCATGGTCAATAAGCCATTGACCAAGCCAAGGCGCTTCGGCGCCGCTAAGGACGATAGGTAGCGGCAAGTCATGATAAGCGGTTGCCGCTGTACGAGCGCGATTAAGGCTATAACTATTGAGAATAGTTTGATTGTTATTGTCATTGGTCAAGCCGCCGCCCAACACCACATAAGCGGTCGGTGGAGAACTCATGGCGGCAGGTGGCATCTTTGGTAAGGGTAAATATGCTAAGAGATAAACCACCGCTTGCGAAAATAGCGGGGTAAACAAACTGATAAGAACGAGAATAACGGCCGTTGAGCCAAGCAAAAAAGTGGCATTAATAATACGAAACAGCTTTATCATACGCTCAGCTGAACGTAAATAAGAGCGCCATAAGCGCTTGGACCATGATCGCTTAGACCACATGCTCATCAAATCCAATAGAGCCGTCAGCATTTACCCAAACCGGCTCGCGCGCCAATTCAATCGCAAACTTCTCATAGACAATGTCAGCGATATGCTGCTGCGCTTTTGCCACATCCGCTTGCGTTGCTTGATAAGGGTTATGATTAGTCAACACTAACGCTTGCTGCTGATGGGTGAGTATTGGCGCTAAACCATGCCCCTTTAGACCAGCCTGTTCAATTAACCAGCCAGCTGCCACCTTAACCATGGCATCGGGCATTGGATAGCCAACGATGGTAGGATGGATGGCTTTTAGCGCTATAAATTGCGCTTGAGGAATAATAGGATTTTGAAAAAAGCTGCCGCAATTGGGTAGCTGTTTGGGGTCGGGTAGCTTCTGCTGGCGAATATCTATAATCGCTTGCATGACATCAGCAGGATTGGGCTGGCTGCGTCCTCGCTGCTCGGCATAGCGCTGCGCAACCGTCTGCACATCGCCGTAGCTGGCAAGGATTTTGCTGGGATCGGTATGCAGACGAAAACCAACGCGCGTAATCAGCCAAGTATTGGGCGCACGCTTAAAGAGGCTGTCGCGGTAGCCAAACTCACAGTCTGCTGCTGTTAGCTGGTGCCAAGTTTGGGTTGGCAGATGATAAGCACGCACGTACTCTAGACAGTCTTCTAACTGCACACCGTAAGCGCCGATATTTTGTACCGGCGCCGCGCCAGTCAAACCCGGTATCAGTGCTAGATTTTCAAGACCATACCAGCCTTGAGCCACCGTATGCATGACCAAGTCGTGCCAGTTTTCACCAGCCATTACTTCGATATCGACATAACCGTCTGTCCGCGCTGTCACGCTAATACCGCGCATCTGTGGCCGTAAGACAATCGCATTTAGGTTTGCAGGCAATAAAACGTTACTGCCGCCCGAGAGCACGAACAATGGCTTAGTAGATGCTCCCTCTTTTCCGTAATCTGCCATAAAGGCATCAAGCTGTGCCTCATCGGTTAGTGTGACGACCACATCCGCCATAGATGCTAATGCCATGGTATTGCTATGCGACAAATCGACTAAATTATCCTGCGATATATTCACTGCAAGATTGGTTGATGTCGCAGGTTGAGCACTGAAATTATGGCGTAAAGCTGAGGTCATAACATAGCCTATAGGGCAAATAAACAAAAAATCATGCGGTGTTTATTATAAAGGATGAGCGGCATAAAAGTAGCAGAAATATAGCACTTTATCGCTAACTATTATTGAGTGTGGTTAAACATTTAGCGCTAAGAACTATTAAACTAAGCAGTTTTCCAACTTTCAATCCAAGCTTGTGAACTGGATTCAATACGTTCAATCACTTCTTCGAAAGCATCGGCGTCCCCTTGATAAGGGTCTGGTACATCGTCGCCGCCGTAAGTTGGGTCTTCTTCACTGAACAATGCCAGTTTGGCAAGCTTGCCATCTGTATCGCTGATACTGTCTTTTATGGCTTGTAGGTCAGCTAAGTTTTGCGCATCCATCGCCAAAATTAAATCAAACTTACGAAAATCATCAGCGCTCACTTGACGCGCGACCAGCTTATTGATGTTATAACCATGGGCTTTGGCGTGGCGCTGTGCCCGCTCATCTGGCGCATGACCAATATGCCAGTCTCCCGTACCTGCTGAATCCACTTTCATCGCCAGCCCTGCAATCGCTGCTTGCTGACGGAAAATCTCTTCGGCGGTCGGTGAACGGCAAATATTCCCCAAACAAACCACTAGAACAGAGGAAGGAGTAGACGCTTTTATTGGCATATAATGACCTTTTATCACAACAAAAAAACATGCCATCAAGACCAGCATAATAATGCGGTTGCTTAGCATGTTATCGAATAAATGAATTGGTGGCTAGCGTAACGGTTAATACATTGAATGGCAAGAGCAGAGGTAAACAATAGGGTCACGCTAGGCTATAAATAATAGAATACTACTGTTACTGGCAGCTTTTATTCTTGCTTGTTTTTAAAGCGTTGTAGATCACGACGCTCTTTTTTATTGGGTTTATTATCAGGGCGGGCAAGATTGGCCAGTTTGCGCTGTTCGGCATAGTAGGCGCGGCGCTCTTCACTTTCCTCAGTCTCAGAATACAGCGCTTGGGCGGCAGTTGCATTACCACGTTGGGCACTTAGCGCTTCGACAATCACGGTTTTTTCAGTCATGGCGGTGGCTGAGCCTTGGCGAATACTGAGTTCATCTCCGACCGTAATCTCTTTACTGGTTTTGACACGGCTCCCTGCATAATGGACGCGACCGCTTTCGATAGCTTCTTTGGCAAGAGTGCGGGTGCGATAAAAACGCGCAGCCCATAACCATTTATCAAGACGCATACGTACCGTATCTGGTTGGCTATGGCTTGGCTGATTGTGGTTTTTGTTATGTTTACTCATCAAAACCTCATAAATATCAATAAACTAAGATAATAATGGTGGTTTTTTTTGGGAATTAAAAGAGTAATAAGTGATTAAAGTTTTTCAAAATGGGTTTTTATGGTGAATAAGTAAAATAAATTAACCATTGTTATGACGGTCTTGTATTGCATAAATAGGAAGTCTAGAACTTAAAAATCAATGACACCACTGTTTTTCACAAGGAATGCCGTCATTATTACCATCCATTTTTGTATTAGGACAGTGCTGTATAAAGTAAGTCGCTTCTGCGCATGAGGTCATCTGAGAACAATGTCGCCTGCCATCACACGCAAAGCTTGGCGCTACCGCTGATTGCGCTGTTAGTACTAGCTGTGACGTTACAGCTGGATTTGCTACTGAGCTTGAGGTTGAACTTGCCTCTAAATCCACATACGTTGGCGGGATATCATCCAAATCAGCCGCGGTAAAAGCAGGAACTGAAGTATCAGCCGTAACATGATTGCTAGTTGTGGTTTTAGGTTGCAGCATCTTATAACCCACGAGACCTAAAACTAGCAATAATATAAACATCAGTATCTTTTGAGTCACGGCTTATCACCTAATAATAGTCGCTGCAAATGAGTAAATACTGTCAGTAAGTGATCATTATTCATTTATCAGAGCCAGCTTTTTAATCGCTAAAAGACCGACCTGATAAATGAAAGATTACCTATGCTGTACTATATGGTGATTACTTTAAAAACAATTGATAGCCAATATTGTCATTGAGCATGGTGCAGTCATAGCCGATATCAAGAAGCGCGTCTTGTAGCTGGCGAGAGTTGCCCTCAGAAGCTTGTAAGCCAACCAATACGCGACCTTCAGCGGCACCGTGGTTGCGATAATGGAATAAGGTAATATTAAAGTCATCGCCCAATTTTTCTAAAAAGGTCAATAAAGCGCCCGGACGTTCTGGGAATACTACGCTTAATAATTGCTCATTTTCGACATGGGCATGACCACCAATCAAATGACGAATATGAGATTTGGCGATGTCATCATCGGTTAAATCATGCGCTTCATAGCCATCGGCTGCCAATTGGTTGCTAATCGTTTGACGCTCTTTCTCACCTTCTTTTAGAGCGATACCGACAAAAATAGACGCAGGTTCCATAGAGTCGGGTGATTTTTTGCTATCGGCACGATAATTAAACTCGGTGATATTACGGCCATGTAGGCTGCGGCAAAAGTTTAAAAACGCGCCCGTTTGTTCAGGGATGGTCACGCCAAAGATGGCTTCTTTTTTCTCACCAATCTCCGTACGCTCGGCGATATAGCGCAAGCGATCAAAGTTCATATTGGCACCGCAGATGATACCAACGCAGTTTTTGCCCTGTAAATTGTTGGCTTCAATATATTTTTTCATGCCTGCAACGGACAAAGCACCAGCAGGCTCAACGATACTACGGTTTTCTTCAAAGATATCTTTCACCGCCGCGCAGACTTCATCATTGGTACAAGTGACCACGTCAGTCTCGACTAAAGGACCTGATGCATCGCCCTTTTGCATACGCACGATATCAAAAGGCAGCTCGCCAATTTGAGCAACGGCGACACCATCAACAAACAGTCCAACTTGTTTGAGTTTAACGCGTTCATTCGCTTCAAGCGCCGCTTTTAGTGAAGCTGATTGTTCCGCTTCGACGGCGATGACTTTGACATGCGGCGCCACTTCACCTAAAAATGCTGCCACACCAGAAATCAAACCGCCACCGCCTACGGCAACGAAGACATAATCCATGTTGCGCCATTGCTGGGTCAATTCCAGACCAATAGTGCCTTGCCCTGCAATCACCAATTCATCATCATATGGCGGAATAAAGGTTAAACCCTCGGTCTCAGCACGATTAATCGCATAACGGTTGGCTTCATCAAAGCTGTCGCCATGCAAATCGACATTACCGCCAAGCGCGCGTACCGCATCGACTTTGATATCCGGTGTGGTGGTTGGCATCACAATGATGTTATTCAAGTCAAGCTTACGGGCAGAGTAGGCAACACCTTGCGCATGATTACCTGCCGAAGCACAAATAACGCCGCGTGCTTTTTGCGCATCGCTCAATTGGCTAATACGGTTATAAGCACCGCGCAACTTAAAGGATTTAACCGGTTGCAAATCTTCGCGCTTAAATCGAATATCATTAGCAAAACGTTGGGTCAGCTTCGGTGCAGCTTCAAGTGGTGTTTGAATGGCGACGTCATAGACGGTGGCTTGCAAGATGGCTCGTACCCAATGTGACAGCATAATGTTTCCTAAACAAAGTGAAGATGAATAAAAGAAGTGCAAATGGTTATAAATTGGTATTTAATAATAAACAGCAATAAACCAGTAAAGATAAGCACAAAAACGAAATAGATTAGCCTATGCTGATTTTCACTATCTTGCAAGACACAATTGCAAATTTCGTCGAGAGTTTATTAAAGTTTAGATGCTCATTTATGAATACATTAAAGTAAGTATGCGTAATGAGAGGGTTCAATGAGTATTTAGAATAGGTTTTACGCTAACATCGCTTAGAGCCATCGGTTATAATAAGCGCGCCTTTTACTTCCTTTATCATTTTAGCTCTTTTAGAGTGAGACGTTTATTTTTCCAAGGATTTATGATGAGTGATCAGCAAGCACAAAAGCAAGCCGCAGCCAAAGCTGCCCTCCGCTATATCGAAGATGACATGATACTTGGCGTAGGGACAGGCAGTACGGTAAATTGTTTGATTGAGTTATTGCCGACGTTAAGGCTTGCTGGCGCGGTCGCAAGCTCACAGGTCACCGAAGATAAACTACGCGCCTTGGGTATCGAAATCATCGATTTAAACTTTGCCGGTCAGCTTGATGTCTATATCGATGGCGCTGACGAGGTAAATGAACATTTGCAATTGATTAAAGGGGGTGGCGGTGCGCTCACACGTGAAAAAATCGTCGCTGCGGCTTCCAACAAGTTTGTCTGTATGGTTGATGAAAGCAAAAGTGTGCAATGCTTGGGGCGCGAATTTCCCGTACCGATAGAAGTACTGCCACAAGCGCGCTCGTATGTAGCAAGGCAATTAGCCCGTTTGGGCGGTGAGCCGGTTTATCGTGAAGATTTTGTCACCGATTATGGTAATGTGATTTTAGACACCTATGATTTGGATGTCAGTAATCCATTGGCGTTCGAACAAGAGTTAAATAATATCGTTGGCGTGGTCTGTAATGGTATTTTTGCTGCCAATCAAGCCGATGTGCTGCTTAGAGCGGGCAGTGATGGGGTGACAACTTTGACGCGTTAATGCATTATTGATAGAATTTAATGCTATAACTTATCGCTAAATAAAGTCATAAACAATAAAAAGGCAGCGCATTAAAATATGCGCTGCCTTTTTCGTATTTGTTCATCTGCTGCTTGCTGGTTTAGCAAAATATCACGATATGTTTTTAACAACCTATTTTTAGGCAGGTAGCTTAATTTTGTCTTTTAATAAAAACTCCATCAAGGCTTTTTGCGCATGTAATCGGTTTTCAGCTTCGTCCCAAACCACTGAGCGTGGATCATCAAGCATATCGTGAGAGATTTCTTCGCCGCGATGCGCAGGTAAGCAATGCATAAATACCACTTCGGGGTCAGCTTTATCAAGCAGTGATGGCGTAACTTGATAGGGCGCAAAACGGCGTGCGCGAGTATTTTGCTCAGACTCTTGTCCCATACTCGCCCAGACATCGGTGACGATTAAGTTTGAATCTTTTGCTGCATCTTGCACATCTTCGACCAAGCTCACGCAATGTGAGAAGCGCTCCATCAGTTCAGGATCAGGCTCGAAGCCATAAGGGGCAGCAACACGCAGCTCAAAGCCAAACTGATTGGCCGCTTGCATGTAGGAGGCGCACATATTGTTGCCATCGCCAACCCAAGTAACGATTTTGTTTTCGATACTGCCGCGATGCTCATAATACGTTTGCATATCAGCAAGCAGCTGGCACGGATGAAATTCGTCAGTCAGGGCATTAATAATCGGCACACTTGAGTATTCGGCAAAGGTTTCAACTTTTTCGTGGCCAAAGGTACGAATCATAATGATATCGACCATGCTTGAGATAACGCGCGCCGAATCTTCTAGCGGCTCACCGCGCCCAAGCTGCGTGTCGTTTGGCGACAGAAAGATAGCGCTGCCGCCAAACTGTCCCATACCCGTCTCAAATGAGATACGTGTGCGAGTGGATGATTTCTCAAATATCATGCCAAGCGTCCGCCCAACGAAGGGCTGATATATCTCGCCGGCATGTTGCATTTTGCGTAATTCACAAGCGCGTTTGATGAGGTTTTCTAGTTCTTGTTTGGTTAAATCAGATAGGGTCAAAAAATGGCGCAAACTCATAGTAATCCTAGCAGTCGATCACAATCGATGAAAAATCGATAAAAATGTTACGTTGTCAGTCAGTAATCATATCGCGTCAGTGCGTATACTGTGGTGACAACAAACTTTTAGTATAGCGCAATTGGGCTTAATGTAAATGTTCAATTTGCCATGATTTGGCGCTGTCTCTTTTATCTGGCAAACTGTCATGATGTTCATATCTAACGATTAGGATTCTGTTATGTTTCGAGTTGGGCGCGCGCTTAGGCGGCATAGCAGCTCATAGCTAATGGTTTCAGCATGGGCGGCGACTTCATCGACGTGCGGCGCGTCACCCCACAGTAATACTTTACTATTTAACGCCACGCTGTTTGGCACAGCGCTGACGTCAATGACAATCATATCCATGGCTACGCGTCCGATGACCGCACATGGGTAGCTTTGGTTGTTGGTCTCATCAATGACGCAAACATAGGCATCAGCACTCACCACGCGTGGATAGCCGTCACCATAACCGATGCTGACTAACGCTGTTTTGGTATCTTGCATCGCAGTCCAGCGGCTGCCATAACCAATGCCGTCACCTGCGTTGACTGTTTGTAGCGCGATGATTTGGGCGCTAAATTCCATTGCTGGCTGTAAGTCCAAATCACGCGCACTTTTATCAGTGACAGGCGTACTACCGTAAAGCATGATGCCCGGACGTACCCAATCGTGATGATGCTCGGGAAAATTGACGATACCTGCTGAGTTGCACAATGAGCCTTCTACATCGCTGTTCACCGTTTCTCGTAACGTCTGTAGCATGTCGTTAAAGCGCTGAATTTGAATGGCATTTAGAGGATGAGCGCAGTCGTCGGCATTGGCAAAGTGAGTGGTTAAAATCAGCTGAAAACCGGCTTTATGCAAACGTTTGGCTGCTGGAATCAGCGTTTGGTCATTAAAGCCTAAGCGGTTCATGCCAGTATTATATTTTAGCCAAACCACTCGAGTGGCGCTGGTAGTCGGTGGGGTTTTTTCTAATGCCCATATTAATTGCGGCTCATGATGAATCACGCAGCTGATATCATGCTCTATCGCTAGCTGCCATTCATCGGCGGTAAATGCGCCTTCAATCAGACCAATGGTTTTATTCCAACCTAATTGACGGGCTTCTAAAGCTTCCATAAAAGTTGCAACGCCGATACCATCAGCCTGTTGCTCGCCTTGTTGCAATGCTGGTAAGACAGCAGCGACGCCATGACCATAAGCATTGGCCTTGACCATAGCAAGAACTTTAGCCGTCGGTGCCAGTTTTTTAACTTGCGCCACATTATGAGTAATGGCGGCTGGTTTGATTGTGATAGTGCGCATAATTGCCTTCTTTATAGCAAAGTTATTTTTATTAGTAAAACGATTTCATTAAACAAATGGTGTTATTAGTAATGGGGTAAAGCAATAAAGCCAGTGCGTCATCAATTTGGCTGATGACGCACTGGCTAGTTTTATTCATAGTCGTTTTAAAGTTAAAGCTTATTATATGTATTGTTTAGTCAGCCGATTATTCATCATTCTCAAAGCTGACGTTTTGATAGTATTCTGGTGTCAGGTTAATAAAGCGGGTAAATTGCCCTTCAAAGCCTAAGCGGACGGTGCCGATAGGGCCGTTACGCTGTTTACCGATGATGATTTCAGCCACGCCTTTGTGGTCTGAGTTTTCATTATAAACCTCATCGCGATAAATAAACATAATCAAATCGGCATCCTGCTCAATCGCCCCCGATTCACGCAAATCCGACATAATAGGACGCTTATTAGGACGGTTTTCTAGACTGCGGTTAAGCTGCGACAGCGCAATAACCGGACATTCAAGCTCACGAGCCAAGGCTTTTAAACTACGAGAAATCTCCGAGATCTCTCCCACGCGGTTGCCATCAAGACTCGGTACTTTCATTAGCTGTAGGTAATCGACGACGATAGCGCCAAGTTTACCATCATGATTTTTGGCGATACGGCGACAGCGCGAACGCAGCTCTGAGGGCGGCAAGGCGGTACTGTCATCGATATATAAATGCTTAGATTGCAAATGCTGTATGGCGTTCATCATTTTTGCCCATTCATCTTCGTTCATTTGCCCAGACCGCAAGTGCGTCTGATTAATCGCGCCCCACGATGACAGCAAACGCATGACGATGGACTCCGCTGGCATTTCCATCGAAAATACCACCACGGGCAAATCTTCATTAAACAAAACGCCTTCTGCTAAGTTCATAGCAAAGGTGGTTTTACCCATAGACGGACGCGCCGCTACAATGATTAAATCGCCGGCTTGTAAGCCTTGGGTTTTGTTATTTAGCTCGACGAATGGCGTTTGTAAACCTATCATGCCGTCAGGATTAGACTTTAACTCTTGAATCTTATCAATGACATTGGTCAATACTGAGGTAATACCAACGGGACCGCGTTGCTCTGCGCGTTTATTATGCTGCTCATTGATACTAAATATTTTTGCCTCAACATTGTCCAAGATATCGCTTACCGTTTGGTCTTTGGGATTATAGGCAAGGGTCAGCATGTCATTGCCCGTGGTAATGAGCTGACGTAAGGTCGACAGCTCACGCACGCGCTGTGCATAAGCAGTGAGGTTAAACAAAGTGGCAGGACTTTGGCTCAAAATATCGGCCAAATAGCTGTCACCGCCGGCACCTTTAAGCAGTTTCTGTGCTTCCAACCAATCATGCACCATGACCGTATCGTAAGGCTCGTTGACCGCTGCCAAATGCGCAATTGCATCAAAAATATACTGGTGACGCCCCGCATAAAAATCGTCTTTGGTGACGATATCTGCAATCTTATCGTATGCCTCTTCGATGCTCATCAAAGACGCCAGCAAGGCCTTTTCAATATCGATATTGTGCGGCGGTGTCTGATTGAGTAAGTCGTCGGTTTTTTCGTTGTCTGCCATGGGTGCCCAGTGTCTTAAAAGTCAGTTTCAAAAGTCGGTATAAAATTAATTATATAAGAGTATAAATAGCTATTTGCTATCAGTATTTATTTTAGGAGTGATACGGTCAAGCAAGCGCGACATAGCTCTACGAGAGAAGTACCAAAAGGTGGTCTCAGCGCTTGCTGGTAAATGCTACAATGAAAGGCGAAAGTTTAACACATTCTAGCGTTTTTTCGGCTGCTATCAGTAACTATCTATAAAAATGCTATCTGCTATGATATAAAATTTGCGTCCCCTTAAAACCTCTTGAACGCTCGTTTTCATAATAATAAATACAATAAAATCATATTCTTAATGTCAAAATAGGATATTTTACTATGCAAAAAAGACTACCATTATTAATCACAACCGGTGAGCCTGCTGGTATTGGTATGGATATCGTGCTGCTATTAGCAGCTGAGGGTAAATTGCAGGATTTTAAGCGTCCAATCTGGGTCACTGCTGATAGCGCCGCAATGCAAAAGCGCGCTGATATACTGGTAACAGCAGGCGTGCTCCAAAACTGTCCGCTTTGGCAAACTGTCGATTTAGACATCGCAGCCGATGACTTTTTAGAACAGATGTCACAGCAAATTAAGGATGACAATGATGATAATGCGTTTATTTTGTTAAATACGCCTTGTGCTGAAGCCGTTGTCTGCGGAAAAATTAATACTCGCAATTCGGCCATGGTTGCCAAACAATTGGACATCGCCCATCAGTTAGCGACTAATAAAACAGTCGCTGCCATCGTCACAGGGCCATTGCAAAAATCTGCCTTAATAGATGCTGATATTAAACTGCTCGATGGCACCATGTTTAGCGGTCATACCGAGTTTTTTATGCAGCAAAGTGGCTGTGAGAAAGTCGTGATGATGCTCGCCAATCAAGCCATGAAAGTGGCGCTTGTTACCACGCATTTAGCATTAAAAGACATACCTGCGGCTATCACTGCTGATAATGTACGCCAAACGGTACAAATTGTCATTGACGATATGCGCGAGAAGTTCGGCTTAACGCAGCCACGTATTTTGGTTTGCGGTCTTAATCCGCATGCAGGTGAGGGCGGTCATTTGGGCGTTGAAGAGATTGAGATTATCAATCCCGTATTGCGTGAGTTTATCGACGTAGGCGTCGATATATCAGAAGCAATGCCAGCGGATACCTTATTTACCCCAAGACATTTAGCCAACTGTGACGCGGTCATTGCTATGTATCATGACCAAGGTTTACCAGTGCTCAAATCGCACGGCTTTGGCGATACAGTCAATCTTACCTTGGGGTTGCCGTATATTCGTACCTCAGTTGATCACGGTACGGCGCTTGATTTAGCAGGGCGCGGCGGCGCAAGTGCGACCAGCTTATACCAAGCACTCCTGATGGCCAATGAGATGGCAGATAAATCGCTTGTTAATGGACCTCTTGCATAAGTTAGTGCCCTAGTGGCATTTGTCACGCAGTACTGGGTAACTTTGTTGTGAATAACGGCTATTTATGAATCATCAAACACGGTCTAATATAAGTGGTTCCGTTATACCAGTCTGTTATAAGTGGTCTGTTAATAGGTTTGAAGGGTGAAATAAGTGGTTCCCTTGGGGTATACATTAGGATGACCAATCAGGTGCTTTCGCTGGTTCGACACCCTACATGGGAACTATACTCTCAAATAATAAACTCATGCTAATCAAATAGCTTTTCAACAAACAGTTCATAATTAAAATCACCTTCTCTATCCATAAACTCTGGATTCAAAACGCCTGTATTCGAATATAGGATTGCCCACCAATTCTTATCAGGAGATAGTCTATCAATTTCAGCGCTTACAGCCATGCTAGACTGTATCGGCAAACCTGAAAAATCATTTGTTATTAAATGTGCCAAAAGTTCTTTGATTTTCTGTTTTTCCTGTTCTTCATTTAATTTAGAACCGTTAAATACCTCATCAAAAAACTCGTCGTGCTTTAACTTAAGGTTTCCATCAATCTCATCAACGTAGTCGTTAGTCCAGAAAATTAAATCACTCCAATATCGATATGGAGAAATTCGACTGATTTCATCCAAAACTTTGTCATCTTCTTGCTCACTTAAAGTATTTGATAATAACTTATCAATAAGAATGGTCATTTTTTCTCTAATTTCTTCTTGTTTCATATTATTTTCGTCTCAGAATAATTTAGTCAAAACCATTTAACATAACGTTCGTAACGACTCATACTATCAATTTCATGGTGTATAAATTTATACCTAAGGTTAGTATTCCGATGCCTGTATAGCGCACCGATCACTAATGGAATATTTATGGTAAGTACACCATGAAGTACACTGCAACCAATTCAGAGATTTTAAACCTTGATACTCCTAGCCCACAGCCTAGTGTTCAAGTCCTCACTAGGGTACCATGCTTATTCTCATGATCGTCGTTATAATAAAGGATTTTAGAACAAAAATAAGGCACTGTGTCGGTTGTGATAAGGTATGGGTAGTTTATTAATAATAATGTCTCAAAAATACAGTGTAATTATGAGCTGTGCTATAATTTTGTATTACAAAGCCAGCAAACAAAAGCGCATATAAATCCAGCACATTGCTGCCATAGCGCTATAGTCCATTTATCTTTTATCGATTAAGACCTTTTTATGTCCAAAACTACGTTTGATGCTCAATCTATTTCTAACAGCCTACGCGCTGCCAAACACCAACCGCGTAAACGCTTTGGCCAAAACTTCTTACATGACCGTAGTGTTATTCGTGAGATTGTTGAGAGCATTCGTTTAGAGCGTGACGATAATTTAATTGAGATTGGACCCGGTATGGGCGCGCTAACAGAGCCACTATTAACAGAAGTCGATGCGATGACCGTGGTCGAGCTTGATCGTGACTTGGCAGATAGTTTGCGCATTCGTATTGGGGCTAATAGCCATCCAAACTTTACGATTATTAAAGACAATGCCATGCATGTTGATTATCGTGAACTGTATAGTCCTGAGCGTGGTAAGCTGCGCGTGGTGGGCAATCTACCGTATAATATTTCTACGCCGATACTGTTTCATTTGCTCAGTTATGCCGATGTCATTCAAGACATGCACTTTATGCTGCAAAAAGAAGTGGTTGAGCGTATCACCGCCGAAGTTGGCAGCAAAACCTATGGTCGTCTATCGGTCATTATGCAATACCATTGCGATACCGATTATTTATTGACCGTACCGCGCGGCGCCTTTAATCCACCGCCAAAAGTCACCAGTGCGGTTTTTCGCTTAACGCCGCATATCAATAAACCAATCGTGGCAGAAGATGAGGAATATTTCGCACTTGTGGTACGTGAGACCTTTAACCATCGCCGTAAGACACTACGCGCTATTTTTAAAAATTCTACGTTATTGCCGACGCTGAGCGAAGCCGATTTCGCCGTTTGCGACATCGATCCACAAGCGCGTCCGGAAGTGTTAAGTGTGAAAGATTTTGTCAATTTAAGCAATCAAGCGCGTCACTTATCATCTTAATTTATCAAGCAAAAATGATAGAGGGTTTATGAGTTTTCGCCATCAGTATGTCATCGGTGATTTGCAGGGTTGCTATGCTGCCTACCTGCAATTACTTGAAACTTTAGATTTTGACCCAGCGCAAGATAAATTATGGTTTGCCGGCGACTTGGTGGCACGCGGTGAAGATTCGTTAAGTACCTTACGTCATGTCAAAGCACTATGTGAACAAGGAGCTGCGGCAACGGTATTGGGTAATCACGATATCAATTTAATTGCGGTTTGGCGCGGGGCAACAGCGCTCAAGAAAAAAGATAAGACCGCACCTATCTTTGCTGCCGATGATTGCGATGAATTGTTAGAATGGCTACGCCATCAGCCACTACTGGCTTATCCTGATGAGCAGACGGTATTGGTACATGCGGGTATCCCACCGCATTGGACGATTAAGGCGGCGGCGAAATATGCACAGCAGTTAGAGGTCCAACTAAAAGGCAGCTTAGAACAGCTTGATCGCTTATTGCCGAATCTATATAGCAAAACTGCCGATGAATGGCATGCAGACATTCATGGCTATACCAAAATGCGAGCAATTGCCAATTATTTCACCCGTATGCGCTTATGCAAACAAGATGGCACGCTCGAATTTAATTTTTCAGCAGGATTAGATGAGCCCATGCCAAAGGATTTTTTGCCTTGGTTTGAATGGCAAGTACCACGAGCACGCAAGATTTTATTTGGTCATTGGGCGGCGCTTAACGCTGATGTTGATTTACCGCATGCGCGTGCGCTTGATGGTGGCTGTGTTTGGGGTAATTATTTATTTGCTTATCGCTTGGGCGACGGCAAAGCCATCACCTCAAGTTCTCACTGCCTACCACCAACAGAAGAGCCAACAGAACAATAGTCATACCACATTATATGCTATAATGAGTGAAAAGTAATATCGATACATCACGCACTGCTGATATCAACTTTTCTTGCTTGCTGTGCCTGCTCAGACAGAGGGTACAAAAAATTGATATCAGCAATACCGTAGCGTTTTTTAGGTTATTTTGACTATATTTTCTGAGATAAAATCTGTAAAAAACTAATTTATCATTTAATTCGTAAATTAAATAAACTGTTTGCTAAGCTGGTATTTAAGCCACCAACACCGTCCCCTTAACTGGGTAGGTTTGGTGGCTTTTTAGGTTTTGGCAAAGGTGTTTTGGCATCGCCAGTAGACTTGTCATCAGCTTCCGCATGATTTGACTCGTGACCAACAGTATCATCATTATCGATGGTATTGAGCGTCTTGGTGACTTTGTCATATTGGATATCGTCGGTATAAGGCGTGCTATTTAGCTCCTCATCTATTAGTCCATCATCAAGGTCGATCGTTTTTTTGGCGCTTACTGGCTTAGTAGTACTGTGCGTTTCTCGACTTTTTAGCGCCGCGTCGGCATGACTATCCGATATATTATTATCATAATCTATATCGGTAATCGCCTGCTCATTTTGCATGATTTTTTGCTTAGATTTGGGCAGGATTTTGACGTCAGATAAACGGCGTACCACGTAATTATGCGGTATGGTCTGTCCGCCTTTATGAGCATTGGTATCATCAAAAATCATATGACCTTGGCTGTCGATACGTGCGTACTTCATAGGTTTGTCACGTGGCCAAAAAAAGTCGGACGGGTGGGTCAGCATATGACTAAAAAGCTGCTTGGTTAAACGGCTCCATTCCATAAACTTGACTTCTTTAGAGCGCAGGGCGACAAACAATGCCAGCGAGAAACTGACCATGAGGTTGACCATACCGATAAGGGCAACGCCCAAAATAGAGATGAAAAAAACCGTCCAATCCCATTGATTGGCAGGTATGTGAAATAGCCCATGCGCCAGATTCGCCGAGGCAAAAGCGATATGACGTATGTCAATCGGTAAGCCAAATATAAAACCTATGGTAGCCGTACTGCCTAAGAACACCCCGAATAAAAAGTTGCCCATAATGGCGCCGAGATTGGCTTCGATAAAGCCGCCTAAACGCTGAAGCCAAGCTTTGGGTAATAAGTATTGCAAAAGCTTATGACGCTGAATACGGGCGCCGATTTGGTTATAAACCGCCAAATTATCATAGTAACCCGCGATAAGACCAGCTAAAAATAAATACACGCCAGCGATAGCCGCATGAGGAAGCGCTAAGGAATGAAAAGGGTCAAGGTCATGCAATAAGTGTGCGGCCTTGTCAGTATTGATCATCGGAGTACCAGTATACTGTAACCACGCAAACGAGATAATCAGGGCAACAGGTATGGCTAACATAACGTTACCCATAATCGCGACAAACTGGGTACGTAAAATATCGACCACCAACTCTGATAACTTGTTTAATTGGTGCGATTTCTTACCAGAACCGTCAGAGATGGTAGAGGCGATTGCCGCTGCCGTCATAGCGGGCTGCTTGGTGGCGACCGTACCATGGACGATATGAATAAAAACAAAGCCCAAACCATAAATCATGCTATTGATAAAGGCGCGTCCCATCGGTGCAAGCGCCAGATGGTACGCCAATATCTTAGTGGTCGCCATAAAAGCAATGATAAAGCCACCGATGGAAGCTTTTTTAAACATCTTCTGGTAGCCAGCTTTATCGGTACTAATATAATGCTCACCGACGCGGCTGGCGTTTTCGGTAACTTTGCGCGATAGCAGCTTGGTATTATTATCAATCAAATAACCAATACTATAGCGGCGACTGGCACTCGTAATCAGCGCTTGAATGAGCTCAATAATAGCCTGATCACGCTTATCGTAATTGTCTGCTACCAGCTCAGTTAAAATACGCATCCGTTGTAGGCTTTGATCCAAACGCAGCATCATGTTGGTTAGGCGGATAGAGATACCGGTTTTATAAATGCGCTTACGTATGGTGGCAACGATATCTTCGCATTGCTCAATCATCACTAGTAATGGCGCAGGATCGACCGCTTTGTCAGGGATAATATCGGTTAGAGTGTCAAGCTCATGCGCTTCTCGGTATTGATTGACGTACAGCACAGCTTCTTGATTTTGTGCCACAAATGACGCCGAGTAATTGAGCATTTGCGGATAAAATTCCATCAAATCTGGATGCAAGCCGATGCCGCTAATCCGATACGATAAAATGATAATCGCGTTCAAGATACTGTTTTTTGCCGTTGCAACCAAGTTTAAATGCTGCTCATTGACCTTGAGTAGGCCGACCATCTCATCCCATTTGTCTTTGTCAATATTGGCAAGCCAGCGCTCATCAGAGCGTCTGTCAAACAAATAACCGACCAATTCTATGACAGAATCTTCTTGTGGCAGCAGGGGTAAAAAACGATGACCGATAAGGCGGCGCAGACTATTAAAAAAGCCTTGATCCGACATGATGCCCGTATCGGTATATAACGCAATTTGGCGATATTCAATGATGAGTTTTAAAACGAAGCTTGACAGTCCATCGGCATATTCTGGATGCTGACGTAAAATATCAATCAAATCTTGCATCTTTTGATTGGCTAACGCTGGCTCTTTGTCGCTGACACGTAGCTCATCGATTAAGCGCTTGAGTACCGCAGGATCTGGCACATCACTTAAGGCAGTTATCTGTTGTAAAATGTGTTTTATTTCTGACACATTGCATCCCTTATGGTAGTTATTTCAATCATTGGTATTATTGAGTATGGGCAAGGAGATATTTTTTTTTAGCAAATGCTGTGTTTATCAATATTGCAATAAGTGACGGGAGTTTTTGAGTGTTAATTTTTAGCGTGCCAATGCATCACTTTACTGTTTAAAACTAAAAAACCCTTATTAAAGTTAATACGCTTAGCTCTGCGTTATTTTAATCGTAACCATCTCTCGGCGCTTAATTATTTTGTTAGCAGTTATTCTGACCTTTACTATGCTGATTTCTCTTCTTTCTTTGATTCGTCTAATTTCTTTAATGGCTGCCACAATATTTTGGCAAAAAAAGGGACAGTAGCGTGACTGTCCCTTTTATCGTTGTACGGTATGGCTTACTTTATTATAAAAGTAAACAATTAGCTAGCAGGTACATCAAAGTAACTAAGATCAAAGTTCATCATTGGATCACTGCCAGCTTTTACCATCTGCGCGTGAGCGTCGATGCGTGGCAAGATACGACCGACGAAATAATCGGCAAGCTTGGCTTTATTGGTGTAGAACTCACCTTCTTTACCATTCGCAGCTTCGACCATGAGTGCAAACATATACGAGTAGGCAAGGTAGCCAAACGCATGCATGTAATCAACGGCACAGCCATTAATTTCACTCTTACGTGCGCCAATATTGCTAAGTACCGTGGTGGTTAACTCTTCAATCGTATCAGCAGCGTTTAGCGTTGCTTGCTTAATACCATGATCTGCTTGCATATTATTGACAAAGTCACGAATCTCACCTAAGAAATGGGTGACATATTTGCCGTTGTTTTTTGCCACTTTACGACCGAGTAGGTCAAGCGCTTGAATACCGTTGGTGCCTTCATAGATCTGGGCAATACGAGTATCACGGACGATTTGCTCCATGCCCCATTCGCGGATATAGCCGTGACCACCAAATACTTGCTGACAATCAATGGTTGCTTCTAACGCTTTATCGGTCAAGAAAGCTTTAGCAACTGGCGTCAGTAAGGCAACGCGCGCCGCCGCGGCTTGAGCGGCCTCAGGATCGGTACTAAATTTCTCTTGATCAAGGTTTTTGGCAACATACATCGCAAAACAACGTGACGCTTCAGTATTGGCTTTAGCATTTAACAGCATGCGACGTACATCGGCATGATGAATGATGGCATCGGCTGGTTTTTCTGGGCTTTGAATTTGCGTGTCGCTACGGCCTTGACCTCGGTCATTAGCATATAAAGCAGCGTTTTGATAAGCAAGCTCAGAACCACCTAGGCCCTGTAGACCCATGGTTACGCGCTCATAGTTCATCATAATGAACATTGAAGACAGACCGGTATTTTCTGCACCAACCATCCAGCCTTTGGCGTTGTCAAAGTTCATCACGCAAGTCGCAGAGGCTTTGATACCCATTTTATGCTCGATAGAGCCAACTGCTAAAGTGTTGCGCTCGCCTAAGCTACCATCTTCATTAACCAAGAATTTTGGTACCACAAACAGCGAAATGCCTTTTGAGCCTTCTGGCGCATTTGGGGTTTTTGCCAATACCAAATGAATGATATTTTCTGTGAGGTCGTGTTCACCGCCGGTGATAAAGATTTTGGTACCAGAGATGTTATAGCTACCATCGTCGTTTGGCACGGCTTTGGTTTTGATAATACCTAAGTCAGTACCAGCATGCGGCTCAGTCAAGCACATAGTACCCGACCATTCACCATTGTACATTTTCTCTAAGTAAGTTTGCTTTTGCTCTTCAGACGCCGCCGCATTTAAGCAAAGCGTTGCGCCTACGGTTAGGTTTGGATATAGAGCAAATGACTGGTTGGCGGTAAATACCATCTCTTCGGTCAACATAGTGACCATTTTTGGGAAACCTTGACCGCCGTACTCAGAGTTACCACTTAAGCCAACCCAACCTGATTCGGCATACTGCTTATAGGCGTCTTTAAAGCCAGTAGGGGTGGTGACAACGCCATTACCTTCAAAGGTTGCGCCTTCTTCATCACCGCTACGGTTGATAGGTAATAAGACGTTTTTTGACAATTTTGCCATTTCTTCCAAAATCATATCGACAGTTTCCATATCGACATGAGCAAGGTTTTCGTTGTTTTGCCAAAATTCAGGCGCCTTAAATACGTCGTTTAGGATAAAGCGCATGTCGTTAAGAGGGGCATTATAAACAGCCATAAACATTCCTTTGGTTTAAATAAATAAAAGTGAGTAGGGCAAAGCGTTCAATTTTCTTGTGAGTGCAGCTTAAACATAGATAGTTAAATTTTAGCAAATTAGCGTAACGACGGGTGGTTTTCTTCGTGAATTGTGCGTCCACCAAAAACTATTAGCAATAAAGCCGCTAAGAAAATCGGCAACACACCTAAGTATGTTGCCGATAGGAAATGCTTATTAAAATAGATACTACACTTGCAATGTTCTATACATTAAAACGCAAATTGATCAACGTCCATGGTCATGTACGGCTCAACACCAGTGCTGATGCGCTGTACGTGCGTGGTGGTACGTGGCAATAATTTTGCAAAGTAGAATTGCGCGGTTTTGATTTTGGCATCGTAAAAGGCTTTTTCGCCAGTACCGTCTGCCAATGCAGTTTGCGCAACCAAGGCCATACGCGCCCATAAATAAGCTAATGTGACATAACCGCTGAAGTATAAGTAGTCAACTGCTGCACCGCCAACCGCATCTGGGTTTTCAGTCGCTTGCATACCGATACGCGCGGTCAAATCGCCCCATTCTTTGACGTGTTTGGCAAGTGGGCGGATAAATTGACCCATTTGATCGTTGTCTTTGTTCTCTTCGCAGAAAGTTTGGATGACTTTGACAAAGTTGGCCAGCATTTTACCTTGTGAGCCCAATACTTTACGGCCGAGTAGGTCAAGCGCTTGGATTTCAGTGGTACCTTCGTAGAGGCAAGCAATACGGGTATCACGGACGTTTTGCTCCATGCCCCACTCACTGATAAAGCCGTGACCGCCATAAACCTGTACGCCATGGTTAGCCGCCTCTAGACCAGTTTCAGTCAAGAATGCTTTAGCAATCGGTGTCAATAGTGACAGCATTTGGTCAGCAAATTTAAGATCATCGCCTTCGCCTTTTGCTACAGTATCCGCAAAGTGTGAGAGGTAATAAACGAGGGCACGACCGCCTTCAGCAAAGGCTTTTTCGGTCAATAGCATGTTACGAACGGCTGGGTGAACGATGATAGGATCAGCGACTTTTTCTGGTGCTTTAGCACCTGATAGTGAGCGCATCGCTAAGCGGTCTTTGGCATAGGTTAATGAGCCTTGGAACGCATATTCTGCTGCCGTTAAACCTTGAATGGCGGTACCGATACGGGCCACGTTCATAAAGGTAAACATGCACTGTAGACCGCGGTTTTCTGGGCCAATCAAATAACCAGTTGCGCCGTCAAAGTTCATCACGCAAGTCGCTGACGCTTTGATACCCATTTTGTGCTCGATAGAACCACAAACGACGTTGTTGTTTTCACCAAGGCTGCTATCTGCGTTGACCATGACTTTAGGCACGATAAACAACGAGATGCCTTTGGTGCCAGCAGGCGCGCCTGGTAGACGGGCTAGGACGATATGAATGATATTGTCGGTTAGGTCATGCTCGCCCGCTGAGATAAAGATTTTTTGACCAGTGATGCTATAAGTACCGTCATCATTTGGCTCAGCTTTGGTACGGATAATACCCAAGTCAGAGCCCGCGTGGGCTTCTGTCAAGCACATGGTGCCTGACCATTCGCCGGTGACCATTTTTTCTAGGTAAGTTTGTTTTTGCTCATCAGTGCCATGGTGCTCGATGGTTTGAATTGCGCCATGCGATAGGCCAGGATACATAGAAAATGACCAGTTAGCCGTACCGATCATCTCATTGATGACCGTTGATAGTGAGAACGGCATGTTTTGACCACCAAATTCTTCTTCAGCTGATAGCGCTGGGAAGCCAAGCTCACAGTACTGCTTATAAGCTTCTTTAAAGCCTGTGGGTGTGGTCACAGTACCGTTGTCAAACTGGCAGCCTTCTGCATCGCCGCTTTGATTCAAAGGTGATAGCTCGTTTTCGGCAAAGCTTGCCGCCATCTCAAACAGACTGTCCATCAACTCACGATCCGCTTCTTGGAACGCAGGTAAGGTTTTGTAGTGACTTTCGCTGTCAAGTAACTCATGCATCACGAATTGGATATCACGTAGGGGCGCTTTATATTGCATAACTTCCTGTCCTTTTTTAAGGTGCGACCGGCAGTAAGGCGACGACTATCATTGACTGTGATTAGTTAAGTCTGAGTCGCCAGCCAATTACTGGTATGAAATCTGTCTGCATAAATAACAAACAATGACACCGATCATATGAAATAGATTGAGAAGAGTAAAAAGAATTATGACTGTATTCGTAAATTCTTGGTAAAAGATAGGCGTTCAGTGGCAAATATACAAGTTTGGTGACAATACTGATAAGTCATCAACCTGTCTTGCATCCTATATATCATCGACCTTACAGAATAAAACGCCGCGCAATAACTCTATGAAAATGCTATCAATCTACTTTTATTGGACAGTATTAAGAAGGGTTGTTTTTGGACAAATGTTGCTGCGTTAATAGCACGGTTGCTTGCTCAGCCGTCATAGGCTTACCAAACCAATAGCCTTGCCCGTACTGGCAACCCATGTCTAAGAGTAAATCACGCTGCTGCTCGGTTTCGATGCCTTCGGCGATAACCTGCATATCAAGCGCCTCCGCTAAATCCAAAATCGCTTTGACAATCGCGCGCTGTGTACGGTCATTTGTGATTTTGGAGATAAAGCTTTTATCAATTTTAATAAAGTCAAAAGGGTACTCTTGCAAGTAACTCAATGAGGCATAACCGGTGCCAAAGTCATCAAGCGCCAGACAGATGCCGAGCTCCTTGAGCAAGTTAAGCTGCTTTTTAACATTGGCATGGCGCTGTATTAAAGAAGATTCTGTCACTTCGATATGCAGTTGGGGGGCGGCAATATCATGCTCTACTAGTAAGTTACTGACCATATCAAAAAAATCAGGATGGCTAAATTCAGCGGCATCTGCATTGATACAGATGTGTTGATCAAAGCCCAAACCTTGCCAAATTGTTAGCTGCTCGGCGATTTGAACCGCCATTTGCGAAAATAACTCAAGCGATAGTTTATGAGAAATGATGGCATCAATAAAATCAATGGGTTTTAGCAAACCGCGGCTAGGGTGTTGCCAGCGTACTAACGCCTCAAAACCGGTAATCATGCCTGTGTCTAAGGCAAATTTAGGTTGATAGTAGGGTACAAATTGCCCTGCATTGGTGGCAGCTCTCAGCTCAGATTCTAGCTGTATATTATGCGCATTGACCTCATTTATGGCTTTATGATACCAACAGACATCATCGCCACCCTGCTGTTTGACATAATTCAAGGCTTTTTCGGCTTTGGTCAACAGGCCGGTAAATTCATTACCATTTTCAGGAAAGTAGCTTACCCCGACAGAGATATGGCAATAGACCTCGGTGCCTTTTGCCGTATTGCCATTTAAGAAGAAAGGGCGCTCGCACATTTGCATTAAGCTGTCTAACTGATGGCGTACCATATTAGCATCATTACATACAAACAATAAGGCAAAGTCATCACCGCCAAAATGAGAAAAACAGCGTAAATTATCAAGCTCAAGCTCAGTAATACGTAAGACAAAATTTTCTACCAAGGTATTGATAGCATCCGGTCCCAGTAGACTGGCAAGGTTGCGATAACGGTCAATGTTAAAACGCACGACCACCACTTCTTGATAGCTGTCTAACAACAATTCACTGGTTTGACTCAAAAACACTTTACGGTTCGGTAGTCCGGTCAGCTGGTCATAATTCAGCAGGTGCACCACCTTTTTTCTGTTTTTAGCAAGCGTCGCCATATCACGAATGGTACCGACGTAATAAGGGGTATCTTCTAGATAAATTTTGCGATAGGTGATATGGCAGTCGATGACTTGCCCGTAGCGGTTTGCCATTGAAAAGTCAATTTCACAAAATCCTGTACTGTCCAAGCTGTTAATCAGATTTTTGAGCACTGCCTGTTCATCTTCTGACAAAAACTCAGCAGCATATATCCCAAGTGGACGCCCAAGCAAAAAATTTTCTGTATAGCCAAGCATCAGCTCATAGTTAGCATTGACGGATAAATAGCGTAATTTTTCGTCCAATATGAATATGGCGTCTTCAAATTGCTCGCACAATTTGACCAATAGTTGCTGTTTATCTGATATTGGCATAGGGGTGAATGCGCTCATAATGGACTCATAACATCGAAATTAAATAATAAATGGGCTTGGTAATGGTGAACAGTTTGTCCACTATTGATTTAAAGCATGCATAGTTGCCAATGCCGACAATGTCGCCAGTGCAACCACGGGCGCGGTTTCGGTACGCAGAACCCGTGGGCCAATTTGCCAAGGTGCAAAACCCACATCCGCAGCTTTGGCGCATTCATCAGCGCTAAGCCCGCCTTCAGGTCCGATTAATAATTCGATATAAGGCGCATGTTGCTTTAAGACGACAGGCAGCGCCTCAGGCATCAGGGGTTGCCCTGCTGCTGGGACACTCAGTTGCAGACGTAAATCGGCAGGCCGCTGTAATACCTGATAATAAGCATCTTTACTTAGCTCAGCGACGATTGGGCTGATTACCATCTCATTTTTATTTTCGCTAGCTGCTACATTTAATAGCCAGTCATCAATCGATAATGGCGCGATAATAAGCGGTGGACGGTTAAGACCGCATTGCTCACAGGCGGCGATGGCGACTTGCTGCCACTGTGCCAGTTTTTTCTCTACTTGGGCAGGTTTTAGATTGACCTCACCGTGGTGGCTGCTCAGCAATTGAATGGCAGTCACACCAAGCTCAGTGGATTTTTGAATGGCGTAATCCATTCGCTCACCGCGACTTATGACCAGTCCAATCTTCGTCAATACAGCGGCATTGCGGTCAGTATCTACATGAGCCAATAACGTTGCAGTGGCGTGTTTTTTGCTGATGGTTTGTAGCTGTACCTGATATTCACCGCCGAAACCGTCAAACAAAATCCCTTTATCGCCAATATTAGCGCGTAATACACGGCACCAATGATGGACAATACTTTCGGTCAACTCGACGTTAGCACCGATAGCTAAGGTGCTCAGTTGTGGCCAGGTTGGGGCATTTTTATCACTGCTATCGCTACTGGTGGCATAAAAGAAACGTCGCAAAATTACTTATTCCTATAATGGGAGTCATGATATTTTTCAATATCTTAGCAGAATATCATTTGGGTGGGTAAAGGGATTGTCATCAGTAGAATTGGCATAAATGCAATTCCCATACCAAAAAAGACCGGCGCCCCTAAGAACGCCAGTCATTCAGCAGTACATTCGATAAATATTTAAGCAATCAAGCCTAAAGCTTCGACTAAGCGTTTATTTGGCTCAACCTTATTCATGCTATAAAAATGCATGGCAGGTACGCCCTCAGAGATTAGACGCTCACACAAACGATAAACGACATCAAAGCCGAACTCTCGGATAGCAGTACGGTCATCGCCAAAATCTGCCAAGCGCTTACGCACGTAACGTGGGATATCAGCGCCACAGCTATCAGCAAAGCGTACGAGATTGCTTGAGTTGGTAATCGGCATGATGCCAGCGACCAAAGGCTGCGCTACCGTGTCAATACCACGTTTTTCTAAGGTGTCACGCAGATATAAATAGCTATCGGCATTATAGAAAAACTGGGTAATCGACGCATTGGCGCCCGCCTGATATTTATTCACCAAATTGTCGACATCAAATTCAAAGCTACGTGCTTGCGGATGCATCTCAGGGTAGGCTGCGACCTCGATACGGAAGTGATCGCCTGAATATTCGCGGATAAACTTTACTAAGTCTAAGGCAAACGGCAGTTCTCCCATACTGACCTGACCTGACGGTAAATCACCACGCAAGGCAACCAAGCGTGTGATGCCCAAACTTTTATAAAGATCGAGTAGTTCAGCGATTTGACTTTTGTCATCACCAATACAAGACATATGCGGCGCAATATCCGTGTCACCGCGCGCACACAACGCTTGCACGATATCAAGTGTGCGGCCACGGGTTGAACCGCCAGCCCCATAGGTCACCGAAAAATACGCAGGTGATAGCTTATTGAGCTCATCATAAGTGCTGAGGAGTTTTTCATGGCCTTGCTCGGTTTTGGCTGGGAAAAACTCGAAGGAGAAAGTAGGCTTAGTCACAGTCTGACTCCTATTAGTATTTATAAGCGTCAGGCTTAAACGGACCTTCGACAGGTACGCCTAGATACTCGGCTTGTTTTTCAGTCAGTTTCGTCAATGTACCGTTAAAGCCTGCAACCATTGCCGCCGCAACTTCTTCGTCAAGTTTTTTCGGTAACACTTTAACGTATAAATTATCAAAGCGCTCATCGACTGGCAGCTCAGCGAATTTTTCTTCAAACAAGTACATTTGTGCCAATACTTGGTTAGCAAATGAGCCATCCATCACGCGCGATGGGTGACCAGTAGCATTACCTAAGTTCACCAAGCGACCTTCAGCAAGCAAAATCAAATAATCGTTTTCGTCATCCGAGCGGAAGACTTGATGCACTTGCGGCTTAATCTCAACCCAGCGCCAGTTATCACGCATAAACTGCGTATCAATTTCGGTATCGAAGTGACCGATGTTACATACGACCGCACCCGGCTTCAGCGCCGCTAGCATATGTTTGTCACAAACGTGATAGTTACCGGTAGTGGTAACAATTAAGTCAGTATCTTCAAGCAGACGAGTATTGATGTTTTCTGCGCCGCCGGTGTTATCGCCATTGATATAAGGTGACAATACTTCATAGCCGTCCATACAGGCCTGCATGGCACAAATAGGATCAACTTCTGAGACACGAACAATCATGCCTTCTTGACGTAAGCTTTGCGTTGAGCCTTTACCCACATCACCATAACCGATGACCAAAGCACGGCGACCTGCAAGGAACATATCGGTAGCACGTTTGATGGCGTCATTTAAGCTATGACGGCAGCCGTATTTGTTGTCATTTTTAGATTTGGTAACCGCGTCGTTAACGTTGATAGCCGGTACTTTTAGCGTACCTTTACCCAGCATTTCAACCAAACGATGGACACCTGTAGTAGTTTCTTCAGAGATACCATGGATGTTATCAAGCATTTGGGCATAATCATTATGAATCAAAGCGGTTAAATCACCGCCGTCGTCCAAGATTAAGTTTGCATCCCAAAGCTGACCGGATTCTTCGCCGCCAACGTGAATTTGTTGACGCAAGCACCACTCGTACTCTTCTTCGGTTTCGCCTTTCCAAGCATAAACAGAGATACCAGCAGCAGCAATCGCAGCAGCAGCATGGTCTTGGGTTGAGAAGATGTTACATGAGGTCCAGCGTACTTCCGCACCAAGCGCAACTAATGTCTCGATAAGGACAGCCGTCTGAATGGTCATGTGGATACAGCCAGCGATTTTTGCGCCTTTAAGCGGTTGGTCGGCTTCGTAGCGACGACGTAAACCCATCAGGGCAGGCATTTCGGCTTCAGCTAGGGTGATTTCACGGCGACCGTAATCAGCAAGGCTAATGTCGGCGACTTTATAGTCAGTGAAAGAGGGGTCGATCGTATGGGCAGATGGGGTGTTAGACACTGCGTCCATAATATGCTCCTATCAGTTAATAGATAAAAAGAATAAAAACGCAGGTGCCGTTATTTGCGCTGTCAATAACCAAAAATTGGCAATGGACAGTTAACCGAGCCTAACATAATAAATGATTTGCAAAGCAATAAAGCTTAATTGCAGTAATCGATGATTATGGCGCAACACCTCTCGGAGGTCGTTATTGTAATTGATGAGGATTAATTTGTCACCTATTGGCTGCAGAAAATCGTAAGTGCTTACGTCATAAAAAAAAGGCCATCGATTGATAGCCTTGATTATTTATATATAAGTACGCCAATCTCAACTTATCGTAGGCTTTTGATTTTTATAGAATTTAAAATTCTAATTGTTTTAACTGAAATTTTAAAAACTAAGTAAACCAATACCTTAGAAAAATAAGTTGAGAGTGGGGTATATAAGTTCTAATTTTTACCAAATAAGCTTAAAACCATTTATAGGTGAGTGAGGTAAAGAAGTTAGTACCGTCAGTATTATAACCAAGCGCTGTCACATATTCTTTATTAGTAATATTATTTAAGCGAGCACTCATTGTTAAATTATCTGTCAACTGATAATTGCCACTAATATTAAATAGACCAAAGCTGTCTATGATCTGTGAATCAGCATTGTTTACACTGTAATAATAATGACCTATGTATTCATATTCAGCACGGATATCTAAGCTCGGTAAGTGATAACCTAAGTAGATAAGGCCTTTGTTCTCAGGGCGAATAGGAAGATAGTTACCATTGTAATCAATAGGATTACCAAGATAGTCGACTTTACCAGTGTAATCGCTATCATCTTTAGCTTTTTGATAGTCGTAACTCGCTCCAAATAGGTAATTATCAATCACCCAATCTGAAGTCAATGTTACACCTTTGATTTTGGCTTTGTCAGTATTTATTCTTTGTCCATAAATGTATTCAGGGGTGCTTTTACCATCACTGGCAATAAGGTCGTCGACCTTATTATTGTAACCTGTAATGCGTGTCGATTGCAGTGAAGTATTATATTCAATAAAAGCTTCGTAGTTATCACTAGTTTCTGGTTTTAGATTTGCATTACTACCCCAACTCTTAGGTCCGTATAAGTCATTAAAAGTCGGTATGCGATAGCCTTTAGCGTAACTTGCGCCAATACGAAAATCAGGGCTGATATTATAAGCACCGCCTAAGTTATAAGTAGTTTCGCTGTCAAAGTCTGAATAGTCGTCATATCGTATATTGGCTTGCGCATCGAAGCCATTATATGACAGCAAGTAACCCAAAAAACCACTGGTAATTTTACGAACATCGGCATCATATACATTTGACTCCAGTTTTTGCTTCAAATGCTCAGCGCCTAGAGTTACTTTACCGACTGGCAAATTTTGAACGCTTATCAAGCTTATTTGCTGCTGCTTAGTATCATATTGACTGCCATTATTTACATCAGTCTCATAAGTTGTTGATTCGTCGATACTATAATCATATTGAAGTTTAGTGTTGCTGCTATCGGTAAAATGTTCAAGATATGCGCTAGCAGCTCCACTTTCTTGATCTGAAAATGCATGCTTTAAAGCAGGAGCGCCCGTCATGTAATCATCATAAGAGTCAATATCGGTTGTTGATTTCGAATAAAGACCGCTAATTCCAAATCTTAAACTATCATTAATTTTTTGATTAAGAAATAAACTGTAGTTATCACTCTCAAAGCCATCATCATCAGTCTGACTTGGTAGGTCACGAGGTAAAGTAGCGTTAAACCCGTCTGTTTCGTTGTGACTGGCTGCTAGGCTCAGCGTAGTACCCTTATCATTAGCAAATTGAGCGCTCGCACCATATAAATATTGATCATGAGAGCCGATACCTGCGGTCACAGAAATATTGCTTTGTTCGATATTATTGCCTTTAGTGAACACTTGGATAACGCCGCCCATCGCATCGGCACCATAAATACTAGAGCCTGAAGCACCATACAAGACTTCAATACGATCAATCTGATCTACTGGAAGTAGATTTAATGTTGCACCGCCCGTACTCAAAGAGCTATAGCGTACGCCATCAATGAGCACTAAGACTTGCTTGCCATCATAACCGCGTATATAAAAATTTGAGGTAGTGCCTGCTCCGCCATTAGTGTAATGACTGAAACCTGGCTGACTTTTCAAAACATCAAGTGCGGTCTGACCTCGATAACGCTTTAAATCTTCTTGATTAATCACCCGAGTTTGGGCAATGACATTACTGGTCTTAGTTGGCGTCCGCGTCGCCGTCACGACGATTTTATCAAGCTCAACTTGTGGCAACTCGCTGCGATTGATAACGCTACTATCACCAGTCGCAGCTGTGGCACTAATAGCAAATCCGCCTAACGCACTTAAGATACACAACCGCAGATAGGTAGTCGAAGATGAACGTGATAAAGCCATATTGAATTCCAAAGTTGAATGACAAATTGAACAAATTAAAAAGTTACAGAAGCGAGAGCCTAAAAGTAAAAAATTACAAAAAGTAATACGAATATTACATAAGGTTATTATCTATAAAACCAGCACATTTATAAACTACTTTGTCCTAATATTTATTCAGCATACGATGAGTGGTGCTCATGATGGTTGAGGTTTATCTGGGTTGTTTAGCTATTTCCAGTGTTTTTTAGGCTTTTATATAAGTATCATCTGTAAAGGCAAGCACTATTTTAACCAGTAATAAAAACATGCAATCAAACGCATTGCTGTGATTAATAATTGCTATTATAGTGGCGGATTTCATTTATTTTCTGTGCTGCTCTTCCTAAAGCTAAGAGGTTTGTTTTGTCTATTCAGCGTCATCTGAGTGCTCGTACTGCGCCATCTGCATCATTTATATCTTTAAAAACAAAAAAAACGCTCATGATAACGGTGTTTTTCTTTGCGATGCTATTGAGTGTATTAAGCGTGGTTTTTTCACATAAGGCGCTTGCTGCCGAAGCCAACATATTAGGCGTGGGTGGTCAAACTGAAGAGGTGGTCAATACCTCGGTGCCCGATTCTTTCGGACGTGACACGCCGCGCCATACTGTACAAGGCTTTATTAAAGCATTGGGCGATAACGACTATCTGCTGGCCAGTAATTATCTAAATTTATCCAAGTCTGATAATCCAACCACTGTGGTGCGCCAATTTAAGCAAGCACTCGATGCGGGCGGGCGTTTTCAGCCTGATTTGCAAATTAACAATACGCCTGAGGGAAATTTAAGCGATCAGCTACCGCCAAGCCAAGAAAACGTCGGCGTGATTAATGTCGGTGATAAGAGCGTGCCGCTGGTGCTCGAAAGAGTAGCCTCTAAGCAAGGCGAGCAATATTGGCAGTTTTCAAACGATACCCTAAGCTCGATACCAGAAGTGATAGAGAATTATCAGCCGACGCTGGTTTCGCGCTACACCATTGACTCATTAGATGGTAAAAAGCTATTTGGTTATCAGATTTCTGATATATTGGCGGCATTAGCCATTATAGTCAGTAGTTTTATTTTTACTTACATCGTGGTTTGGCTGCTCTATTATTTATTAAAACTGATTTATCCTCGCCTACGGGGTGAGACGTTACCTTTACCTAATAATGTGATATTGCCACTGACCGTCGTTATCACGGCGCTGATATTGGCCGAGGTGATGGTATATGCCGGTATATCAGTGACACTGCGTGAACCGATTAAGCGCTTTACCGACATTGCCTCTTGGGTAGCGACGACATGGCTATTACTGCGGGTTATTGATTCGATATTTACCCGCGCGGTCAATTTAAGTTATAAGAAAAACTATACCGAGCGAGTTTCTATCTTGGGTTTGATGCGCAAGGTGGTCAAAGCGCTATTATTAATCTTTGCGGTTATTGTTATTTTTGGAAATTTAGGATTTGATTTGACTACAGGGATTGCCGCATTAGGGGTCGGTGGTTTAGCCTTGGCACTAGGTGCGCAAAAGACGATTGAGAACTTGGTCGGCAGTGTGGTGGTGGTGGCAGATTCGCCAGTACGCATCGGCGACTATTGTAGCTTCGGCAACCAAGCAGGTACGGTGATTGATATTGGTATTCGTTCATCACGGGTGCGCACACTGAACCGGACGATTGTGACGGTGCCTAACAGTGATTTTTCATCGATGCAAATTGAAAACTATACCTCGCGGGATATGTTTCACTTTTTGCATAACTTATATATCAAACGCAATGCGGATATCGATGTGGTCTTTAAGATGGTCAAAAAATTAGATCAATTTTTGGACGAGCACGAGCTGACCAATCAGGAGTGGAATCAGGCCAATATTTCAGAGCTGCGCCAAGACTGCTACGTCATTCAACTGCGCGCTTATATTAATGCTGTCGACTCGATAGAGTTTTATCGTAAGCAAGATGACTTGTTGGTCGACGTGTTGACCCTGGTGAAAAAATACGATGTCGAGCATGCGCTGCCAACGCAGCAGCTGATTGTCAATCAAGCCGAGCTTGAGCCACAACCTCAGCTAGAAACCGTGACTGATGATTCGATAAACGAAGTAGTGGACGCAAGCGATGCGAGTGAAGCAGACACTGATGCCAATAACGATAATGCTGATGAGCAAAAGGCGCTTGATTTAAATAAAAACGCTGACAGTGCGACGAGTGAGAAAGAGGCTCGTAAAGACACCACTAAAAAGCAAAAACTACAAAGGCATAAACATCGTCTGTTAAAAAAAGGTCAGTTTAAACACGCCAAAAAGAAATTTGGTTTTTCTATATGGAATCAGCCTTAATATTTTGTGTGGTTATTTTGCTTAAGGTTTATTGAACGTTTTATTTATAAAGCTATGGCTTATAAAGGGATAGCAGTTTTTTGACGTAAAAAACCATAATATTGCCATAACAATAAGCTGGCAGCGCTACGGTGCGGTGACCAATCTTGGGTCAGGTTTTTTAATTGTTTTGGCGTTGGGCGCTCTTCTAAATCTAACAATTCCATCGCTGCGACTTTAATGGCTAGATCATCAACTGCCAGCACATCAGCGCGCTGTAACGAAAATAGCAGATACATCTCAGCGGTCCAGCGTCCAATGCCAACCACAGCAGTCAGGGTATCGATAACGTCGTTGTCGGGTAGGGTTGTTAAGGCAGCAAAATCTATATCGTGCTCGACCAAAGAGCGCGTATAACGAATTTTTTGCTTAGAGAGCCCCTGCGCCCGTAAATCCTCGTCTGTCGCTGCCCGAATCGCTGATGGCGTCGTCAAACCTGCCTCTACCAAGCGTTGCCATATACTGGCTGCCGCTGCGACTGATAACTGCTGTCCAACCATCGCTCTCATTATTTGCGTAAAGCCGCCCGCGTTATGGCGTAAATCAGGCACACCCACTTGCTCATAAACAGGCGCAAATCTTGGTTCGAGAGCAATCAAAGCGTTGATATGTGCTTTTAATGCTTGTTTGTTTTCGATGATTTGTATATTCATAGAGAAATCACTTACTAAAAAATATGCAGCAAAATGATAGGAAGATTTATCAAAGCGCGACTACAAAACGAGAGGGTGAACCTTTGATATAAAAAAGGACTGCATGGTGGCAGTCCTTTTTTTCGATCTATAATTTTATTCTTTATCGGTCTTGGTCTTTTTAAGTAGTACCAGTACCGCACCATTGCCACCATCTTTCGGCGGAGCCGAGCAAAATGCCAGTACTTCTGGCAGTTGACGTAACCAACCATTGACGCAGGTTTTTAAAATAGCCTCAGAACCTTTACCATGGACGATTTTTACCACAGTTTCATTGTTTTGCTTGGCTTGGCTGAGCAGTTGGGTCATTGCATCGCGCGCTTCTTCAATGGTGCAACCATGGATGTCTACCGCATCATACCAGCGTAGCTTACCTTTTTTAAGCTGATCAAAGATTTTGTTTTGTAAGGTCGGCTGCTTATAGGATAAATAAGCTTCGCCGGCGACAGGGTTTAATAGCGCTTGCATATCTGACAAGCCTGCGCCCAAATCACCAGCTTCGCTCCCTTGAGCAGCCGCACGTTTTGAAAGCGTTGCAGCGTCAGGCTTACCTGCTTTAGAGGCGTTGGCAGGTGTGCGCACGTTTTTGTCTTTTAGCTGGTTGACGCCATGCATCGCTTGCATAAATAGCACTTTATCGTCGTCGATATGTTCGCTATCTAATTGCTTGACCGTTTTTTTGACTTGTTTTTGGGTCAAGAGTGAGACAGGTTCGGTTGGCTTTTCATTTTCACCTTCTGGTGAATTGGTATCGCGACCTTTACTCAGTTGCCCTTTAAGCTCTTTTAATTGGTCTTGCATTTCTTTTGAAAACAGAGAGTTTGACATAATAATTAACGTATCGTTGGTGAGTGAATGAGTGATTTATATCGTACATAAAATAGATGCGGTTTACTTTACGCCTGTGCTGCGACGCTCGCAAGTAAGGATTGTAACGCTTGCCCTGGATGCTCGGTCTTCATAAACTGCTCGCCGATTAAAAAGTGCTGAATATCATTATTGAGCATCAAACGTATATCATGGCTGCTATGAATGCCACTTTCGGTGACAATAAGCGGCCGTTCTAGACG
Source organism: Psychrobacter sp. YGAH215 (assembly GCF_007280595.1). Lineage (NCBI taxonomy): Bacteria > Pseudomonadati > Pseudomonadota > Gammaproteobacteria > Moraxellales > Moraxellaceae > Psychrobacter > Psychrobacter sp. YGAH215. The sequence continues at coordinate 125,424 of NZ_VKLR01000001.1, read as the reverse complement.
GTCATTAGGATTGGCAGCGAGCGCATCATCGATAGCTAATTCGCGCAGCAGGGTGTTTTTTAAATCAAGCGTCGTTTGTAAGTCGACATCAAAGGTGTTTAAATCGCGATTATTAATACCATAGATATTATGCGCTGAACGTGGCAACTGTAGCGCACGCTCAAGCTCATCTGCTGTATGAACTTCAATCAAGACATCCATACCCAGCTCAATGCTTAGCGCATGCAGCTCTTGTACTTGCGCCTCATCAAGACAGGCCATAATCAATAAAATACAATCAGCGCCCATTAAGTAAGATTGGTAAATCTGATAAATATCTACCATAAAATCTTTGCGCAATATGGGCAAATTGCAAGATTGGCGCGCTTGGATTAAGTAGCTATCATCACCTTGGAAATAATCACGGTCGGTGAGTACTGATAAACAACTGGCTCCCGCTTGCTCATATTGCTTGGCAAATAGCGCAGGCTCAAAGTTATGATTGATAATACCTTTAGACGGCGAGGCTTTTTTAATCTCCGCAATGATACCAATATCAGCGCTGCGTAAAGCATTGGCAAAACCGCGACGTGGCTGGGTATCAGCGGTGGCTTGCGATTTTAATGCCTCAAGCGATACTGCCGCACGAGCAGCAGCAACTTCCTCGTGCTTGGTAGCAACGATACGCTGCAACACTGAAGGAATCGCGGTGTCTGATTTTGGTTTGGCGGTCATGGCTATATTCCGTTATTTGGTAAAAAAATTAGGGTAACAATTAGGCTAATAAATTAAGGCGGCACACATAGTTGCGATTAACAGGGTTATGAGCCACGTATTTCTTATTAATTCTAAGCATTTAGCTTATTAAACTTGGTCAGCTAATTGCTGCGTATATTTGGCTAAGTCATCAAGCTTACTCAAAGCGTCACCATTTTGAATGACTTTTTGGGCGCGGCTCACGCCATTCGGATAGTTGCTGGCAAGTCCTGCGGTATATATCGCAGCACCGGCATTTAAGGCAATCATATCACGGGCTTTTAGAACAGCGCGGTCATTAGTATCTGCACCTGATAAAGCGGCACGAATCAGCTCAAGACTTTGGGCAGGAGAATCGACATCAAGCCCAATTAAGGTTTGTGACTCAACGCCCGCATCTTCTGGCATCATCTCATAAACAGAGATTTCACCGTCTTTTAACTCGGCTACCGTGGTTGAAGTTGCAAGACTGATTTCATCCAAACCATCTTTGGCACCGACCACCATTACATGACGCGCGCCCAGATTTTTCATCACTTTTGCCAAAGGCTCACATAACTGGGCGGTAAAGACGCCGATAACCAGATTTGGCGTGCCAGCAGGGTTGGTCAGTGGACCTAAGATATTAAAAATCGTCCGCGCTTTTAGCTCACGGCGTACCGGATTGGCGTAGCGCATCGCACTATGATGATTGGGCGCAAATAAAAAGCCAATCCCTTGATTCTCGATACACTGCTGTGCTTGCTCTGGTGTCAGGGTTAGGCTAATACCAGCTTGCTCAAGTAAGTCTGAGCTACCAGATTTGGTTGAAACGCCGCGGTTGCCATGCTTAGCGACTTGCGCCCCAGCTGCGGCTGCGACCAAGGCTGCCGCTGTTGATACGTTAAATAAGTTAGCGCCATCGCCACCAGTACCGACGATATCGACCATGTAGCGACAGTCTCTTGGGTTAATATTGGCAGCTAAGTCACGCATCGCACTGGCTGAGGCGGTAATCTCGTCGATGGATTCGCCTTTCATCCGCAGGCCCGTCAAAATCGCACCCATCATGGCATCGCTGCATCTGCCTTGCATGATGACGAGCATGACTTGATACATCTCGTCAAAGGTCAAATCAATATGCTGAAAAATCCTGCCTAATGCGGTGGTCAGAAGCTTATGAATACTCTCATCTGGCAGCTGATTGATGCTCTCAGCATTTTGCAGGTTTTGCTTATCTTGATTCATGATTGATTTTTTGTCCTGCATAGCGGCAGCGGTCATAATATTCTCACTTATTATTATCTTTTATAGTTGTCGTTTAAATACATTCATTGGATTAAAAAATAGGGTTCGTCTTTTAAAACACTTATCCTACTTTTGGTAAATTATCTGAGGATAAAACTGCTAACTGATGCATTTGTAAAAAATTATTCAGCAGCTGATAACCCGCTTCGCTTAAAATCGACTCAGGATGAAACTGGACGCCTTCAATCGCAAACTCGCGGTGGCGAATGCCCATGATTTCTTCGATATTGCCATCAGCATTTTGAGTCCAAGCGCTAACTTCAAAGCAGTCGGGTAAGCTTGCTTGCTCAATCACCAATGAGTGATAACGGGTAAACTGGGCTGGATTTGGCAAGTTGGTAAAAGCGCCTTGACCATTATGATAAATAGCCGATAACCGCCCATGCATAACCTCGCTTGCTTTGACGACTTTACCGCCAAAGGCTTGACCGATTGCCTGATGACCCAAGCAAATACCTAATATCGGGATAATGCCTTTAAAGGTCGCAATCACCTCTAGCGAAATACCAGCACTGTCAGGGTCACAGGGGCCGGGACCAATAACAATGGCATCTGGCGCGAGTGCTTTAATCTCATCAATACTGATTTCATCGTTGTGCCAAACGCTGATGTCCTGCTGCAATTCACCGAAGTACTGTACAATATTGTAGGTAAAGCTGTCGTAATTATCGATCATCAAAATCATCATTTGTTCAACTTATTATCTTTAACCTAGTGTCTTAATCTTGGTGTTCTTAGCTTCGTGTTCTTAGTGTAGTGTCTTTAATTCAATAGGTTCAACAGCGATGCGATTTTAAACGCTGTTATCTTAACACTATTTCGTTATCTATCAAACGTAGCGCTGTTGCACGCTGATAGTAATAAATGCTCTATAAAGGTGCATTACTAAGTTAAACTTTCTAAATTTTGCACTGTTATGGGACGTCATTTAATATATTCATCTTTGAGTTTGCTAGCTATACATAGCAATTGCTATGCAAATAACGCTTTAATATAAAAGATTTATATTACGTAAATGTTTGTATTTATTGTAGATAATTATTACTTTCAGCCTTTGGAAATTTTAAAAACTTGATGGCCCGAAGATGAGTTGGCATAGTAGCTGCAATTCTTATAGGTGTGAATAGCTCGCTATTAAAGCGATGTAATATTATTTACCAAGATGCATTTGAAGAGTTCAGCATTATTGGCCAGATGTTGCTAAAATAGCACCTGCATTTATTTGGCTCATAAAAATACTTAAAGCTTAACGCCAGAAAATCAGCTGGGCTTTAAGCAAAAAACAACTTTAAAAAAAACTTTCCGTCTAAAATTTTCATTCTACGTTTCAATTTTATTACCATGTTAACCATAAGGGAAACTTTCCATGTCGAACAAATTACTTGATCTTATCGAATCATCCAATGCCAAATGGGTTGATTTTCGTTTCACCGATACCCGCGGTAAAGAGCAACACATGACTTTCCCAGCGCACAGCGTTGATGAAGAAGTGATGGAAGATGGCAAAATGTTCGACGGCTCATCGATTGCTGGCTGGAAGGGTATCGAAGCCTCAGATATGATTTTACGTCCTGACCCAGAAACTGCCTTTATCGACCCATTCTTTGACGCAGTTACTGTGGTGGTGACTTGTGACATCATCGAGCCATCAACGCTGCAAGGCTATGACCGTGATCCGCGCTCTATTGCTCGCCGAGCCGAAGAATACTTAAAATCAACGGGTATTGGTGATACCGCTTTTTTTGGTCCTGAGCCTGAGTTCTTTGTTTTTGACGAAGTAAAATGGTCGGTTAATATGTCTGGTGTCAGCCATGAAATCGTCGCTGAAGAAGCCGCTTGGTCAACCAATAAAGCCTATGAGTGGGGCAACATGGGGCACCGTCCACGCGTTAAAGGCGGCTATGTACCAGTACCACCGGTTGATAGCTCACAAGACATGCGTGCGGTAATGTGCGAGCGTATCGAAGATATGATTGGTGAAGGTTGTATTGAAGTCCATCATCATGAAGTGACTCCTTGCCAGTTAGAAATTGGCGTGGCATTTAATACTTTAGTACGTAAAGCAGACGAAGTACAAAAGCTAAAGTATGCCGTCCATAACGTTGCCCACCAGTTTGGCAAAACCGCCACCTTTATGCCAAAACCTATCGTTGGTGATAACGGTTCTGGTATGCACGTGCATATTTCTATCTCAAAAGACGGCGTCAATACTTTCTCAGGTGATGAATATGCCGGCTTGTCAGAAACCGCACTATACTTTATCGGTGGTATTATCAAACATGCCCGTGCTTTAAATGCGATTACCAACCCATCGACCAACAGCTATAAGCGTCTTGTGCCGCATTATGAAGCGCCTATCAAGCTTGCGTACTCAGCGTCTAACCGCTCGGCGTCTATCCGTATTCCACACGTTAGTAGCCCAAAAGCGGTACGTGTTGAAGCGCGTTTCCCTGATCCAGCAGCCAATCCATACCTGGCGTTTGCGGCGTTATTGATGGCAGGTCTTGACGGTATTCAAAACAAAATGCATCCAGGCGAAGCCGCTGATAAAAACTTATATGACTTACCACCAGAAGAAGAAGCACTCATTCCAACGGTTGCTGAAAACTTAGAAGTGGCCCTACAAGCGTTAAAAGATGACCATGAGTTCTTATTAAAAGGCGATGTGTTTACTAAAGAGATGCTAGAAGCTTACATCGCGCTGAAGCAAGAAGAAGTACAACGTGTCAATATCACCGTCCATCCTGTTGAGTTTGATTTGTACTATAGCTGCTAATTAATAATTAATAATTAATAATTAATAATTAATAATTAATAATTAATAATTAATAATTAATAGGCTCAATTGTTTTAAATAAGAAAAACCAGCTAAATTATATTTAGCTGGTTTTTTTGTGGGCAATTAAAGTAGACGTTTAATTGTTAAATTTAGTGTAAAGTCATTACTGATTTAATGGCAAAAATATCGCATAATGGTTACATCTATATATTAATAACAAATCGCTTTAGGCTGATTGACTATGAGTTCATCATTTAAAAGTACTGTTTTTTTAAATAAAGGGTTGTCGGTAAGTTTGCTGACAGGGCTGATTATTAGCACCGCAAGCCTTTACGCGCCGATGGCAAATGCCGCTGCTATTTATAAAGTTGTCGATGAAAAGACCGGTCAAGTGACCTTTACCGACCGTCCGCAAAACTACGAACAGCAAGCTGGCAAACAAATTAGCCAAACCAGCGTCATGACTGGCAGCGATAGTGTGGGTGCAAATAGTTCTAGTCAAACCAACAATGCCAACAATCAGCCTGTCAATACTACTCAAGCATCTGCTGCTAACAGCACTGGCACCACCAGCACCACTGCTAACAGTAACAAAACCGCTAATAAAGCACCCATTAATTATCAGCTGACGATAACAGAGCCTAGCGAAGAGCGGGCGTATCGTCGTCCGGTACAAAGCATCGATGTCAAGGTGCAAGTAAAACCAGCCCTACAAGCAGGCGATAGCGTGAGCATTTACTTAGATGGCAACGAGGTGGCGCAGGGTTTGAGCGCTTCGATTGCAACTGTTGATATCTTGCCAGGCACGCATAATATCAAAGCGGTGATAAAAGATAAAAAAGGGCAGGCAGCAAAACAGGTCGAGCGTACCGTCTACGTCATTCAAAACACGCAAACCTTGCAAAAAAATAAAAAATTGGCAGAGCAGCTGTTGGCGTATCAGCGTCTGCCTTGGTATCAAAAAGTGTTACTAAAAATGCGTCAAGATGGCAAGCATCCTAATATGTTGTCATTTACTAAGCCAATAGTTGATAAACCCCTAGTTGATACACCGATGACCCTTGAAGAACCGATAAAAAAATAACCTTGAATCGCTTGATTAAGTGTTAATAATAAAAATATATCTATAAAGTAAGGGCAGTCACTGAATCAGTGGCTGCCCTTATTGTTAAAAACCATTTTCTATAACTGTCGTTATCTTATTTAGACAACTCAATCGTACCGTTAGCTGTCACTGAAATGGTGCTATTACCCGATTCAAAGCTTTGGCTTGGTACTGAGGCATCCGCCGCTTCAGCTTTCATATTCATCGCGCTATACATAGGGCGAGGGTAGTTGCTGCCGGTATTTAGATTGACAGTGACGACACGATAACCGCGCGCATCCCATGCACGAGTCAGGTTTTTAGCCTGCTGCTGAAAAGCGCGAGAAGCATCGGTCATAAGCTTTTGCTCTAGCGCATCTTTTTTAGCGTCTGAAACCCCAAAGTTTAGGTTTTCCATCACTAAGGTTTGCTGTAAGTCTGCAATCAGTTGGCTGGTGGCAGCAAAGTCAGTGCTCTTTAAGTCGATGTTGGCTTGTCCTGTCCAACCAATGATTTTGTCGTTTTTATCGTAGCGTGGATAGGTGCGCTGCTGGCCAGTACTAACCGTCACGCTTGGGTAGCGTTTGGCGATTTTCATCGCGTTATTGATCGAAGTATTAAGCGTGGTCGCTAGCGTTTTAGCATCTGATGCTTGCGCTTTTTTATACATAGTGGCGCGAACTTCGTCGTTTTGGACTTCCTCTTTGACTTCTGTCTGAAAAGTCAGCTGATCGTAGCCTGTGGGTTCTGCATGGGCGCTACCTATCATTGCTGTTAGTAGGGCAGCGGTACCCGTAGCAAGTGCGGCTTTGTTCATCCAAGTGTTTTTCATAATTATCTCCTAATTAGTGCTAGTAATGGTCATGATAGTTGTATGAGGGATATGGTCAGAAAACTCATTTTTATATGAGTGTTTTTTGTATTGTTTTTTATGCAACATACCCTGACTAAAATAGCAAAAAATCAACAATTTGCTATGAGAATTTTGTCAGTTAAGTTGCTGTTTAAATTTGGCTACATCGTCACTTGCACGTAGTACTGATAAGGTTGTCTATTGCCTAAAGCAAACAGTTTGACAATGGGGGTTGTAATAATAAAAAAATCTTGTATAATCTGCAACTGGTGGCTCCATTGGTAGCCTCGCAACATTGTTCTATGAATCCCGCCAGGACCGGAAGGTAGCAACGGTAATAGTTATAATGTGTGCCGAGGATGTGCTGATGGAGTCGCTTTTTTTTGCCTAAAATTTGCTGATAGTCGTGCTATATCGCTTTAAACGAGTCAATCCTAACAATAAGTCCTTCATTGTAAAGGGCTTTTTTTTCGCCTGCATTTCGTCTGATTTTAAACTTCAAACAAAATATATGGGTTAAAATACAATGTAGTAACCTTTAATAACAATATTGTGAACAAAAAACCTTTTGGAGTCTGATAATGAAAATGTTCGTTTGGCTATTCATTGCAGTGGTGGTATTGATCGTAGTGTTTGGGGTGTCAGTATTTAATAAGCTGGTACGTGCCCGCAACCAAGCAAAAAATGGCTTTGCACAAATCGATGTGCAGCTAAAGCGCCGTCACGATTTGATTCCAAATTTGGTCGAAACCGCTAAACGTTATCTGACCCATGAAGAAGAGACGCTGACCCGTGTGATTAATGCGCGTAATCATGCCCAAAGCTTGCAAGATTCTACTAAGCATCAGCCAGACTCCCTTGAACATATGGCGTTGTTTGCCAAAGCAGAGGGTATGTTGTCAAAAGCCTTGGGGCAATTCTCAGCGGTTGTAGAAGCCTATCCTGAGTTAAAAGCGGATAGTATGATTAAAGAGCTGATGGATGAGCTCGCCAATACCGAAAATAGGATTGGCTTTGCCCGTCAGCATTATAATGATAGCGTGATGTTTTATAACAATGACCGCGAAGTGTTTCCTAATAATCTTGTCAGCACAACCTTTGGCTTTCGTCCACTTAGCCCATTGGTATTTGAAGATAGAAAGGTAATTGCTCAAGCACCTGTCGTCGATATGGGCTGATGCTCAAATAATGTTAAATGTGTTTAGCTAGCGTTAGGTAAATAAATAGATGGATTTTTTTGGTGCACAGCGTAGCCGTACTCAGCGCAGCTTGTTGCTTTATGGACTATTTTTTCTGATTGTCTTTGCCCATATTGCTGTAGCACTTGGTGTCATGGCGTTGCTGCTCACGCTATTTACCGGTGGCATTTATCATTGGGTATTAATACTGGTGGTCGTATGGACAATCGGTAGCTTTGTCGTTGGTAGTTTTTTAGAGTATAGGCGCTTAAAAGCAGGTGGTCGGGCGATTGCTCAACGTGTGGGTGCAGTGCGCTTATTTATCGACCAAAGCCAAGACGCTTGGGAGCATAGCCAAGGAGTTGCCCATCAGCATCAGCCTGTATCAAAAGTTCGCTTTAGTGCCCGCCAGATTGCCGTGCGTGATGAGCGGGATTTCCCGCCTGTTTATCGGCGTTATTATGAGATTGCCCAGCAGCTAGCCATTGCTTCAGGTTTGCGAATGCCAATTTTATATGTGCTGCCTGAAGAACAAGGCATTAATGGTTTTGTGGCGGGTCGCCATAGCCAAGATATGGTACTCGTCGTCACCCAAGGCGCCCTCGATAAACTATCTGATGAGGCGCTATACGGGCTAATAGGGCATGAATATGGTCATATCTTACATGGCGATGCGACGTTTAATTTACAGCTAATGGTGGTGCTAGCAGGATTGCAATTACTCTATGACTGGAGTGATTCTATTAATAATTTTGGTTCTGGTTATAAAGTCAGTCATAAAAACACTCATCAAAACACTCAGCAAAACTATTTTGATGGCTCTTTTATTAATAGTGCGGTCAATCAAAGCAACCCTTTACCGCAAAAAGCAATCGATAGCCATGCGCGTCGCACTGAAGCGCAGACAGCCAACTTTACCACTCATAGCGAATGGGTCGCCTACTGGCAAAACCAGTCGCAAAGCCAGCAATCTTCAGCTAAGAGTCAGTCAAGATGGCTACAACATAATGATAAGTTCAATAGTCAAGCGCCGCGTAATATCTGGACATTATTAATCCATGGATTGAGTTTTTCTAGTATGGCCAGTGCGCAACTGATTAAACACAGCTTTAATCGTGAGCGCGAGTTACTTGCCGATGCGACCAGCGTGCAGCTCACACGCTCACCAGCTATTATGGAAACCTTAAAGGCCATTCATCAAGATGCACTTGGTTCGCGCCTAACTGGCATCGCCGATATCAATGGATTAAGTCATTTTTTCTTTGCCAGTAGTGGTGCCGATTTGGGTGACGTATCATGGTTTGCCACGCATCCAAGTTTGGCTGAGCGTATGAGTGCTATCAATGCCAACGCTTATCATGATTTCGCCGTGCAAGTGGCTAAAGAAAAACGTCTCAATCAGCAAAAGATAAAAGAAATTTATGAGCAGCGCCGCTTGGGTGATTGGGGCGTGATAGTAACAAATAGCCTAAGTGAAAATAAATTCACTGATAAAAATATTAATAATACATTCAATGATGTTATTGACGAAGATGCCATTCAAAAAAATACTATTCAAAAAAATACTATTCATAAAGCTGCTATCGAAAAAGAAATCGCAACCTATTCTACTAGTGAGATAAATAATGAATTGCAGAGCGATAGTGGGCTTGAATTTGTTGTAGAGCAAGATGTTGTTATTAATGGGCGTTTGCAGGTGCAAGCAGAAGATATCGGTACTCATCAGCTGCTTAAGCCGTGGCAAGCTAAACCTGATAGTGATTTGCCATCAGATACCTTGATTGGTATCGAAGATATACAAAAGGTATCGCTACCGCAGTATGTGCTCAATCACAGTTATCATCCGCTCGGAGCGCAAGCTCTGATTGAAGCTGTGCTGCTTTGTCATCAGGGTTATGTGCTGTCAACAACAGCAACGTATGATTTAACTGAAATCTGGCTTGGGCTTGATGAGGATAAGAGATTTTCTGCTGAAACTAAAGTCGATATAGATAACACGCGAGTTTTACCGCATACACTCGATCATAAATTATTAGCGGTAGTGGCAAATCTTGATCGGCGCGTAGACAGTGCTTTGATTGCATTGGCGCTAAAGCAACTACGCCAGCATAATTTATCAGAAAACGCTATCGATGAGTTGCGCTTAAAATATGAAGCCAGTCATCGTAATCAAGATCATCAACATTACGTGCAGCAAAAAAAGTGTCGGTCAATGCTATTGCGTTATCAGCGAGGTATCATTGAGCTATTTGAAAATTCCCTAACGGCTGATTTAAGTCAAAAATTTGCTGATAATATAGATAACGATGATTCTATTAATAAGCCTCAATCATTATTAAATCCTTTAGAAGATACCCATTGTCGCTCGCCTTCGATTTTAGCGTTATGGCAGGCGCTACAGCTGCAGCAGTTACTACCCATAATATCTGCCGTATTAAACGATAAACAGGTTCAGTCGCATCTTCACTCTCAATATCCATACTATCAATGGCAGCAAGTATTGCATGCCGGCACGGATGATATTTATGCTCAGCTTGACCCATCAGGGCAGGTGTTTGATGGTCTTGATGTTGCCGCAAAAACCGTGCTTACTGTATTGGCTTATCGCTTATCAAAGGATGCCAAAGGGCAGATAATATCCGCACTAGATAGCGAATTACGTAGCTCAGTGCTCAGCTATAATAGTGCTAGCATTGCTCATTATCTTGTAGATTTACGCCGTCATGCACGTTTGATTGATATTGATTTAGCTGCCGTTAGTGAGGCAAATTTGCAATGGCTACTATTGACTGCGCAAAATCTAAATAGTATTCAATTATTGGCATTAATAGCAGCAGTGCCTATTTTTATAGCGTCTGCCAGTCAATCATCTGGCTCTCAAGCCAAAGGTGCTGATAATTATCGACAGAGGCAACAGGGCGACGCTCAAATAGATTATAATGCGATTAATAATAAGCCTTATGCTTATAATAATTACCGGCAATGGCTGAGTACGTTGCATACAGTGATGTTACACGATACGATAGTTAGTCAAGATGAATATGATTGCTTGACCGAGCTTGCCAATCATTGGTTAGGCGTTCGGCAGCTTTTTTAAGCAATGTCATTGACGGCATTTGAGTATTATTTTTTAAATTGAATCGACTATATTTTTAATCTTTTTTTTAACATCGTTCTTTAATATTGTTTTTGACATTAAAAGCCTGTAAATCCATTTTAGATAAGTAGGATAGTAAATAAGCATGAGTGATATCCAAGACCCGCTAATTGTATTGCAGCATCGTATGCAGCAGCGCCAGATTTTAGCGATGATGGGTATCAATCAGTGGGTGCAGCCAAGCTCTGAAACCATGAATATTGCCGATATTTCTGCGCCTACTCTGCCTGAGCAGACTACCGCTAACTCAACTTTATCTAATGCCAGCACTCCATCTAATGCTGCAGCTTCTTCTGCGACGAGCACTGAACAGCCAAGCATTGAATCTTCTAATATTGCATCTTCTAATATTGAATCCCCAAATATTAATGCCATATCAGATATGCTAGATGATGAATCTAATCATTCTTATGATGACGCTAATGAGACAGGTTTAAGCCATTCTGACCCACAAAGCCCCGTCACCTATCATTTTGACTCGACTGCCCCTGTCATCTCTAAGCCCGCCGTTACCTCACTTGTAAATACGGTCGTTCAGCAGACTGCTTTTGGTGACATAAATAATGCTGCAAGCTGTGAAGATGGCAGTTTTAAAAACAGTGGTTTTAACAGAGAGGGCTTTCAAGAGGAAAGCTTTAAAAAGGTAGCACCCTTTGATTTACAAGGTGGTCGCTATGGCGATTGGGTAATTTTGGTTGATATCCAAGCCCTCAATAATGACAGCCAAAAACTGTGGCAAAATATCACCCAAGCGCTATCTATCAGCTGTGAGACGACCTCATTTCCTATTTGTGAAGGTATGGATACCGCTGAGCTTGCCAATGCCAGCCTTGCAGGATATGTGTTTAAGATTGGTCGTCGCGAAGAGATAAAAGTGGCGGCATTGACCGTATTACCTGACGGCCTTGAGCATCCGAACTTTACGACTGTGCCCACACTCGATGAGATGCTTAAAGATAGCAAACTTAAACGTCAGCTTTGGGAGCAGTTATCAAAGTAGAATTAAAGGCTTGCCACTTACTATTATTACGACTACTACGACAGAGATTAAAAAATAACGATAACATTCACCTTTAACCTTTAACCTTTAACCTTTAATAACCACGATGATCTCATCATATTTAGGATAATGATTATGACCACTAAAGCCGCTCCTAACCGTGTACCCAATTTTTCAGCGGGACCTGCCACCATACCGAACGCCGTCTTATCACGCGCTCAAGAAGAGTTGCTTGATTGGCAGGGACGCGGTATGTCGGTCATGGAAGTGAGTCACCGTAGTAAAGAATACATCGCGATTACTGAAAAAGCGGAAGCCAAGTTGCGCTCGCTCATGGACATTCCAGATAACTATAAAGTGCTATTTTTACAAGGCGGTGCCAGCTTACAGTTTTCAGCGATTCCATTAAATCTGTTAAATGGTGGCCGCGCCGACTATCTAACGACAGGTACTTGGTCTGGTAAAGCGGTCAAAGAAGCACAGCGCTATGGCAAACTGGGTTTGGGCGAGGTTAATGTGGTGGCAACGGGTAAAGACAGTAATTTTACCGACGTGCCAGCCCAAAGCGACTGGAACCTGAGTAAAGATGCGGCGTACTTTCACTACTGCGCCAATGAAACCATTCATGGTGTACAAATATTTGAGCCGCCACAAGTCGATGCGCCAATTATCGCCGATATGTCTTCTTGCATTTTGTCACAGCCAATTGACGTGTCTAAATTCGGCATGATTTACGCGGGTGCGCAAAAAAATATCGGGCCAGCAGGATTAATTATTGTCATTATCCGTGAAGATTTATTGGGCAAAGCGAGTGAATGGTGCCCACTACTGATGAACTATGAACATCAGGCGGAAAAAGAGTCGATGTCAAACACGCCAGCGACGTATTCTTGGTATTTAGCAGGGCTGGTGTTTGATTGGTTAGAAGAGCAGGGCGGCGTCGCTGCTATCGGCAAAATCAACCAGCAAAAAGCGGATTTGCTGTATAAAACCATCGATGACAGCAGCTTTTATAGCAATCCAGTTGACCCCAAATATCGCTCTATCATGAATGTGCCGTTTACCTTAGCGGACAGTAGCCTTGATAAAGTGTTTTTAGAAGAATCGGAAGCAGCAGGCCTCATGAATCTAAAAGGTCACCGCGATGTCGGCGGTATGCGCGCCAGTATTTATAATGCGGTGTCACTAGATTGGGTGCAGCAGTTGGTTGACTTTATGATCGCCTTTGAAAAAAAGCACGCTTAAGTTAGCACGGGTTTTAAAACAAAAGACGCAACTTTATAAGCTGCGTCTTTTTTTATGCGTATTAGTGTTTTTTAAGCTGCATAATCCGTCATGTAGCAACCTTAACGCTGCAAAATATTAGGTTAAAAAACCTAAGTTTGTTATGATAAAATTTCGTCAATCGTCTATTTTGCCGTCAGTCGCGCATTTTTTATCCAAGTTGGTTTAGAGTAGAGGGTCGTTATGAGGGTGGTTATACAGTCATGATGCTAAAAAATACCATGCTAAAAGCCGTCTTAGTTGCCATGACTATCAGCTGGATACCTGTTAGTATCGCCGCGCCAATCACCACAACGGCGCTTGGGCATAATAGTACCACTGAGTATATTGACGTGCCGTTCATGCCTTATGCCAATCCCAATGCGCCCAAGGGTGGCACATTATCGCTTGAGGCACGCGGCACCTTTAATGCGGCCAATAAATGGATGACCACAGGTGTGGCGATGGTTGGTACGGACTATCTGTATGATACCTTGATGACGGGCTCACTCAATGAAGCCTTTACCATGTATCCGCAGCTGGCAAATAAAGTCACCTATGATCCCGATGACACCAGTTGGATTATTTACCATGTTAATCCTGCCGCGCGCTTTTGGGATGGGACAGCGGTGACCAGTCACGATGTTAAAGCCACCTATGATGCGATACTGACTAAAGGCCCAATGTATATCCGCAGCTATTTGGGCGATATTAAAGACATTGAGATTATCGATAAGCAGCGCGTCAAGTTTGTTTTTAAGTCTGATGACAATAAAGAGATTTTATTAACGGTTGGGCAATTCCCTATTTTTGCTAAATCTTCGATTGATACAGATTTTGAGAAAATAACATTGACGCCATTAATGGGTAGTGGTCCTTATAAACTTGGCCGCGTCGATGCGGGGCGTGCGGTCAGCTATGTGCGTGATCACAATTATTGGGGTCGGGATTTGATGGTCAATCGCGGTCGTTATAATTTTGATATGATTAAGTTTGTCTATTATCAAAGTGATGAGATTGCTTTTGAGGGTTTTAAATCTGGGCAGTATCGCTTTCGGCTAGAAAACAAAGCCTCTAACTGGGCAACAGGTTACAATTTCCCCGCTGTCAAAGCCGGTTTGATTCATAAAGAAACCATCAGCAGTGAAAACCCTGTGCCAATGCAGGGTTTGGTGATGAATATGCGCCGGCCCATTTTTCAAGATATTCGCGTTCGCCAAGCCTTGACGGCAGCTTACGACTTTGAGTGGATGAATAAAACATTATTCCATGGGCAATATGAGCGCTTACAAAGCTTTTTTCATGGCTCGGAGCTTGCTGCTACTGGCACGCCATCTGCGGCTGAGATGCAGGTATTAAAACCATTGCTCGCCAAGCTTGAACCGATTCAACGGCAAGCGGTACTAGACGAATGGCGATTGCCAACCAGCGATGGTAGCGGCTTTAATCGTCAAGGATTGTTAGAGGCGCGGCAGCTATTGCTAGAGGCTGGTTTTTATTATCAAGATATGAAGTTGTATCAGCCAAACGGTAAGCTTGCTCAGATTGAGATCTTGATGACGGGTGAAACTATGGGGCGGGTATTGTTGCCTTATATTCGTAATCTAAAGCGTTTGGGCTTTGATGCGACTTTACGCCAAGTCGATGGGCCGCAATATTATGAACGTGTGCGCCGATTTGACTACGATATGATGGTCGACATCTTTGCCCAGAGCTTATCGCCTGGCGCGGAGCAAGTGGGCTTTTGGGGTAGTGCTGCCGCCGATGAAGCGGGTAACGCCAATACCATCGGTATTAAAAACCCTGCGATTGACAGTGTTATTAAAAAACTGGGCGATGCTAAAAGTCGCGATGAGATTGTCTTATATACGCACGTACTCGATCGCCTGCTACGGGCAGGACATTATTTAGTCCCTTTATACGGCAAATCTAGCACCAATGTTGCCTACTGGAATCAATATCGTCATACTGCAAAGCTGCCGACCAATGCGATCGGTATCGATTATTGGTGGTCAGATAAAGAAGCGGAAGCCCGTGTTAATCGATACTTAAAGCAATAGTTTAAGATAATGGCTCAAAACAGTTATTTAAAAATTATCATTTAAACCAATAAGTAAAGTCACGTTTCATTTGGTTTTTAAAATTTAATAGAAAACATCAGTAATAAAGACAATCACTGCTAAGGATTTTATATGAGTATTCGTATTCACCCCATTAAAGCGTTCAATGACAACTATATTTGGACACTCATTAATGAAAATAATAAGCAGGCGATTGTCATTGATCCGGGTCAAGCCGAGCCAGTTATCGCTTATTTAGAAGAAAATGGCTTGGAGCTGACGTCTATCTGGACCACGCATCATCACCATGATCATATCGGCGGCGTGGCAGAGCTACAAGAATCTTATCCGATGACGCATTTGGTTGCGCATACCGAGCACAATGTCGATGAAGACCAGACCATTAAAGACGGCAGTACGGTCAGTGCGTGGGGCTGCGCCGCGCAAGTGTGGGACGTGTCTGGTCATACCGCCAGCCACATGGCGTATATCTTAGATATCGATGGACAAAAGCATTGTTTTTGCGGTGATACCTTATTTAGTGCCGGTTGCGGACGTGTCTTTACCGGCACGATTGAGCAATTGCATGAGAGCTTTAAGCGTTTAAATGGCTTGCCAGCTGAGACGCTGCTGTATCCTGCTCATGAGTATACTGCCAGTAATCTGCGCTTTGGACTATCTATTGAACCTACTAATGAAGCAATGCAGCAAGCACTGATTCAAGCAGAAGAAAAAACCGCCCAAGGTGGCCCGACGCTGCCAGTCACTTTAGAGCATGAACGCGCAATCAATGTGTTTTTGCGTACGCAAGAGCCCAGTGTGATAGCAGGGGTGAAGTCTAAAGTCATTATCGATGATGACAAGTCTTTGACTATATTTGCTGCGTTACGTGAGCTTAAAAATAACTTCTAAATACTAGGGCGTGTCCTCACTTCAAGCGATTGTATCTAAATGGGCTAAAAATGGCTAAATTTTGCCAAACATCGTCAAATAGCTGACTAATATCCCGATATTATTTGCGCTATTTTCCTCGTTTGACTGCAATTTATCTCATTTTTATGACCATTTTTAAAATGAGGACACGCCCTAAATTGTCATATCTCTTTATTTTAGGAAGCTGCCATTATGGGTCGTTATATCTTAAAAAGATTGCTACTGATATTACCGACGCTATTTTTGATATTGCTGGCGAACTTTGTCATTGTACAAGCGGCGCCGGGCGGCCCTGTTGAGCAGCAACTGGCGCTTATTGAGCAAAGCGCAAAGGACAATGCGCTCGGCGGTAATCTTGGTGCGGGCAGTGCCGGTAATACTAGTACTTACCAAGGCACGCGCGGCCTATCGGAGGAGATGGTAGCGGCCATCAATGCGCAATACGGCTTCGATAAGTCAGCACCTGAGCGTTTTTGGCTCATGCTCAAGAATTACGCCAAGCTTGATTTTGGTGAGTCGTTTTTTAAAGGTCAGACTGTGACTGACCTCATTATAGAAAAGCTGCCTGTATCCATCTCACTCGGGCTTTGGAGCACGTTGCTGATTTATATGATAGCCATTCCACTGGGTGTTTATAAAGCCATGCATCATGGCTCGGGGGTTGATAAAGCCACGGCAATGCTGCTTGCTATCGGCCATGCGATTCCCGTTTTTGTATTTGCCGTCATACTATTGGTGTTTTTCGCTGGTGGCAGCTACTGGAATATCTTTCCGCTGCAAGGATTAACTTCCGAAAATTTCGATCAATTAAGCGCCTTTGGTAAAGTGAAAGATTACTTTTGGCATCTGGCATTGCCGCTCCTAGCAAGTACCGTTGGCGGCTTTGCTGGCTTGACTTACTTGACCAAGTTTAGTTTTTTAGAAGAGCTCGGTAAGCAATATGTCCTTACCGCGCGCGCCAAAGGCTTGGGCGAACGGCAAGTGTTATACGGCCATGTGTTTCGTAATGCGATGCTGATTATTATCGCCGGTATCCCAGCGGCCATCGTTGGGATTTTCTTTGCCGGTAATTTTTTGATTGAGATTATCTTTAAACTTGATGGTTTGGGGTTGTTGGGTTTCGAAGCCATTCAGCAGCGTGATTATCCGGTGATATTTGGTACGCTGTTTATCTTTACTTTGCTCGGGCTGTTATTGCAGTTAATCAGTGATTTGAGTTATCACTTAATTGATCCGCGTATTGATTTTGAGGGGCGCTAATGTCAAGTCATCCATTATCTTCAACACCCTCAAGCGCAGCGTCTATTGCTATAGAAAAAAAACGCCGCCTAAACCCTATCTGGCAGGCGCGTCTAAAGCGTTTTCGTCATAATCGCCTTGGAGTAACATCGCTATTTATTTTTGCCCTGATATTTGTCATTTGTATGGCAGCCAATGTGATTGCCAATGACAAGCCGCTACTGGTGCAGTACCAAGGTGATTATTATTTCCCCTTCCTAAAAGCCTATCCTGAAACGACTTTTGGCGGAGTGTTTGAGACCGAAACCAACTATAAGGACCCTGCGGTGCAAGCTCTGATTGATGGGCAGGGCTTTTATATTATGCCGCCCATTCCTTTTGCTGACCAGACACCCAACGTTGAGCTTGGGATTCCATATCCAGCCGCGCCCAATAGCCAGAACTGGCTGGGCACTGATGACTTAGGACGCGATGTACTGGCGCGGATACTTTATGGGTTGCGGGTATCGTTATTGTTTGGACTGGCACTGACGCTCGCGGGGGCACTCATTGGTATTATCGTTGGTGCGATACAAGGGTATTATGGTGGCTGGGTGGATTTGGCCGGGCAGCGCTTTATGGAAGTATGGGGCGGGATGCCTCAGCTGTTTATGATTATTATTTTGGTCAGCTTGTTTAGCCCTAGTATCTTTATGCTGTTCGCCATGATGTTGTTATTCGGTTGGATGGGGCTAGTCGGTTTGGTACGGGCAGAGTTTTTGCGCGCGCGTAATTTTGATTATGTTCGTGCCGCGCGTAACCTTGGGGTATCAGACAGTCAAATCATGCTCAGGCATATCTTGCCAAATGCATTGGCATCAAGCTTGTCACAACTGCCGTTTATTTTAACGGCTAATATTATTGCTTTAACAGCGTTAGACTTTTTAGGGTATGGCTTGCCACCTGGTTCACCGTCGCTTGGTGAGCTGATGGTACAAGGGAAAAACAACCTTGATGCCCCATGGCTTGCGCTATCAGGGTTCTTTAGCTTAACCTTTATCTTATCATTGCTCATCTTCGTTGGCGAAGCGCTACGTGATGCCTTTGATCCGAGGCGTTCCTGATATGACAACTGATAAGATGATAAACGCTAATATGACGACGACTGAGCAAAGTGCTACTGAGCAAAATGCCTATTTAAATCATAGTCATAGCAACAGCCAAAACAAGCTCATGCTGAGCGTAGATAAACTTAGCATCATAACTCATGCAGGTGTTGCTCTGGTAGATAAGCTATCTTATGAGCTTAGGCAAGGGCAGACGTTAGCTATCGTAGGTGAGTCGGGTTCTGGTAAGTCGATTGCCAGTCTTGGGCTGTTGGGTTTGCTACCGGACAGTTTGACCGTTACTGGCAATGTAAAATTAGCAGATGTAAAAGGAATGATGACATTACTGGTAGCTAATCATAAGGCACGTAATGCGGCGCTGCGCTCTATACGAGGGCAGCGTATCGGTATGGTGTTTCAAGAGCCGATGACGGCGCTAAACCCACTACATACCGTCGGCAAACAAATTGCAGAATCCTTGCGTATCAGTGGCTTAGCCAAAAAACAGTGGCGCGATAAAAGTATCGCTTTATTAAACGATGTCAATATCAACGATCCTGCTGATAAACTGAATCGCTTTCCGCATGAGTTATCAGGCGGTCAACGCCAACGAGTCATGATTGCTATGGCATTGGCGCAGCAGCCTGATATCTTAATCGCCGATGAACCGACGACCGCGCTTGATGTCACCCTGCAACATGAGATTCTTGAGCTACTAGATAATCTCAAACGTCAGCACAATATGGCGATGATATTAATCAGCCATGATCTCAATCTGGTCAGGCGTTATAGTGATGATGTCATCGTTATGCGCCAAGGGCAAACGATTGAGCAAGGGCAAACGGCAGCGGTATTTAATGAGCCGAAAGCAGAATATACCCGCTCGCTTATTCAGCAAGATTTCGGGCACGCGCTCAGTTTATTGGATGATGAAAGTCAGTTACCAACCGTATTGCAGGTCAGTAATCTAAAAGTGCAGTTTCCGATTGAAAAAAGCTTGTTTGGCGGTACCAAACGCTGGTTTGATGCGGTAAAAGATGTCGATATGACCCTGCGGAAAGGGCAGGCATTAGGTATCGTTGGTGAGTCAGGTTCTGGCAAAACGACGATTGCCCTTGCGCTAAGTCAATTACTCAGTAATCAAGCGCGTGTCAGTGGTCAGATAATGGTCAATGGACAGGACATGACAGCATTGTCCAAACGTGATTTGCGCACCTTTCGCTCGCAAAGTCAAATGGTGTTTCAAGACCCCTTTGCCAGTATCAATCCGCGCATGACAGTCATGCAAATCGTCGAAGAAGGGCTGTTAGTTCAAGGTGTCAATAAAGCAGAACGCCAGCAAGCAGTGATGGATAGTTTGGCGACAGTGCATCTACCAGCTGATTTTGCGCAGCGTTATCCGCATGAACTATCAGGTGGTCAGCGTCAGCGCGTCGCCCTTGCGCGTGCCCTTATTATGCAGCCAAGTTTATTGATATTAGATGAGCCAACGTCGGCGCTTGATAGCACCACGCAGGTTACGGTGGTCAACTTGCTACGGGAAATTCAAGCAAAATTGCAAGTCAGCTATGTGTTTATCAGCCACGATTTAAAAGTAGTACGCGCCTTATGTCAGCATATGATGGTGATAAAAGATGGTGTGTGTATTGAGTCGGGCCCTAGCGAAGATGTGTTTAATAACCCACAGCACCCATACGCACAGCAGCTGTTGCAGGCGAATTTGTTATAACAATAAACGCTATCAATTATTATAAGTAAAAAACATGAGAAAATTATGCTTGATGCTTTTATTTAGCGCTCTATCGCTTAGTGGTTGTTCGGATAGTTCAACCGTAGCTAATACAGAAGACAAATATGCCATTGGCGATCTTGGTGGCGTTTCTGTAAATCTACCTAGAGAATTTGTCGAATTGATTGAATATGATGGCGATCCTAGTTGGATAGCCAAGCGCGTGGACAAAAAGCCTGAACGAACCTACAACAAGTCGCTATTGAGACTATTTTAAGTTTTCGTAAAGAAGTAAGTTGATGGCTGATTTTCTTTGTATAAGTAAAGATGCGACGCTAAATAACCAGAACATAGCAGTTCATAATAATCATGACATCCTAAAAATGGCGGTGGTACAATAAGTTTAAACAGTAGTCTGCTTTATATAGACGCTGATGCAGTATTTTTATTCACCGTGCTTTTGTTTTGCAAGCATTTCTATTTTGACAGCGGTGATGATTCGCTGATTCAGGTTGTCGTTATTGCTAGTATTAGCATCATTAAAAAGGATTTTTATACCCATGAAAAAACAAAATACAATTTCTAAATTGGTCAGTAGTACAGGCTTACAACACGCTGGTTATTTGGCGGTTGCTAAGACGCGTGCCAAAGTGCTAAAAGCGTTCGCTTACGTTGTGCCTATCAGAAGACCGATGTTATTTGTCGGTGAGACCTCATGTGAAGATTTGTGCGACATGCTCATCAATGAAGGCAATACCAATGTTTTTATCGTTACGGACGCAGTATTAAACAAACTGGGCATCCCTGCGAAAGTCACAGACTATCTAGATAGCAAAAATATTAGCTATAAAATCTACGACGGCATTACCCCAGATCCTACTTTTAAAGTCGTCGAAGAAGGATTGCGCAAGTCTGTCGATGCTAAGTGCGACTCGATTATTGCCATCGGTGGCGGCTCGGTTATTGATGCCGCTAAAATGATTGCGATGTCACAGGGCAATAACTGTAAGCCAAAACAGCTTATCGGTATCCTAAAAGCCAGAAAGCCTTCGGTTCCGCTTTATTGTATTCCGACCACAGCGGGCACCGGTTCAGAAGCGACGTTGGGTGCGGTGGTGTCAGATGACAAAACGCATCAAAAAGCCCTGTCTATCGACCCAAGAATGGTGCCATTAGCAGCGGCTATCGATCCGATTATTATGAAAGGCATGCCGGCGCATATCACAGCTGATACGGGTATCGACGTCTTAACCCATGCTTTAGAAGCATGGATGAGTGCCAATGCTAGCGTCGAGACCGATTATTATGCTGCCTCTGCGGTTAAAGCTGTGATGCAAAATCTACCCCTAGTTTATAAAGATGGCAGCAACCTCAAAGCCCGTGAAGAGATGGGTATCGCTGCTCACTACGGCGGTATCGCCTTTAATAAAGCCGGTCTTGGCTACGTCCATGCTATCGCTCACCAGTTGGGGGCGCACTATAGTATCCCCCATGGCCGTGCCAATGCCATCGTGCTGCCGTATGTGCTTGACGTCAATCGTAAAGGCAGCAAAAAAAGATTGGCAGAGTTAGCTCGCAAGACTGGTATGGTCAAATCGGGTCAAGCTGGCAAGAGTGATAGCGATATTGCCGATAGTCTCATCGCACAAGTACGTGAGCTGATTGCTACCTTAAATATCGATCCAACCGTTAAAAATATGCAAAGCAGTGATTTTAATGATATTGCCAAAGCCGCGGCAAAAGAAGTCAGCGATACTTATGCGGTGCCGACTTATCTATCTGCCGCTGAAATTAAGGATATTTTAACCAAGATTAAGCAAGCCAGTGATGAGCACGCCAGTCGTGATGCAAAAACTGGTAAAGTTGCTTAAGTTATTTAAGCTACTTAATAAGTCCGATTAACAATTTCTAAAAATAAAAAAGAGCACATTGCTGTTATCGCAATGTGCTCTTTTTCTTTACTTCTCGGTTGCTTATAACTAGCACTGGTTTTATTTTAAACGATATTAAAACGCAGGTTTACGCTTTGGCACCGCATCTAAAAACTCATTACGGGCTTGATTGTCGTGTACGTATTCGCCTAGCATCGCTGTGCTGCGCGTGGTTGAATGCTGCTTGTTAACGCCGCGCATCATCATGCACATGTGCGCTGCATCCATAACCACTGCCACACCGCGGCAACCTGTCACATCCATAATCGTTTGTGCCACTTGTTCGCTTAAATTCTCTTGAATTTGCAAGCGACGGGCAAACATATCGACGATACGGGCGAACTTTGACAGCCCTAATACTTGACCATTGGGCAAGTAACCGATGTGCGCGACGCCATGAAATGGCAACATATGATGCTCACATAATGAATAAAATTCAATGTTTTGCACCAAGACCAATTCACGATTGGTCGATGGAAATACCGCGCCATTGACCACTTCTTCCAAGCTTTGATGATAGCCTTGCGTCAAATGCGCAAACGCTTTTGCCGCGCGTATTGGAGTATCTTGCAAGCCAGGACGCTCTAAGTCTTCGCCAGTTGAGGTGATTAGCTGACGATAGGATTCAACACTTTCATGAAAATCTGTTGCTATTGTTGGGGTATTGCTCATAAGTTTGGCAGCCATCCAAAATGTGGGTGTAGCTTAACGCTAATCCTTGTTTACAAACAATGGTTGTAAAGGATTTTTATAAAAATTGTGCAAGCTGGGAGGGCTGTGATTATACTTGAAAACAGCTTAACTTCATACTGCTATGCTCAGTAGATAATCGTTTTATCCATATTAGCTATTACTATGAAAGGAGATTAAGCGTTTATAGCGTGTAAGTAAATACAGTATACGAGTGTTTACTTAAATCAATTCGTGTATAATGAGTCATCTTTTAATTTGTGTCTTCACTCGCTATTTATGAGCGAGCTATTAAAAATAATCTGTCATTTAAATTGATTTACGGGGAACTATTATGTTACTACAAGGACAGCGCTTTGTCGTTACCGGCATCGCAAGCAAACTTTCTATCGCTTGGTCAATTGCTGAAGCGCTGCACCGTGAAGGCGCGTCGTTAATTTTAACTTATCCCAATGAAAAAATTAAAAAACGGGTCGATATGGCCGCCGAAGCCTTTGAAGCGGACTTGGTGCTTGAGTGTGACGTGGCATCAGATGAATCGATTGCTGAATGTTTTGAGCAAGTGACCGCGCATTGGGGCGATGGTATCGATGGTGTGGTACATGCGATTGGCTTTGCACCCATGGATCAGCTTGATGGCGACTTTACCAGTGCGACGACCCGCGAAGGCAGCCAAATTGCTCATGATATCTCAAGCTATAGCTTTGTGGCCTTGGCCAAAGAAGCACGCGCGCTGCTAGCCATGCGTCATGGTTCTATGTTGACCTTGACCTATGAAGGCAGCATTTCCGTGTTGCCAAATTACAACGTTATGGGTATGGCAAAAGCCAGTTTAGAGGCCAGTGTGCGCTACCTTGCTACCTCGATGGGCGGTGAAGGTATTCGTGTCAATGCCATTTCTGCTGGTCCTATTCGTACCCTTGCGGCAAGCGGCATCAAATCGTTCCGTAAAATGCTCGATATCAGTGAAAAAATTGCCCCGTTACAGCGTAATATTACCCAGACCGAAGTCGGTAATGCGGCGCTATTTTTACTATCACCGTGGGCATCTGGTATCACTGGCGAGATTATGTTTGTGGATGCAGGTTTTAATACCGTTGCTATCAGTGAGCAATTAATGATGCTTGATGAGACAAAATAATGGTTGTAAGCAAAGTTAATATGAGTTAAGCAGTAGAGAAGACGGCCAATTGGCTGTCTTTTTTGGTTATAATAAGGGCTTTTTGGTGTTGGGCCATTAGGCAACGAATATGATAACCAGATTACCAAAATGGATATTGTGGGGCGGCGCTGTACTGGCATTTAGCGCAGGCTGCGTCAATACCGCCGCATTAATGGGTTTTACCAATCTGTCTGTCTCGCATGTGACGGGTAATGTCAGCTTGTTTTCAGCGGCGATTGCGCATTTAGACGGTCGCAGTATTTTATATATCGGTGCTTTGCTACTGTCTTTTTTGGCTGGGGCAATATTAAGCGGTTTTGTGATTGGGCAACGATCATTAAAGCTGGGTCGGCGTTACGGCAGTGCCCTGTATATAGAAGCGGCACTATTATTGATGAGCTATTGGTTATATCAGCAGCATGATTATTTAGGACAATTGGCAGCGGCGATGGCGTGCGGCTTACAGAATGCGATGGTCGCCACTTATAGCGGCGCGGTTATTCGTACCACGCATTTGACCGGACTAACCTCGGATATGGGCGCTGCCATCGGCAACTGGCTGGCAGGTCGCCGTATTAGTAAGCCCACCTTGGGTTTTCAAGCGATTATTTGGTACTGCTTTTGCGGTGGCGGCGCAGTCGGGGCGTTTTTATATGCCAAAGTTGGCTATGGCGCGTTATTTGTCCCTATTAGCATTGTTTTGAGTGCAGCTTTTTTCTATAACTATATGTCAGACCGTTTGCCAGAAAAAAGACAGCCGAGACAAAAAAAGCGCCCATCTGCTTGATGAGCGCTTTTTATTTTAATTTTCTAATTCAAATAAGCTTAACGAGACAAACTACTTATCGTTTTCTTCGTGATCTTCATGTTCATGCAACCCTTGCATCATATCTAATGCGGAGTCGTCGGTACGCTGCTGATCTTTTTTATCCAAGCCGTCTTGATTGATATCTTTTGGCGCCATTTTTGTGGTCGAATCGGTTTTATTTGAATTTGGCATAGCATACTCCTGTTTGCTTTTATCAATGTCCAATAAAGTCCAATAAAAATTTTAAAAATATAATGGGTAAATTTATCGGCTTTTAGTTTTAATTAACTTATTTAGTATGAGATAGCACTGTACGCTTGTACATACACGGTGTACGCTTGTTTAGTGACGATGTGTAACCATACATCACAAGGATTACTGCTTAATTTTTCTATAACCACATTTATTGCAAAATTATTAGCAGCACTCTTAAATCAGTTTTTTGTTATATATCTGCTATGATGACGGCGTATTTTTTGTGGTGACCGATTGATGAAGGGTAGGTCGCTAAAATACGCTTTTATTTTAGGTTTTTTACACTGTCTTTGGGGAAAATAAGGACATTTTATGTCAGAGCAAAAACTAGATAGCCATCTTCCTGATGATGGCAACGAATATTTATTTACCGACACCTTTCCAAAAGGTACGGGTAAAGGGTTGATAGTGGTCGTTATTGCGGCGGTTATCAGTATGATTATCTATAACGTTTTGCCGTTTGATATCAATGCCAATAAAGGCCTGGCGATGTTGTTTTTCATCGGGGTTCTGTGGCTGACAGAGGCGGTGCACGTTACGATTACGGCGCTTTTGGTCGTCGTCGTTGGTGCGTTGATTGGCATTCCAGAGTTTGATGCGGAGATTGGCTTACAAAGCTTTGCCAATCCGACGATTTATTTATTCTTTGGTGGTTTTGCTTTGGCAGCGGCACTACATGTACAGCAACTGGATAAAAAAATTGCGTTAAAGATTTTATCGATGTCAGGCGGTAAGCTCAGTACGGCAGTATTTTTGATATTTGGTGTGACAGCGTTTTTGTCGATGTGGATATCGAATACTGCGACCGCGGCGATGATGTTGCCACTAGCACTCGGTATTTTGACCCAAGTTGACCGTGAAAAAGACCGTGGCACCTTTGTTTTTGTATTACTGGGTATTGCTTATTCAGCGAGTCTTGGTGGTTTGGGTACGATTGTTGGTTCGCCGCCCAACGCTATTGCCGCAAAGGCGCTTGATATTGCGTTTGTAGACTGGATGAAGTTTGGTATACCGATGATGTTGGTGCTCTTGCCATTGTTACTGGGTGCCATGTATGTATATTTAAAACCAAATCTAAATCGTAAGATTGTACTGCTTGAAGACGAGCCTATTGCTTGGAATAAACCGCGCATAGTGACAATTATCGTCTTTATCATTACCGCCCTTAGCTGGATCTTTTCCAAAAAAATCGGTGCGGCATTAGATATTACGGATACCGATGCCGTGATTGCCTTATCCGCTGCTGCTGCTGTAGTGAGCTTGGGTTTGGTGTCATGGAAGCAAGTGTCTGATAATACCGATTGGGGCGTACTCATGCTGTTCGGTGGCGGTATCGCGCTATCGACGATTTTGAAAGTATCAGGTGCGTCTTTGGTACTGGGCGAAACGGTTGCCAATGCGCTGTCTTCAGCACCGCTTATCATAGTGATGATTGCCGTATCGGCATTTATTATCTTCTTGACAGAGTTTGCTTCTAATACGGCTTCTGCTGCTTTGTTAGTGCCAGTATTTGCTGCTATTGCTGAGCAAATGGGACTGCCACACGAAGTGCTCGTCTTGGTCATCGGTATTGGCGCCTCATGTGCCTTTATGTTACCGGTTGCCACGCCGCCGAATGCGATTGTCTTTGGTACGGGGCTGATTAAGCAAAACGAGATGATACGTGTTGGTGTTATTCTCAATATTCTTGCTACCCTAGTCGTCGGGTTGTGGGCGTATTTTTTCTTAATATAGCCTAGCAATTAAGTTCATCATAATCCCTAAAGCCCGATATTTACTTAAATGTCGGGTTTTTTATTTCCTTTTATTTTCAATGACTGTATAACTAGAACTTTAACGTTAAGCTTTATAGAAGAGATTGGCTATGGAATGGGTAAAATGCTAACACTGTTTATGGTACAACTTGGTGGTCGCCCAAAAGGTCGTTTGATTGAGCAGCACGATATGTTTTTTGGCGTGGCCAATCAAGTCAGCGAGCTGATAGACGATATCAATCAGCACTGGCCTGAGGTTAAAAATAAATGGCACATTGACTCGTATCGAGCGATTAGCAAAGTTGATAATTATGCGATTAAATTGGTCGAATCAAGTAGCCAAACAGAGAGTGCCAACGATGTAGAGAATACCAACGATTTAAAGTTATTCTTTATCAATCTAGGGGGTTATCAGCGCGGCAGTTTCGAGGAGTTTCATTATAAGCTGCTTATCGTTGCTGCTACTCAAGCGGACGCTATTAAGCAAGCAAAACAGAGCGAATTTTATAAAGCCTTTACTTATAAAGATAAAGAGTCGCCTTTTAATGCCGCCTCGCATATTGATGATAAGTTTGAGGTAGATATCGACGATATTTATAACGTCAATGACCTTATCCCCAATGTTCGGTTGCTAATTGAGCCGATTACTAACGATAACAATGAATTTGCGAATACTGATGATAAAGAGTACGTTGGTTATCTGAGTATCAAGAATTTAAGGAGGTTAGCATAATATGGCTTTAAATATGTACTATAAAAATGGCATCATACGCAAAACGCGCAGCCAGATATCTGATGAGCTATTGACCACGCTTTATCAGGTTCATAATAATGCCAATTTTCCACAACTGACGTGGTTAATTAATAACTTTTATGAAAATCCACAGATTCAGCCTGATGTCGCTAAATTATTAGCTGATGAGGTGGTGGCGTTTGAAAGACTGTTACTTTCGTTGCACCTGCCTTTTCCTATGCTGCCTCTGCAAAAGCTCCACACCTTTTTTACGGGAGCTGCAACTAGGGCGTGTCCCTAATTGGCAAAAAAGTATATATCTTCTAAAATAAAGCATACACTTTATAAAATAAGAGGTATATAAGAAAGATGGCCAGACAAGCATTGACCGATAATCTCTGGGAACAGCTACAAGTGACTATGGCACAACATGGTTGCTACCGAAAAGATAAGAATCGTGACGTGATGGAAGCCATTCTTTGGAAACTACGTACAGGTGCTCCTTGGCGTGACATACCTGAAGAATTATGCCCATGGAAAACCGCTTACAACCGTTTCAATCGATGGTCAAAAACGGGTTTGTGGGAGAAATTTTTTTTAGCCTACGAAAAGAAGTTGATACGGAATGGGTATTCATCGACGGAAGTTATATACGGTGTCACCAGCATGCAAGTGGAGCTCGGCTTGGTGAAGATCGAGCAATTGGACAAAGCCGTGGCGGAGCAACTACAAAGATACACCTATCCTGTGATGCCGATGGATATCCGCTCGATTTTAAAATCACTGGGGGTGAAGTCCATGACAGTCAAATTGCAGGTGAATTGATTGACATGATTGGTCAAGCTGATTACTTTATCGCTGATAAAGGCTATGACTCAGAAGCCATCAGAGACAAAGCCCGTACCCACGATATGGTGCCTGTCATCCCTAAAAGGAAAAATGCCAAACAGCCTAATCCAGAGTTTGATAGCTATTTATACAAACTGCGCCATTTAGTAGAAAATATGTTTGCGAGACTCAAGCACTTCCGTAGTATAGCCACTCGCTATGAGAAGTTGGCTCGTAATTTTAAGTCAATGCTTTATCTGGCGTGTACTATCATTCATTGCAAGATGAATTGAGGACACGCCCTAGTAGGCAGGTGATTTATACCAGTAATTAGTGAGTTTTTTGCTTTAGCCTGTTTCTATAACTATCTTGAATCACGCCCAAATTACCCCCATAATCTAAGCACTTCCAAATAATAAATAGCCTAAGTAAATATGCCCAATACTTCTAAGAATACTGCAGAAACTGCTACTGAAAACACAACCAACGACCTAAGCTCTAATGAATTTAGCTCCAACGAAAATGAAGCAAGTAAAGCCGCTAACCCAAATAATGATGACTCAAATATTACTGTAAACAGTGATAAAGCATCTTCGTACGCGAAGGTTGCCACTGACTTACCAGTTTTAGCCAAAGATAGCTATTATCTCAGCCGTTTAGAGCGTGAGCTGGCGCGTGCTGCTGTGGCTAATAATAAAAGAGATCAGAAGGGTTCTGATAATAAAGCAGAGGACGGGCTAACCAAAAAACGTGCGCAGTATGACAAAATAAAAACCCGTTCACAGCAAGCGGTGCAAGCGCGTATTGATAGTATTCCTCAAGATTTAGCAGTCAAGTTAAATCTTGATTTGCCCGTAAGCCAACGTGCTGATGACTTGGTTCAAGGTATTATCGATAACCAAGTGATTATCGTGGCAGGTGAGACCGGTTCTGGTAAGACGACGCAATTGCCAAAGCTTGCAATGCTGGCAGGTCGCGGTATCACAGGGCAAATAGGGCATACTCAGCCAAGGCGACTGGCGGCTCGGAGTGTAGCAAACCGTATCGCGGAAGAATTGGGCGAGCAGCTTGGTAATACCGTCAGCTTTAAGATTCGTTTTAATGAGCAAGGGTCGGCACAATCTGTCGTAAAGCTGATGACCGATGGTATCTTGCTCGCTGAATTGGGTCATGACCGGTTTTTGAGTAAATATGACACCATCATCATTGATGAAGCGCATGAGCGTAGCTTAAATATTGACTTTATTATGGGGTATCTAAAAAAACTGCTGCCCAAGCGTCCTGATTTAAAAGTCATTATTACCTCAGCGACCCTTGATACTAGACGCTTTAGTGAATATTTTAGCCATTATGATAAGAAGCTGAAACGTAACGTGCCTGCGCCGATTTTTAATGTTGAAGGTCGCAGCTATCCTGTGGAAGTTCGTTATCGTCCGCTGACCGATGAGCCAGTAAACAGCTCGGATGATGACAGCTATGATGACTTTGAAGAGAATCTGCCTCGCGCGGTGGTTGCTGCCGTCGAAGAATGTTTTAGCGATGCACAAAACAAAGGTCATGCCGATCAAGCAGATATTTTAATATTTGCGGCGACAGAAGCTGAAATTCGTGAGCTCCAAGAGGTGCTTGAGCGTCATGGGCCAAAACATACCGAAGTGCTGCCACTATTTGCACGGCAGACTTATGAAGAGCAGCAGCGAATCTTTCAGCCTTCAGGTCGCGGTCGGCGTATCGTTATCGCCACCAACGTTGCCGAGACGGCACTGACCGTACCTGGTATTCGCTATGTGATTGACTTAGGATTTGCGCGGATTTCGCGTTATTCGTATCGCTCACGCGTACAGCGTTTACCGATTGAAGCCATCTCACAAGCTGCGGCCAATCAGCGTAAAGGTCGCTGTGGTCGTGTGGCGCCAGGTGTTTGTATTCGTCTTTATAGCGAGGAGGATTTTACTGGTCGTCCAGAATTTACCGAACCTGAGATACTGCGAACCAATCTTGCCTCCGTTATTTTACAAATGGCCAACCTGCGCTTAGGCAGTGTCGATGATTTTGCCTTTATTGAGCCACCTGATAGCCGTTTGGTCACTGACGGGCACAAATTGCTTGATGAATTGGGCGCGATTACTTCCAAAAAAGCTTCTCAAAAAGAAACGGCCAGTAATGCTAAAAAACAAAAAGGTCTTGATCATTTAGTTCTGACGCCGACTGGGCAAAAAATGGCACGTATGCCAATTGATCCAAGGCTGGCACGTATGCTAGTTGCCGGTAGCGATTTTGATTGTATTCGTGAGATGCTCATCGTGGTTGCGGCGCTTGCTGTTCAAGACCCGCGCGAGCGTCCTGCCAATAAGCGCCAGCAAGCGGATCAAAAGCATGCTGAGTTTCGTCAAGATGATTCAGATTTCTTATTCTATTTGAGCCTGTGGAAAGCCTTGTTTGAAAAGGACGAAGACGGCAACAAACTGTCTGGCAATCAGCGTAAGAATTTTACCAAGAAAAACTATTTGAGCTTCCCGCGTGTCCGTGAGTGGCATCAAACCCATCGCCAGCTGGTACAAATGGTCACTGAGCTAAAACTGACCGATGTTAAGGAGGCAAAAACCACTAATAAAGGTAGCAATAAAAAAGCTTCTTTAGAGAATGTGACTAGCGACCCTACCGCGATTGAAGATGAAGAACTCAAAGCCGTTAAATATGCCAATTTACATCGTGCGTTATTAACGGGTCTGTTATCTACGATCGCGCATAAAACTGAAAATCGCGGTGAGTACTTAGCCGCGCGACAGCAAAAAGCCAAAATCTTCCCAGCCAGTACGGTGTTTAAACAAGTACCGCCTTGGGTAATGGCCTTTGAAGTGGTGGAAACCTCGCAAGTATTTATGCGCACCGTTGCCAAAATTGAGCCTGAATGGATTATCTCAGCAGCAGGCGACTTGTTAAAATATCACTACTTTGAGCCGCATTGGTCGAAGAAGACCGGACGCGTTAAAGCTTACGCGCAGATTAGCTTATTTGGTCTGATTATTATCAGTAAACAGCTGACCAACTATGAGCAAGTCAATTTAAGCGAATCGCGAGAAATCTTTATCCGTGATGGTTTGGTGACCGGTAATTTAGGTCGGCAAGCGCCATTTTTACAGCATAATATGGATAAAATTGCTGATATTGAACGTATCGAAGACAAATTGCGTCGCCGTGATTTATTGGTTGATGAAGAAGCGCTATATCAGTTTTATGATAAAAAAATCCCCGAGCATATTGCCAGCCGCAAAACGTTTGAAGATTGGCGGGCCGAGGTGGAAAAAACTGATACTAAGTATCTATTCTTCACCGATGATGACGTGCTTAATAGCCAAGCGCCAACGACAGGCGATTTTCCAGAAGTGTGGAAGCTGGGTGATTTAAAATTACCGCTGCGTTATGTCTTTGATCCGTCAAGCGATGATGATGGCGTGACCATTCGTGTGCCACTGGCGGCGCTACCGCAGCTTGATGCGATTGAGCTATTGTGGGGCGTACCCGGCTGGCGTTATGAGTTGGTATTACAATTGCTCAAGTCATTGCCGAAAGACATTCGCCGTCAAATCGTCCCCATTCCTGATACTGCCGATAGCTTGTTTGATGAGTTGCAGCCTGCTGGTGGGCAAGGATTGCTTAAGCAGTTGTGCCAAGCTTTAAATCGTCGCGGCATTATGTCGGTGACGCCTGAGAGTTTTAATCCTGCTAGCATTGATCGCTATTTACAGCCGCAAATCTGCGTGGTCGATGACAAAAACCGCATTATCGAAAAAGGTCGCGACCTACAAACGCTACAAATTCGCCATGCTCAAGAGACCCGCCAAGCGGTGAATGAGCAACAAGGTACGCATACGGAGTTTCCTGAGCATTTTGCCTTTAGCAAAAATCATCATAGTGCAGGTGTGGTGATGAAACAGTTTGCTGCTTTGGTCGCAGACGCGTCGGGCGAGGCGGTATCGATTCACCAATATACCGACGTTAATGCCGCGTTGCAGACACACCGTGTCGGGGTTTTGACTTTAATAAAAGCTAAGCTTGGTGCGAAGAAAAAACAGCTCACCAGTCAGATTGATAAGATATTTAAATTGGCTTTTGCTCCCCTTGGTGATATGGAGAAGCTAAAAACCATCGTTATCGATGCGGCATTAGATGCAGCGCTTGAAGAGCATTATGTGCTATTTGATCATACTGCCGATTTACCTGAAAGCGCTGATGATACTGCTGTTGCCCTTGCGGAAGAATTGCCTTTTACGCCAGAGGAGTTTGAGAAAACCTTAGAAGTCGTCGCTGGTAACTTCCTATTAACGGGTCAAGATGTCATAAAAACACTCAAAAATGTCTATACGCGTTGGCAGCGTATTCGTCAGAGCTTACTCATGCTTGATAGAGAAATATTTGGCGAGTCTATCGAAGATATCGAAGACCAGCTAGAGGATTTGCAGTTGGCTGATTTTGTTTATCGCATGGATTATAGCCATTGGCAGCAGTATCCACGCTATTTGGAAGCATTAGAGATTCGTCTTGAGCGCCTTGAGCACAATCTTGAAGCGGATCTTGATGGTGTCTACGCTCTTGATGAGCATATGGAGCGGCTGGCAAATCGTGCCAATGATAAAGCCATTAGCGAATATCGCTGGATGGTTGAGGAGTATCGCATTCAGCTATTCGCGCAGCCGATGAAAACCCGCATGGCGGTATCACCGAAGCGTCTAAATAAAATGTGGGAGAAAGTGAGTTAAGATGGGGTTTTATCTCATAGTGTGTAGGGTGCGCCTAGCGCACCATTTTCATGAGATGTATTTCTTATCGGGGCGTTAAACGCACAGTACATGAACTAATAATAGTTAAATTATTTTAAAAAGGTATAAAAATGACAGATATTATAATAGAAGGTTATCAAATAAGAATTAAATTAATTAACCAGGAAGAGGGTAATTTTGACTTTGAAATATTCATAAATGAAAAAGTAGTACCTTTAATATTTTCACATGGTTATACGAGGCTCACACCTCTGAGTTCTTTTCTGGAGGATTATATTAAAGATTTTGATGTAAGAAATAAGGTAGAAGATGGTGTATTTCAAAAATGCATAGAAATAATCCAATCTAAGAGTTAATTCAAGTTGCGCTATATGAGTACTCACGTTAACTTGACGCAGCATCCTATAAGGTTATTAGTGAGTGTGTTTTTCTAAATAAAATTTAAGGCTAAATAGAAAGCAAAAAAAGGCTGGATTAGCAAACGCTAATCCAGCCTTTTTGTTTAACCATAGATAAACTATAGCAATGCTCTAACCTTTGGATACACCATATTGGCAGGAGACAAGATATCATCTAGCGTTTCTTTGTCCATCAGTTTTTCTTCTAATACGATGTCGTAAACACTGCCACCAGTCTCTTGTGCTCTTCTCGCAACAAAAGAAGAGGCGTCATAACCAAGGTGCGGATTTAGCGCGGTGACCAGACCGATATTATTGAATACCTCGACACTACATGCCTCGTTGTTCATCATCAGACCATCGATACAGCGCGTGGCAAACATCTCGCAGATATTAGCCAGCATGCTCATACCCGTAAACAAGTTAAAGGCAATGACGGGCTCAAAGACGTTTAGCTGTAGCTGACCATTTTCTGACGCCATAGCGATAGTATGGTCGATACCCATGACATGGAAACACGCTTGGTTCACCACTTCTGGGATCACAGGATTTACTTTACCCGGCATGATGGAGCTACCAGGCTGCATTTCAGGCAAGCGATATTGCGCTAAACCTGCACGCGGACCCGAAGACTGCAAACGTAAGTCATGGGCAATCTTAGATAAACGCGCAGCAAAGAGACGCAAATTGCCAGACAAAGCCACATAAGCACTGGTGTCTTGTGTCGCTTCAATCAAATCTTCAGCAATATAATAAGGTCTGCCAGTCAAATCAGACAAGGTTTTGGCAACTTCTTCAGAATAGCCCGCTGGTGCATTCAAGCCCGTACCAATTGCTGTGCCGCCCATATTGATTTCATGAAACAGCGCACGAGTAGATTCGATACGATCCATCTCTTTTTTGATCATGGTTGCAAAGGCGTTGAACTCTTGACCCGCGGTCATAGGCACAGCGTCTTGCAAATGCGTGCGACCCATTTTTAATTGATCGGCAAGCTCCGCGCTTTTTTTCTTAAGGCTGTTATACAAGATATCCATTTTACTTAATAGATGGACACAGTATTCATCTAACGCCACATTCATCGCTGTAGGGTAGGCGTCGTTGGTTGATTGTGACAAGTTGACATCGTTATTTGGATGCACGTGCTGATAGTCACCTTTCTCGTAGCCTAGGATTTCTAAAGCACGGTTAGCAATCACTTCGTTGGCGTTCATATTGGTTGATGTACCTGCACCGCCTTGGAACATATCAACGATAAACTGATCATGATATTTATCATCGATTAAGTCATCGCACGCCGCCGCGATAGCATCTTTAACGGTGTCATTTAGCACGCCTACTTTGTTATTAGCAATTGCTGCTGCTTTTTTAACGGTGGCAAAAGCACGAATAAAGGTCGAAAACTGGTTTAAGCGCACTCCACTGACAGTGAAGTTTTCAAAAGCACGTAAGGTTTGGATACCATAGTAAGCATCAGCGGGCACGTCACGATAGCCGAGTAGGTCATGTTCTTGGCGAGTAGCAGTTGTCATGCAATAAATCCTTTCAATAAAAAGCCCTGATTAAGACGCAAAGATACCGTCATTTGTTAACATGACAGTAGTAGCATTGCATTGGTAAGTCTATATGGTTGACCTTATAGCATAAGCCTTTTAGGTAGGGATTAACAATGAATATTTATTACATCACGCATAATAAAATAAAAAACTTTATATTATAAATAGTAAGCGCTAAACGTTTTTATCTGAAGAAAGCCGTAAACTCATTAAATCCACCATCAAAGTAAAGATAATATGATTTTATCTCTACTTTAATATAGTCAGTGTAAAATAAAAGCGACACGTTATAGATTTTTGCGACTGGTATAAATTTTCCTTGCTTGCTGTTATCACAGAGGCTACGAAAAATTCATCCCAGTCGCACTGTAACGATTTTAGAGTAATTCTACTATAGTTAGTTTAAAGCACTTAATAAAAGCCAAAATTTGCTTTAGGGTTTTGCTCTTATATTTTCTGTCACCACACCCATCGCATAAAACAGCAAGGCGATAAGGGTCATGGTGACGATAAACGGCGTTAAAACCCAAATTACGATATTGATGAGTAATGATGATAATAAACCATTGAATATAATGGTGTGCGGTGCGATAAAATCGGTGATGACATCGACTGCGCGCTTGGCAATCGGGAAAAGTAGGGTGCTGACAGCCAGAATATAGAGATATTTGGCGAAGTCAGGATTGCTTGAGAGGACGATAAAGTAAAAGCCTACATAGTAGCTGATACCTAATGCCCAGCATTTGAGAGTGTAGCTAAAACGAATCATGTGACTTCCTCCCTAAATCTGACGGTGATGTGACCATCCATGGATAACACATCAATACCCAATACATTCTAATAATTGAATATAATATTATATGTTATATTACGAATATACAAGTTAAGTCAACTGTTTTTTATCACCATCTTTATTTAACTAACAGCACACTAGCTACGAGATTACACCCTAAGATTTTATCAATAGAAAATAAATAGCCTAAGCAATAATTAAAAACCAATGCAATAAAAAGGAAAAAACCATGTGGAACGAGCGCTACAACAGAGCAGAGTATGTTTTTGGTACAGAACCCAATGATTTTTTAAAAGAAAATTTTCAAAAAATACCGCTAGGTGGCAAAGTTTTGTGTCTGGCTGAAGGCGAAGGCAGGAATGCAGTTTTTTTAGCAGAACAAGGTTACCAAGTGACCGCCATGGATATGTCTAACGTAGGATTAAATAAAGCTTTAAAGCTGGCGCAAGATAGAGGCGTTGATATCATCACTCAAGTTGCTGATTTAGCTGACTATGAGTTTGGTCAAGCACAGTGGGACAGTATCGTTGCTATCTGGGCGCATCTGCCGCCAGCCATACGCCAGCACGTTCATGCGCAGATTGCACCAGCGCTCAAGCCAGAGGGCATGTTTATCTTAGAGGCTTATACCGAGCAGCAGCTAAGCATGGACGCTGTCGGCGGACCTCCTGCAACACAAGAAGAGCGCTTTGGTTCGTTAGCAGTTTTGCGTGCTGAGCTGCCAGAGTTAGAAGAAATAACGGGTATCGAAAAGCAGCGCATGATTTCTGAAGGTAAGCGCCATCAAGGCTTGAGTGCGGTGGTACAGTTTATTGCTAAAAAAACAGATGAGCATGAATTTAGGCGCTAATTTATAAACGTGATTGTCAGTTTTGATAATACTGCTAATACTTATATTCTTTGATTTTGACTGCTTAATTCTAGACATGTAATTCAGCACTCGGGCTGATGCCAAATAAGCGTTTATATTCTCGGCTAAATTGGCTCGGGCTTTCATAACCGACTTGCATAGCGATTTGGGCGATTTGAGTGTCATTTGCTTGGATCAGTCGTCTTGCTTCCATCAAACGCAGGCTTTTTTGGTATTGAAGCGGGCTTAACTGAGTAATTTCCTTAAAATGATGATGAAACCCTGAGACACTCATCCCGCAGCGACTGGCCAATTCTTCGATAACTATTGCCTCATTTAAATGCGTCTTTATCCAATCGGTAGCTTTGCTAATACGGTGCGTATGGCTGCCATTGACCACCAGTTGGCGCAATTTATTGCCTTGCTCTGCTATAAGCAGGCGATAGTAAATCTCCTGCTGAATTAATGGAGCAAGAAAACCAATATCATTTGGATAATCAAGCAAGTGTATTAGGCGCTCAAACGCCGCCATGATGGTACTGTCCAATTGCCACTTTATTCCTAAATGTCTTTCAGTATTAGGCGGTTTCGGCGGTATTTTTGCTAAAACCTCACC
This sequence comes from Psychrobacter sp. YGAH215, assembly GCF_007280595.1. Taxonomy (NCBI): domain Bacteria; kingdom Pseudomonadati; phylum Pseudomonadota; class Gammaproteobacteria; order Moraxellales; family Moraxellaceae; genus Psychrobacter; species Psychrobacter sp. YGAH215. The sequence continues at coordinate 87,887 of NZ_VKLR01000001.1, read as the reverse complement.
AATCATGACAAGGTTTAATTTCATAGACAGCACAATGACCGGACGCTCTACCGTCGCATGCCTTATATGCATGCTTAAAGGGATATTAACGGGGCAAAACATGAGATTACTTTTGTCAAACCTTTGACAGTCGGCACCTAAGTAAATCTCGCGCGCACCTTGTAAAACGATGCAGATACTAGGTTCTTGAATATAGCTGACGGCTTTACTGGGTTTATCAGCACAGTAAAAAAACAAACCTGAAACGGCGGATTCAATGGTTTTGTTTCTAGGTAATAACGATAGGAGTTGCTCAATGGTTGATTGATTCATTAGCTTTTCTTATTTTATACAATTACTCGATACTATAGAGTTTTGTAGGATTGGGCAAGAGGTTTGGAGCTATGTTCTAACAGATTGTCGCGCTGAGTCTTATACTAGCCTTATTGAGACTGATGCAGCCTCATGATTGATTGAATCAAATTTTGTGTAAGTAAAACATAAGGAATAGATAATGAAAATATTTTATAAAACTCGCGCCACAGCAACCGGCGGTCGTTCTGGTCACACCGGTCTTGATGATGGTTCGTTAGGTTTTGATTTGGTGTCATTTCAAGAGCAAGATAAAAAAGGTGTCAATCCAGAACAGCTTTTTGCCATGGGTTACGCCGCTTGTTTTGATAGCGCCTTAAATATGACGGCGCAGCACATGAAACTGCCGATCACTGCGTCAAAGACCTCGACCCAAGTTGGTATTGGTATGAAGGCCGATGGCAGCTATAACTTAGATATCGATTTGTACGTTGAGGTGTCTGGTATCGATGAGGTGCAAGCGCAAACCCTTGTTGAGGCGGCTCACCAAGTATGCCCGTACTCCAATGCTACTCGCGGTAATGTGGATGCGCGTTTGCAGGTGACTGTGGTTTAGATATCATTTTATTAAACAATGGCTTTGATACCTGAGTGAGTAGATACACTAATAACTATAAACAAGTATAAGAATACCGTGATTTTCAATTGCTTGGATATATAACGTATCCAAGCAATTTTTTTATCCAAACAAGATGAAGGCTATTTGTTTAACTCTATAAACGAATAAAGCGCTCTTTGAGCAAAAATGAAAACAATATCAATACTAAAACTTTGTTCGAAATCAAATAATAGTGACGTTTGCTTTCTGTTCTATTTTGTGTAAATAACTTGCTCCGCTTCGAGATTTTTATCATGTCTGTTATGGTAAAAACCAATAAGTTGATAGCGAATCGACAACTTATTTTTATAAATATATTTTGTACAAGGTATCTTTTTAGAAGATATCTTTCTATAAGGCGTTTCCAAATTATAAGGACGAATATTATGAGTACTGATTCTAAAAACAATAATGCTAAAAAAAATAAAAAACCTGTTATCGATAACTCTGAAGATCTAAAAGACAGAATCACTGAGTCCATCGATGCTTTTAAGCTGCGTGCCAACCTTCTGATGGCCAATATAAAAGAAGGCGGGGAGGATGGCTACGATCATTCAACGACCACTGCCGGTGAGAAAGGGCTTAAATCAGGTAAGGTTTCAGAGTTAACGGTTATCGCACCTCTAAAAGAAGGCGGTGCAGAGCGTCTAAAGGAAATTTTAAAAATCGCTGGCGGCAATCTAAAAGGTGCCACGCGGGTTGGGACGTTGCACGATTTGCGCTTTGTATTTTTAGATGATGATACTAGAGTGCTATTTTGTACTGCTTATGATGGCGATTGGGACCCTTATATCGACGACTTTGCCACTAAAATTCCTGAGCTGATGGATATTTTATTCGGTAGCGTTGAAGGTTGGCCTGGCATTAAAGACCCGAGTGTCAAACAGTTCATTTTAGATCATCAAATCACTGCCGCTGGTTGGTATGTAGGAGTTCCGCATCTGACTATTCAAGATATTCGCCGCCAAGACCGCATCGTTAAAGGCATTAATAAAGCGCTGGATGAAGCACAGTCTTAAAGTTTGTGATAAAACAATAAGATATTACTAATTTATGCCATTCTTTTATATCACCATTTTTAAATGGGCTGGGTGATATAAAAGGTAAAGTAAACTCAGACAATGATAAAAATAGGGTTAACAATGAGTAAAAACACTGGAAATAATAATAAAAATGATAGTACTTCAAAAGATAATCATCCTTTAACCAGCAAACTGCATGAATTAAAGGATAACTTTGGCAATCGTATCGTAGATAGCAATTTTGAATCTTGGTTAGCAGATATTAAAAAAGAAGTCGGCGACGGTATCGAGACTTTAGCGAATAAAGCACGCGGCGTCTTTAATCCAAATACCGTCACCATGCAGCTAGAAGACATTCAATCCATTATTTTACGCGATCGACCAACGCCTTATTATGGAACAATCGTTGCGCTGAAAATCAATAATGCAGAAGCTGGGCGCCAACTTTTGAAAACCGTTTTACCTGACGTAACTGGCAGTAAGGCGTGGCATAAAGACATGCAAGCGACGCTATCTATTGTCATGACTTATGATGGTTTAGAGGCGCTCGGCGTGCCGCGGTCGTCATTGGATAGCTTTCCAGAATCCTTTAAAGCAGGTATGGCGAAGCGCGCAGAAAAGCTGCGGGATTTCGATATCAATGCCCCAGAAAACTGGGCTGCCCCTTTTGGTGATAAAGGCGATATCCATGTCGGTGCGGCCATTATTGCTGATAGTAAAGAGAAATGGCAAATAAAGCTAAAGGAGCTGCAAGACAATATTCAGTCGTATATCAATGAAGATAATCCTGCCAATGGCGATATTGAAATTCTTATGGAGCATGCTTTCGGTTCAGACAATAACGTCAAAAACGTCTTTGGCTATCGCGATGGTATCAGTAATCCAGAGATTCAAGGCAGCGGTATTCAAACGCCGCCAAGTCTTGACGGTGAGGCGATAGCAGCAGGCGAGTTTGTATTAGGTTATAAGGGCGAAGCGGGCACGATAGCGCCAATGCCGCAGCCAGAAGTCTTGGGCAAAAACGGCTCATTTATGGTATTGCGTGCCTATAACAGTCATGTCGCCGCCTTTAATAAATTTCTAAAAGATAATACGCAAAGTGACGAAGAAGCGGAGTTACTGGGCGCAAAAATGTGGGGACGTTGGCGCTCAGGTGCGCCTTTGGTCTTATCTTCTGAACATGATGATAAAGCACTGGGCAATGACCCCAACCGCAACAATAACTTTGGCTATAAAGACGATCCTTATGGCAAAAAATGTCCATTTGGTGCCCATGTACGGCGTATGAATCCAAGAGACAGCAAAGACTTTATTTTATCAGACGTACGTATTCACCGTATCGTTAGGCGCAGCGTCGGTTTTGGCGAGGTGTTGCCGCCCGATGTGACTGAGGACGATGGCAAAGAGCGCGGGCTATTTTTTATTGGTATCAATGCTCATGCTATGGAGACTGTTGAATTTTTACAATCGCAATGGATTAATGATGGTAACTTTATGAGCTTAGGAGAAGAAAAAGATCCGATGCTTGGTGTCCATCATGGCGATAAAGACGACGCTGCTGATACCTTTACCGTACCTGCTGACCCAATTCGTCAGCGCTATCACGGTATCGAAACTTTCAATACCTTGTACGGCGGTGAGTACTTATTTATCCCAAGCCTATCGGCGCTAAAATGGATCAGTGAATTGTCTTAAAAGCATGAAAATACCGTTTCATTTACAAGAATAACTACTGATAAAAAAGGATTAAAAAAATGCTAAAGAAATTATTCAAACCTAAATATGTACCTTATGACGCAAAATATATTGCGCTGAGCGCAGAAGACGAGCGTAATATTCGCACCATTACCGACGATATCAAAAACTATATTGCTCGAAGTGATAAAGCCAGTAACGTCGATTACCATACGCGCGATGCCCATGCCAAAGGCTACTGCGTCCTTAAAGCCAAGTTTGAGATAGTAGATAATTTGCCTGCTGAATACGCGCAAGGTCTGTATGCCAAAGCAGGCATTCATGATGCCGTCATTCGTTTTTCTAACGGTGCCTCGCGCGTTTCGCCTGATCGTAAGCTTGGGCTAGCACAAGGTTTGGCGATTAAGATCTTTGACGTAGCGGGTGAAAAACTCGCTCCCGGCGAAGAAGATAGTCTTAACTTTGATTTTAATTTAATCAATCATCCGGTGTTTTTCTGTAATCGAATCGAAGATTATGCCTATATCTCTAAGCTATTTTTAGAGCTGCCAGAATACGCTGAAAAAGGCGCAAGAGGCAAAGCGCAATTGGCTTTTAATTGGTTGACCAATTACGGCTCAAGATTACCGACCAAAGAGTCTTTTAAAACCTTTAAAGCACTGGGCGGATTTATAACCATTGAGCCAAAAAACACCTTGCTTTATGATTTTCATTCGCAAGGCGTAGTGCGTCATGGCGATTATATGGCAAAGATAAGAGTCACGCCAACCAAAGCAGCGGCTAAAAAAATCACCCGTCGTGAGCTTGATGTAAATGCACGCGAGGAAGCAATTCGCCCGCTGATTATCGATGAAATACGCGAGCATGATTATCAGTTTGACGTCCAGATTCAGCTGTGTCGCAGTCTTAAAAAGCAGCCGATTGAAGAGATCACCACCGAATGGAAAGAGAAGGACGCGCCATTTGTGACGGTAGCGAGACTGACAATTCCTTGTCAAGATGTGCCGGATGACGGTCATTTTGAGATTATGGAAAACTTATCCTTTACACCGTTTCGCTGCCTAGAGGAAAACCGTCCGATTGGCAATTTGCAGCAGTCGCGACTAAAGGCCTATCAAATAGCTTCAGAAACTCGTCATAAGCTAAACGACGTCAAACGCTGCGAACCTAAAAGCTTAAAAGAAACTTTTGATAAGTCATTCTTTTAATTGCTTATAAATGCCTAAATTGGTTTATTAAAGATAAGTTTAAATAAAAAAATAAGGCACAAAAAAGAGCCAGTAGTTTGACTGCTGGCTCTTTTATTTGAATAGGTTTAAGTAAAAATACAGATGTTACTTAAGTCACTGTTTATTAACTACCAGTCATTATTTATGATTATTATAGTTGGCAATTAACTTGGTATTCTTGACCTTTGTCTGTTTTGATGGTCATGATGCCGTAATCTGCTTTAGTGTGCCAATCGTAAGTGGTCTGTGGGTTCACATCGTTGACATAGCGAGCGCCAGAACCTGAAACGGCTTGTTTCATGTTAACTTTAGCGTTGTCTAAGCCAACTTTTGGTAAAGTAACGTTTAGGTTGGCAGCTTCACCGTTTGCAGTATACGCAGCAGTGATTTGACCGTCGTCTTCACAAGTAAATGATTGAGTTACTGGTTGAGTATTGGCTGGTGGCGTTGTGGTGGTCGGCGCGCTGGTCGCACAAGCAGCGAGTAGTACGGCAAAAGGGGCAACAGCGAATAATTTTTTCATAATAGTCCTCAAAAATTAATGTGAATTTTATTGGTTACGCTAAGGCCGTATCATACAATAAAAAATGTAATTTCGTGTTGTGGTTCGTATTTGGGCAAGTAACATCAGCTAGCACTTTTATCACTGCACGGTCTAGTCAGTAAGGTCTTGCTTGTCCTTTGTTTAAAATGAAGACCAACACTGCGCCTAATATCACTACACTTGCGACAATAAGATCTAAAGTCAATTTCTCTGACAAAAATATCATACCGAATAGGGCGGCAAGTACCGGTACACAAAGTTGAACTACTGCTGATTGGGTGGTTTTTAAGAGCGGCATCGCCATATACCAGACACTGTAACCGATGCCAGAAGCGATAGCGCCTGACGCGACTGACAATATGATACCTGTCATGCTGATATCGTTTAAATAACTCATACCTAATAATGCCAATATCGGCACTGCAATTAAACTTCGTATAAAATTAAAGCCCGTCGTTCTGAGCGGCGAAACGCAGCTTTTACCACGTATGCTATAGATACCCCAAGCGCTACCGCTTATTGCCATTATAAGCGCCGCCGACAAGGAAGGCGTGCTAGCTGATGGCAGCATCAAGTACACAAAACCTATCAATGCGATCAAAAGTGCTGTCCACTGTACGCGAGTTAATGGTTCTTTATGATAGATGCCCCAACCAATCATCGTAAGCTGCACGGCAGCAAATAAAATAAGTGCCCCCGTCCCGGTATCAAGCGCTTGGTAAGCCACTGAAAAACATAGTGCATATATAACTAAGCAAAGACTACTAAACCAGTCGCCTTTATCTTTTAAGACAGGCTTATCAATACTGCCAGTCTGTTTTGGACCATTTCTTCTTAAACGGTTTCTTCTTAAAAAATACGCTTGCAGCAGCATGATAAGACCAAGGCACGCGGCAGCGCTAAGCAAGCGGATAACGGTAAAATTCCAGGCATCAATTGCGCCGTCTGCCAATGCCATTCTACAAAGCAAAGAGTTGGCGGCAAAGGCTATTAAAGCGATCATCGTAAATAGGGCAGCTTTCAAAAATAATTCCTACAGACACGATAGGTTTTGCTTAAGATTTGGAGTTATTTCTCTATTCTTTTTAGCCATTTAGCCATTTAGCCATTTAGCCATTTAGCCATTTAGCCATTTAGCCATTTAGCCATTTAGCCATTTAGCCAATTGCTGCACCCGTTGCCCTCTATCGCCACCGATGCGTTGAAAATCTTTATTATGCAAGGTTAACTGACTGGCAAAGTAAGCGCTGATATCTTCACGCAGATGCGGGCTATCACGCAAATCATCGGCGACCCACGGGATATCCACTTCGGTCAAGAGTATTAAATCGTAATGGTGTGTCAATGCCGCTTGGCTAAGCGCCTCAGGGCAGTCACCATAATACCAGTTGGCATACACCATCAGCTCAAATAAATTGGTATCACAAAATAAATAACGGTTGTCATCAGGCAGTTGCGCGGCTTGTTTGGCAAGTTTATTTTCTAAGTCGATTTGACCTTGCGCGATAGGTAGTAAATCATCCCACGTGCAAGTCAGCTGCTCGTTATCCCATTTTACTTGCAGGTAAGTGCGCATATATTCTGGTACCCACGGACTGCCAAAATGCGCAGCCAAATCGCGGCATAACGTAGTCTTGCCGGTGCTTTCTGCCCCTAATATTGCGACATTAAAGACCGATTTAGGCGTATGCTGCGTGAGATTGTACGCGGTAGCGTCGTTGCCATTCATAGTATGCCCAGATTGCGATGAGAGTGAAGACTACGTACTGTAGCGCGGTAAAAGTTAGACCTTTATAAAAATACAGCGGCACGGAAATCGCGTCAGCAATAATCCAAAGTAGCCAGTGTTCGATTTTACGCCGCGCCATCAGCCACATTGCCATTAAAAACAGCGCGGTGGTCAGCATGTCGGTGTAATCGACCCAGGTAAATAAGTGCAAGCCCAATACCGCGCCATCGAAGCTAAAGTTATTATTGATAACAGGTCTAAAATAATAAATCAAAGCGACAAAGGCGACGGTCGCTGCCGCCAGTACAGTGAGTATAGGGAGATCTTTTTTGTTTAAATGCTCAACGTCAATGGCAGAGTGAGCGTCCGCATTATAGGTGTGTGCATCTTGCTGCTGTCTGGTTGGATTTATATGGTCATGATGCTTTTTGATGTCTGTATTGTGCTTATTTTGCGTCCAATTTATCCATCCATAAATACTCATGATACTGTAGTAGGCGTTGATAAACATATCGCCGAACAGTTGCCACTTCCAAAGTAGATAGACAAAAATAGCGGTGCTGACCAATCCAATAGGAAAAACCAAAATATTGGTTTTGCTGGCAAGTAAGACGCTACTGACCCCAAATATGACCGCAATCAATTCTAAGGCAATAAATAGGGTTGAGTAGTCAGCATACTGCCCAAATAACCAGTTTAAGAGTTCCGCCATTGCTATTCCAAAATTAAAAAGTAAAGCGAGAGTTAACAAACAAGTTGCAACCAAATGATGATAATTCACAGCAATTATAGCGCAGCTGTCGACAAATGAAGCCAGTCTTTACTTATTCTCATTAAGAAGCGGATTATTTGTAACAAAGTATTAGAAAAATTATATTATTCAGGCATAATAAAGGCACTTATTTTAAGTTTACAGTTATTCACCGAGAATTAGACGACTGTTGTTTTTCTCCACTTTTATGCTTATTGCAAGCACCATCGTAGTAGACAAGGAAGCGTATCATGACGACTTGTATCACAGGCACTGGCCTATATATCCCCCCTTATAGCATTAGTAATGAAGAGTTAGTAGAGTCATTTAACCAGTATGTTGATAATTACAATGCCAAACATGCTGACGCGATTGAAGCTGGTACAGTTACGGCGCTAGAGCACTCATCAGCGGCCTTTATTGAAAAAGTATCGGGCATCAAATCACGTTATGTGATGGAAAAGGACGGTATCTTAGACCCTGAAATTATGGCACCTGTCATTGCCCATCGTAATTTGGGCGAAGAGCTGTCTATCATGGCAGAAATGGGCGCTGCTGCATTGAAAGATGCGCTCGCTGATGCAGGTCTTGAGGCCAATGATTTAGACGGTATTATTCTTGCGTGTTCAAACTTCCAGCGTACTTATCCTGCGGTCTCTATCGAGATTCAAAATGAGATTGGTATGGTTGGTGGCTTTGCTTATGATATGAACGTTGCTTGTAGTGCCGCAACTTTTGGTCTATCGCAAGCACATGGTTCTATCGTTTCGGGTCTTGCCAAACGCGTTGCGGTTGTGAACGTTGAGATTACTTCAGCGCATCTAAACTGGCGCAACCGTGATAGCCACTTTATTTTTGGTGACGTAGCAACGGCTTCTATTGTTGAAGAGCTTGATACGCCAAAAGGCTACGAGATTCTAAACGCCAAGTTATTCACTCAGTTTTCGACCAATATCAAAAACGAATACGGCTTTATGGATCGCTCTGAGTTCTTAGCGGCACAGACTGAGATGTACCCCGATATCAAAGAGCCGGTCACTGACAAACTGTTTTTACAAAACGGTCGTAAAGTATTCCGTGAAGTCTGTCCAAAGGTTTCTGAGATTATTACTGAGCATTTGCATGAAAACAATCTGCAAGCCAGCGATGTCAAAATGATGTGGCTACATCAGGCCAATGCCAATATGCTGGATTTAATCTTGCGTACCGTTATCGGTAAAGAAGCGGATAAAGCGATTGTACCAAGTGTCATTGATGAGTTTGCCAATACCAGCTCCGCAAGTCCTATGATTGTGTTCCATCGTTATAAAGACGCGCTACAATCTGGTGATTTGGGTGTGATTTGCTCATTTGGCGCCGGTTACTCGATTGGTTCGGTACTGGTTCGTAAGGTTTAATAGTTAATAGAAGCTCTGTTTTAACCATAAAAATAGCTAAGAGAATTCTTAGCTATTTTTTTTATGCTCGCCGTTTGTTTTTTTGTTTCGTGATGCCTTTTTATAGCTATAGCAAGCAGAATTGAAGGTTGGTATATGGGTGTAATCGCGTATAAATTGAGCAGTTTGCGAATATAATGGCAAGATTGCTGAGAGGTTTTAAATTAAGCGCAAAAATTTGCTATAATCACTCTCTTATTTTACTCATTTTAAAAAAGTCCTTTTATGAAAGAATCCTTACGCCTGCGTTTAGACCAGATGGTAGACCGTTATGAAGAGGTCACCGCTTTATTATCCGACCCGAGTGTCATTAGCGATAATAATAAATTCCGTGAATTGTCGGTTGAGCATAGCGACTTGATGGAGATCACGACGTTATGGCAGAACTATGTGCGGGCAGAGACGGATCAAGCGGATGCAGAGACGATGCTAGCGGAATCATCAGACCCTGAAATGAAAGAGATGATGCAGGACGAGATTGACAGTGCGAGTAAGACCATTGCTGAGATGGAAGAAGCGCTTAACGTCATGATGTTGCCAAAAGACCCCAATGATAAAGTGCCAGCGTTTTTGGAAATTCGAGCTGGGACAGGCGGTGATGAAGCAGCGATTTTCTCAGGTGATTTGTTCCGTATGTATCAAAAATATGCCCAAAACCAAGGCTGGACGGTAGAGATTTTATCAGCCAATGAGGGGGAGCATGGTGGTTATAAAGAAATCATTACTCGTGTGTCGGGCAATAGCGTGTATGGTCGTTTAAAGTTTGAGTCGGGTGCGCACCGCGTCCAGCGTGTGCCTGAAACCGAGAGCCAAGGTCGCGTCCATACTTCAGCCTGTACGGTTGCCGTTATGCCAGAGGTTGAGATTGATGATAGCGTCGATATCAATCCTGCTGATATTAAAATGGATACGTTTCGCTCAAGCGGCGCCGGTGGTCAGCACGTTAACACCACTGACTCTGCGGTACGTTTGACCCACATTCCAACGGGTACCGTGGTAGAGTGTCAACAAGAACGCAGTCAGCATAAAAACCGTGCCCATGCGATGAAAATGCTGGTGTCCAAAATTCAGCAAGCAAAAGTACAAGCACAAGTCGATGTGGCGGACTCAATACGTCGCGACTTGGTCGGTAGTGGTGATCGCTCAGAGCGTATCCGTACCTATAATTTCCCACAAGGTCGTATGACCGACCATCGAATCAATTTGACGTTATACAAACTTGATTCGATTATGGAAGGCGACTTAGATGAAATCCTTGATGCGCTGCTGCGTGAACACCAAGCAGACTTGATGGCCAGTATTGGCGGCGGTGATTAAAAGCACAAACTGGCTAAGTTAGCTAAGCTGGACGCCAAAAATTAGAAAGATTTTGCTATTTTTTCATATTAAAAATAAGTTTTATTTGAACGTCTTATTTTAATTTTACTTCGTTTATTCCTTTAATTATCTAATAATTTGAGAGTATTATGTCAAAGCACAACAATCAAAATCCGAATCAAGAGCAAGCCCCAGAAGACGCGAACGAGCTGATTGCTCAACTGCAAACTAAGCTTGATGACATCAAGGCGTCAGGTAAGCAGCCTTATCCGAATACCTTTAAGCGCACGGACTATGCTCAGGATTTACAAACGGCTTTTGACGGTATCTCAAAGCAAGAAATCGAAGATAAAATTGCCAATGGTGAAAAAACTCAAGTAAATGTAGCCGGTCGCGTGATGCTAAACCGCGGCGCGTTTATTGTGATTCAAGATATGACTGGTCGTATTCAGTTATATGTGGCACGCAAACAGCTAGACCCAGAGACGCTAGCGACGATTAAATCGCTAGATTTGGGCGATATCGTTGGGGTATCTGGTTATATCGGTCGTTCTGGCAAAGGCGACTTATATGTCCATATCGAAGCGCTGACTCTATTGACCAAAGCGCTACGTCCGATGCCAAATAAGTTCCATGGCTTGGCCGATGTCGAAGCACGCTATCGCAATCGTCATCTTGATTTGATGACCAATGAGACCACGCGCGATACTTTTGTGATTCGCAGTCAGGTTATCAGCGGTATTCGCAAATTTATGCTAAATGAGCGTTTTATGGAAGTTGAAACGCCGATGATGCATCCTATCCCAGGTGGCGCGGTTGCGCGTCCGTTTGTGACCCATCATAACGCCTTAGATATGCCGTTATATCTGCGTATCGCGCCTGAGCTGTATCTAAAACGCCTAGTGGTTGGTGGCTTTGAAAAAGTATTCGAGATTAACCGCAGTTTCCGTAATGAAGGCGTCTCAACCCGTCATAATCCTGAATTTACCATGATTGAGTTTTATCAGGCATATGCCGATTATCATGACTTGATGGATTTGACCGAGCGCTTGTTCAATGAGCTGGCAATGGATATTTTGGGCACCACGGAGCTGACTTATCAAGGTGAGGCGATTAGCCTAAAAGCCCCATTTATCCGCTTGTCGATGTCTGATGCCATTGCTAAATATGCCGAAAACTTCGATATATCGCGTATCAACGACCGTGATTATCTTGCAGAATACGCTTCAACGACGTTAAAACAACAAGTCAAAGACGTCTTTGGCGTGGGTAAGTTGCAAACCATTATCTTTGAAGAAACCGCTGAGCATCAGTTACGTCAGCCGACTTTTATCACTGAATACCCAGCTGAAACCTCACCGCTGGCACGCCGTAGCGATGACAATCCTGACATTACCGATCGCTTTGAGCTATTTATCGGTGGTCGTGAACTGGCCAATGGCTTTAGTGAGCTCAATGACCCTGCTGACCAAGCTGAGCGTTTCCATGGTCAAGTTGCTGAAAAAGACGCTGGCGATGATGAAGCGATGCATTTTGATGAAGAATATATCGAAGCCTTGTCTTATGGTTTACCGCCGACTGCAGGTGAGGGTATCGGTATCGATCGTTTAGTGATGCTATTTACTGACTCGGCCAGTATTCGCGATGTAATTTTATTCCCACATATGCGCCGCAAGTTCGAAAGCTAGACTGCTTTACTTGCCATAAATCGATGCTGGGACTAAACTGAACATAAGAAGGTTTTTTGTACTTTTAATAGAATGGTCTCAAGTTTATATGAGACCTTATGGATAGGGATGTTATGGACACTCAGCAAGTACCAGCGTCGATTTGGCAGCAGATGATTCAGCAAAACTTTTTATCTTTGTACGATTTAACTCCAGACAAAATCACTGCCTCTGAATATCTTCAGGGGTATGATTTTGTCTTTGAGTTTTCTAATGCTGTGGTCTACCTTATCGTCAATGATGTGACGATACAGGCTGATAGACAGGATATCGATAGCACTCAGGTGCGTACGTGGAGAAAAGACGTTGTCAATCAGCTGATTAAGCAACACGCTCAGTTGTATCTGAAGAATGATCAGGCGCTTGCCTATCAAAATGTTTCTAAAAACCAGTCTAAAAATAAGTTGGCATCTGGCCAAAGGCAAACAGTAGACAAGGCGATTTATTTTATTGGTTTGACCGCACTTTCGGTTCAGCATCAAGAGATTGCTGAGATAAATGCTGAAAAGAACAATGCTCAAAACGTTTATCAAAACCGCTATCAGAATAGTTATCGTAATAGCCAACAGAGTAAACCTGTAGAAACCGCCTCATATGCGGTTGGCTATGAATATGGCAGTCAGTTTTTTGCAGAAGACTGTGTGTTAGATTTGGACGATGAAGAAAGTGTCTTGCAAGTCTTTAGCTATCAGAATTTCACTGAGATACTCAAGCAATTGGTAACGCCCAGTGATTTGACGGCATTTTTAGATTTTCATCGCCGTAAGCTTGCGGGATTTGAAGCGTTTCAAGACGAATCAACCTTGCTTGCTCAGTTTTTACAGTCGCCAGATTTTCACCAAAGGGCGATTGAGGTTCAAAAACAACTGGTCAGCCATAATTTGATAGCAGAGATTGAACCACGATTGCTAAAAGCGGCAGAGCCTGAGCAGGCAGAGTTTGCTCAAGCGTTGATGGCAGAGATTCAAAAGAACACGCGCATGTGGTACAAGCTGTTTAATAGCTTGGTCATAGCGTGTTATGACGTGGGTACGCCATTGCCAAAAGAGCAGGTTGATATTTTGGTCGATGAGTCCATGTACACCTATGCTTGTTTGGTAGAGAAAATCTTGGCGCATAGAACGATTGACCAAGATTCACGCTGGAATGGCTACGTGCGCCATGAGCACTCTTATAATATCTTTGGCCGTCATTATCTGCTGATTTTTTATGCGCAAGATGACAACAGCTCATTAAGTGCGGACAAAGTGCGTGCCGGTCATCAAGACTTATTATTTGAGCTCAACGCGCAAATGCAGCAGCCAGTCATGCAAGATCTGTTTTTAATCGGTGTCGATGTCAGACCCTGTGAAGACAGCGTGAATACCGAAGTTCATCTTGACGCCTTTCATCAGCAAGGCTCGCTTATCGATGCTAATACCCAGCGTTTGTATGAACAACTGGCTGAGTTACGGGCGCAATCCTAACTTGTGCTAGAACCCAGTTTCGACGTTTGGTTTCAATACCTACTTTTATAGTTAGTTTTAAGCTAAATCGCTGATTTGAAGCTTTATTTACATTATTACTCACGTTGGCATTCATTATGACGCAGCAATATCAAGTTTTAGCGCGCAAATATCGTCCAAAAAACTTTCACGAGTTGATTGGGCAATCGCACGTCTCCCAAGCACTGATTAATGCGATTGATTATAATCGTCTGCATCATGCTTACTTATTTACGGGTACGCGCGGTGTCGGTAAGACCACTATTGCGCGTATTTTGTCTAAATGTTTAAACTGTGAGACGGGTATCACTAGCACGCCATGTGGTGTCTGTGATAACTGCGTGGCGATTGATCAAGGACGGTTTATTGATTTAATCGAGATTGATGCGGCCTCGCGTACCAAAGTTGAAGACACCCGCGAGCTACTTGATAATGTGCCGTATGCGCCAAGCCAAGGTCGCTACAAGGTGTACCTGATTGATGAGGTGCATATGCTGTCGACACACAGCTTTAATGCGCTGCTCAAAACCTTGGAAGAACCACCTGAGCATGTAAAATTCTTACTAGCCACCACCGACCCACAAAAGCTGCCCATCACGATTATCTCGCGCTGTTTGCAGTTTGTGTTGCGTCCTTTATCGCAAAGTCTGCTTAGTGAGCATCTAGCCAATATCTTAAATCAAGAGCAGGTGGATTATACTCAGCCTGCGCTTTGGCAATTGGCCAGTGCTGCTAAAGGCTCGGTGCGTGATGCGTTGTCATTGACCGATCAAGCGATTGCATTTGGACAAGGCGCGCTCGATGATGTAACAGTTAATGCCATGCTTGGCTTAATTGATGCCGCTGACTTGGTGCGTTTAATTACAGATATTTATAATCATGATAAATCAGCAGTCGCCACACATATCGAGCAAATGCGGGCGCAAATGGTCGATGCCACTAGCATGTTTGACGGCTTGGCTGAGCTGTTACATCAATTGGCATTGACGCAACTGCTGCCTGAGGTTGCGCTTAACGTAAACGAAGCACAAGCGCAGCAGATTAATCAGCTTGCGCAGCACATGAGTCCTGACGTTTTACAGCTATATTACGAAATCGTCGTGCAGGCGCGTGAAGGCGTAAAGCTGGCTAGCACACCGATGCAGGCGCTTGAGATGTGTATTTTACGTCTATTGGCGTTTCGACCTTTACCCGTCGATGAGATTTTAGTAAACGTACCTGGTACTACTATACCGTCTGACCTTGTATCATCTGTTTCTACAGGCTCGATAGAAACTAATACGGCCGATAATGCTAAGGCTGAACTCAATACAGTGTCAATAAGTGCCAATACTGTTGATGCAGCAAACACCACTGCACTTTTAAGTACAGATGAAAATATAGCCCCTTCTTTAGAGCAAACCTTAGCAGTAGTAGAAGCGCTATCAGAATCGCAGCCAGAACCATACTTAGAGCCAGCAGCGGACTCAATACTGCCACTACCAGGCTATGATGCTGATTATCCGACCCCACATCAAAATGAGGTCGAGCCATACAATACAAGTTATGATGATGCTGAATTTGACCAATATAATAGCTACGGTAATGATGAAGGATTGGATTTATTAAGCAGCAATATTAAGCCTGAACCTGTTATTGAGCCTGAACCTGTTATTGAGCCTGAACCTGTTATTGAGCCTGAACCTGTTATTGAGCCTAGCGCAAATGATTCTCAATTAACTGCGCAAGTGGATGATCCGCGTACTTTATTACGCTGTGCGCCGCAAGAATTAACGGGCGAGTGGACGCCAGAAAAATGGGACTACTGGCTACAATGCGCCCGCGAAGCTGGTAGTTTGGCACCCGATGAATTGGCACTGGCACGTCAAGGAATGATGACCGGGCACTGTAACGCTAAAGCGGTCTTTGTCACGGCGGTGGATAGTAAGCATCTGCAAGCTACTTTTCAGCAGCTGGCGGCAAAATTACAAGAACAGTTTACGCAAGCAGACATTAGCTTGCAGATAGATGGCAGTATTATGCAAGCCGATGATAAGACGCCTGAACGTCGTCAACAAAAACGCCTTATTGAAGCGCGTACAGTGGCAGAGTCTAGATTGCTTAATACGCCCGTTATGCAGTATTTGACGGAGCGCGGTGAAGGAAAAATGGGTAAGGTTCAGTTATATTAAAGCGTTCAGTTATATTAAACAATGTTCAATTTTATGATTGGCAATCTTTAATCAGTAAACCTTTATATATTTTATTATAATTCTCCAAATATCAAGGCGATATCAATTTATCGCCTTGATATTTTTCGTTTTATTAATGACTAAATAGCTTTGGATGACTAACAGAGTTATAGTAAAAAACTGTAGGATTTATTATAATCCGCTATAATGGTTAAGTTATATTAAAAACTAAAAAGCAGCTTAGGTGGAAATATGTTAGATAATTTACGTGGTATGGCTGTGTTTGCCAGTGTGGTCGGACACGGCTCTTTTAGTGGTTCAGCTCGCGAATTGGGTATTACGACCAGTGCGGTCAGCCAACAGATACGCGCTTTAGAAAACGAGCTTGGCGTAGTACTCCTACATCGCTCAACTCGTAAGCTTAGCTTAACAGAAGCGGGCGCAAGCTTTTATGAAGCGGCAAAAGATGTGGTCAGTGCCGCTGAACAAGGGCGTATTAAAGTCAACCAATTACGTGATGAGCTTGCGGGTAGCTTACGTATTGCAACGACGCCTGAGCTTGGCGTTCACCATATTTTGCCCGCTCTATCGACTTGGATGTCGGCGCACGATGACCTTAGCATTACTTATTTTGCTGATAATCATTATATTGATATGATTGATGAGCGTATCGATATTGCGGTACGTATGAGCCCTAATATCAACGACTCAACCTTGAGCAATTACCCATTATCTGATGTGCGTCAACTGTTGGTCGCCTCACCGCAGTATTTACGTCAGCATAAAAAGATTGAAACGCCAAAAGACTTAGCAGACCATCAGCTGATTTGTATCGATATCATGAAGGATGCAAGTCATGTCGAGCTTACTCAGACCGAAACAGGCAAGAAAACACGCATCAAAATGAATTCGCGTATTCACACCAACAACGTCTTTATGGCGATGACTTTAGCAAAGGAAGGTCATGGTATAATTCGTATCATGGAGATGGACGTCAAAAGAGAGCTTGAAAATGGCAATTTGGTCGAAGTGTTGACTGGTTATCAGCTGCCAAGTTTCGTGCTATATGCCGTCACCTTAAACCGTGATCAGCAACCAGCAAAAATCACCCGTTGCTTAGAAGTATTAAAAAAGTACTTTCACGCCAATTAAGTTAAGTATTTAGTAATATCTGATTAAAATGCTTTTAAAGTGTTAAAAGGCAAAAAGCCTATAGATAATGTATCTATAGGCTTTTTCTAGTTTTAAACTTTGATTAATTCAACCGTTTAAAACGAAGGTTTCAATAAATTAACCAAACGCTCAACCACTTGTGAGCTTTCATCACGGCTCATATTAAGCGGCGGCAATAGTCGAATCACATGCCCGCCTGTGACATTAATGATTAATTTTTGCTCATCACGGGCACGGTCAACCAATTTGCTACAATCCATCTCTTCTGGTAGCGCGATACCAATCATCATCCCTGCGCCGCGAGTGCTAACGCCATATCGTCCAAGCGCATTAACCACTCCTTCACGGATGAACTGTCCTTCGGTGACGGCATTGTCCATGATACTGTCATCAGCAAGCACTTCATAAACGCTATGTACTACGCGACTGGCTAGCGGCGTGCCACCATAGGTTGAGCCGTGACTACCGGCGCCAAACAAGCCATTGGCACGTCCGCGTACCATGCAAGCGCCTACTGGAAAGCCATTACCTAAGCCTTTGGCCGTGGTTAAGACATCAGGGCGTGCATTGCTATGCTGATACGCAAAGTACTTGCCCGTACGACCGTTACCGGTTTGTACTTCATCGAGCATAAATAACCAATCATGACTATCGCATATAGCTTGTAGTTGCTCAAGATACGTAAAGCCATTGGCTGCGGTATTTAAACCACCTTCGCCTTGTATAGGCTCGACAAATACCGCACAGATATCATCATGGTCATGAGCGGCTTGTTCAATCGCGGCGATATCACCAAAGGGCACACGAATAAAGTCTTCATCCAAGGTATAAAAACCTTCACGGGCTTTAGGGTTGGCAGTTGCTGATAACGACAGCAAGGTGCGACCATGAAAAGACTGTTCCATAACGATAACTTTTGGGCGTTTAAAACCTTGCTGATGCGCATAGAGTCGTGCCAGTTTTAATGCCGCTTCATTGGCTTCAGCACCACTATTAGCAAAAAATACGCTGTCCATTTGCGCGGCATTACATAGAGCTTCGCCAGCTCGCTCTTGCCAATCAATGCCAAATAAATTACTGGTATGCACTAAGGTTGCTGCTTGCTGCTGAATAGCCTCAGTTACTTTTGGATGACAATGCCCCAAGCCGCATACTGCGATACCCGTCAAGGCATCTAAGTAGGGCGTCTCATCTTTGGTATAAAGCCAACTGCCTGAACCGCGGGTGAAGCTGATTGGTTGACGATTGTAAGTGGGCATCAGGTAAGTAGCAGACATGTAAAACATCCTTGGCATAATAAAAAGTTAGAGGGTAAAAAGTATAATGGGAGTGAATAGATAATTAGAGTTCATCAGAAAACGGCGTCGATTCGGCAGGTAAGGTATATTCTTCACTTGCCCATGCGCCTAAGTCAATAAGCTTGCAGTGATGACTGCAAAACGGCTTATTTTTATTGTCTTGCCACGCAGTTTGGTTGCCGCATTCTGGACAAGGATAGGTTTTGGGTAAGGGGTTGGTATTGTGGTCGCTGTTGCTAGAAGTAGATTCAGTCATAATAAAAGTAGGTATATCCTATGGGCTATCAATAAATGCTGTCATTTAAGACAGCGCTTCTAATCAATAGCGAGTATGAATAATGTGAGTTTTCCAGCTTTATAAGCAATCGCCCTGCGGCATTAATAATTGTCGTTCGATAAGCATGGAGGTTGTATTACTATTAGGCTGGATTGACTATATAATAGCATGCGGTCGGATAATGACAAATGACAAATCCCTTAAGGATAGTAGATGACTGACAATCTTGAGCTTTCGCATCAGCAGCAGCGTGCCTTTCAACCCCAAAAACTTTCAGCACCGCGCGATTTTATGACTCCAGAAGTATTGATGAATAGACAGCTGCCTTTGGTATTGGAGATTGGCGCAGGGAAGGGCAAGCATGCGCTTAGCTTTGCACTGCAGTATCCTGATAAGCATCTAATAGCCATCGAGCGTACGCGTAATAAATTCGATGCTTTTGCTAAATTGGTCGGGCAGCAGAAATCAAGCAATCTCAGCGCGATTCATGCGGATGCCATCGCTTGGATTGTCCACGCCATTGCACCAAACAGTATCGAGCGTATCTTTATCTTATATCCCAATCCTGAGCAACATAACCCTAACCAACAGTGGTTAAACATGCCTTTTTTTGAGTTTTTGCTTTCTCGTTTGCAAGTAGATGGAGAAGTGGTGCTGGCGACTAATATAGAAGCGTATATGGATAATGCAGAGCAGCAAGCCAATGAAGTCTGGTGCTTACCGAATACGCGTCATAAAGTCGCTAGCGATAGTCAGCGTACACACTTTGAAGTCAAGTATCTAGCGCGCGGTGAAACTTGTTGGCAGTTAAACATGCGTAAGCCTGACGGTTATCAAACCCGATTCGACAATTGGCAAGCAAGTAATAAAGCATAAAAAATAGCCTAAGTAAAAAAACGCATTATACTCAAAATTAGCGAATAAAAAATTAAGGACAAAGAGCATGAAACAAAAATGTATTATCAAGAAGATAATTATACGCCAATCTCAACTTATCGTAGGCTTTTGATTTTTATAGAATTTAAAATTCTAATTGTTTTAACTGAAATTTTAAAAACTAAGTAAACCAATACCTTAGAAAAATAAGTTGAGAGTGGGGTTAATTATATAAAATAGCCTAAGCAGATAAAAATAAACCATAAAAAGACCGCCACAAAAAGGCGGTCCAAAAAATATCACTTTCTCATCTTATAAAAAAGGCTTCACCAATTTATTAGAATCGGTATGCGCATCTAGCACTGTCAAAAAGGTATAAGCACCGATAAATTTTCTACTGATAAACATAAATTCTTTAGGTGGCAGATTGAACTCGAAAGACTGTATTGCTCGCGTAGCGTTATTTGAGAGGCGAGTATGTAATTTACTATTGGCCCAGATATAACGCTGCTGTTCATCTAAGCAATTTTTGGGAATATCAGGGTTTAAAGTAGGGTCGCTAAAGGGTTCTGTCGCTAATAAAAACAATGAAGCGATATCTGAACGTACTTTATCACTCATGCTATCAAAAAAATCATAACCGGTCATAGCGCGTTTCATTGCGTGATGGTCATGACGATACCCAGCTCGCAATAGCCCGTGCGCAATGGTTAGTAAGTTATCATCGAATTGGCGAATGGCACCAAAATCTAGCAAGACCAGCTTATCGATTTCGTTTTCATCAGCAGCGACACGAACGAGGTAATTACCAAAATTCGGATCCGTTTGCATCTCGCCCCATACAAAAATCTCTTGCATCATGATTTCGATAGCGGCTTGACCGATAGCGTTGCGGCGCTCATGTGACAATAACTGTAGCGCTTCCGAGACCACCGTAATGCCTGGCTCATAAGACATGCATAACAAGCGTTTGGTTGAGTAAGTACGATTGATTTTGGGTACGATATAACGCGGGTCGCCTAGTAAGCGCTCATAAAAACGCTCCGTGGTCGCTGCTTCCGCTTCGTAGTCAACTTCATGATGGAGGAGGTCACGTATCTCTTCAAACCATGCATCGAGGGCGCGTGTTTGCGGTACGATATTACTGACTTTTAATAAACGCTTAAATAAAGCCAAGTCAGAATTGATGGCATCGGCCACACCGGGATATTGGATTTTTAACACCACTTGCTCGCCCGTTGCCAATACCGTTGCGCGATGAACTTGGGCGAGGGAAGCGGTACCAATAGGAACGGGATCAACTTCTAACTCATTTAACTTCGTGCCTAATAATTGGCGTAATGTGACCTCGATTTTTGGCCATGCTAAGGTGGCGGTATCGTCATTGAGTGTTTGCAGGGCGCGCGTGATTTCAGGCGGTAATATATGCTCGCCATAAATTGCCAGCATTTGGCCAATTTTTACCACCGACCCTTTTAATTTACCCAGCTCTTCTGCCAGATAATGCGCCTGTTCTTCCATAAAAATTTGATTGCGCGCCGTACGTGCTTCTTTATTCAAAAACATACCAGACACACTATTACCTGCCCAACGACGACCGATATTTAAGGAGGTTTTCGCAATAGACATCCGACGCTCAAACCCTGAGGTCTTCAGGTTGTCGATGGATTGCTTATTATTAGACGGTTTATTATTAGAGGGTCTAGAGGTATCATTTGCCATAAATATAATCATTCATCCGGTTGCTATTGATGTGCGGGCGTAAACCGACAATACAAGGAGATGCGACGTACTGGTACAAAATTGTATCATATAATGGGTGGTAGATTGAGCTGCCTGCGCCTAGCATGAGCCGTTACTTTGTAAGTTAACGTATGCTTATTAAAAGTACATCTATGAATTGCTATGTTACAGGCTACGAC
The DNA here is from genome assembly GCF_007280595.1 of Psychrobacter sp. YGAH215. Taxonomy (NCBI): domain Bacteria; kingdom Pseudomonadati; phylum Pseudomonadota; class Gammaproteobacteria; order Moraxellales; family Moraxellaceae; genus Psychrobacter; species Psychrobacter sp. YGAH215. The sequence continues at coordinate 66,287 of NZ_VKLR01000001.1, read as the reverse complement.
CGAGCATTAAAGCGCTCAAAATTATGTGCCACGATGGTGACCTTTATTCTAACATTAAGCCGCCAAAGATAAATTTTAAAATACGCTCATAAAAAAAATGAGCAAACGAAAAATCCGACCTAGCATTACACTAGGTCGGACTGCTATAAAAACAATATAAGAAAAACGATATAAGTTTTAAATTGGCTTAACCATATTAAACGTTTTCGCGCGCAATCGCATGGTGTCCGATATCACGGCGATAATGAGCGCCATCAAAACTAATCGCGCCAGTCACGATCAATGCGGCTTGCTGTGCACCAGAAATGCTATCAGCCAATGCCGTCACGCACAATACACGCCCGCCATTGGTTACCACTTCTTTCTCATCATTATCATCACTATGCGTATCGTTATTAGAGAAAGCCGTACCAGCATGGAAAACTTTGACTGACTTTTGATTGTCATTATCTAACTCTGGCAAGCCGGTAATTACATCACCTTTAGATGAGGTTTCAGGATAGCCTTTTGAAGCAACGACAATACCGAGAGCAGGGCGCTCATCCCAATTGGCTGCGGTTGGTAATTTACCCTCTAGCCCTTGTGCGATCAAGTCAACCATCGATGATTGCAAACGCATCAAAATCGGCTGCGTTTCTGGGTCACCAAAGCGGCAGTTAAACTCAATCACATACGGGTCGCCCGCATCATCAATCATTAGCCCAGCGTATAAAAAGCCAGTATAAGGATGTCCGGCGGCTTTCATGGCATCAACAACAGGTTGGATAACTTGCGCCATTACCTTATCGTGAACGTCTTGGGTGACGACTGGGGCAGGGGAGTAAGCGCCCATGCCACCAGTATTTGGTCCCGTATCGCCTTCGAAGGCACGTTTATGGTCTTGGCTGGTTGCCATCGGCAAGATGTTGTTACCATCTACCATGCAAATAAAGCTGGCTTCTTCCCCTTGCAAGAATTGCTCGATAACCACACGGCTACCAGCATCGCCAAATTTATTGTCCGCAAGCATATCGTCAATTGCTTCGTGCGCCTGCTCGATGGTTTCGGCGACGATAACGCCTTTGCCAGCAGCCAAACCGTCGGCTTTGATCACAATCGGTGCGCCTTGCTCATCGATATAGGCTTTGGCAGCAGTAGCGTCCGTAAACCCTTGATAAGCTGCGGTTGGTATTTTGTTTTGTGCCATAAATTCTTTTGCAAAGGTTTTTGAGCCTTCGAGCTGCGCACAATAAGCGGTTGGCCCCCATGCTTTAATACCGGCTGCGCGGCAAGCATCAACGATACCGGTTACCAGCGGCGCTTCTGGACCGACAATCACCATATCAATGGCATTATTTTGGCAAAATTCGATGACAGCACTGTGTTCGTCAGCATCGGCTATATCTTCTAAGGTGACGTTTTGGCATTTGGGCTCAAGGGCGGTGCCAGCATTACCGGGGGCGACATAGATGCTTTGTACCTTGTCGTCTTTTGCACACTGCCATGCGAGTGCGTGTTCGCGACCACCTGAGCCAATCACCAAAATATTCATCATACGTCTGCCCTTAGCATCAAAATTCATTGTAAGTTGTTTGTGAGTTAGTTTTTTGGGAGTTAATAGCGAGCCAGCAAAATCTGCTGCAATATACTGCGGTATTCTAACAAAAAAACGCCATGGTTGTCATGAGTATCCACCTGCCAGAAAGTTTTAGATGAGGTTAGGGTGTTATTGTCTTAATTACTAAATACTCTATCTTTAACTGTCTCATTATCAAAGGTTATCGACATTTTAGTGATTCATGAAATGATGTTGTACGCTTTTGCTAGACGCCGCAGTGCGTTACACTTTGATAGGTTGGCACTAGTAGATACCAATGATTGGTTATTGCAAAAACGAGAACGACAAACCTATAACAAAGGACAATGGATATGCCTCACAACTTAAATATCGCAAAAGAGCGGATCAGCCAGATAAGCGATATTGCCACCAGCTATGTACAAAAAGACAAATCGCTATTTGACCATTTTATTCATAGCTATTATCAGACGCTGCATCAAGAAGTGGCGAAAGATATCAGTAATATGGATTTGGCTGGTATGGCGCTGCATCATTTTACTTTGCTTAAAGCCTATGACGGCAGTCAGCCGCAGCTTGCTATTTTAAACCCCATCGCCGAAGAGCAGCATTTTCATAGCTCGCATACGGTTATCCAAATAGTCGCTTACGATAGACCATTTTTGGTCGATACCATTTTAATGAGCTTGGAAGCAGAAGGTATCGATGTCCATCGTACCTATAATATCATTATCGGGGTTGAGCGCGATGAAAGCGGCGATATCACTCATGTCGAAAGCGCCCATGAAAGTGACACGTCAAAAATGTCTTTGATTCATTGCGAAATCGCTTATCAAAACAATGATGAGTTGGCAGCTCTAAAGCAGATGCTGCTGGCAAAAATTGATACCCTCGATATCGTCGTTGATGACTGGCAGCAGATACGCGGCAAGCTGACCGATATAAAAGCGGAGCTGGCTGGTCAAAATCTACCCGAAGTGTATTATTCGCCGCAAGAAATTCAAGCGTTTTTGGATTGGGTATTAGATGAGCATTTTATCTTTTTAGGCTATCGCGAGTACCGCTTAGAAAATGATGACAATTTAGACTTATTTGCCATTGGTAATAGTGGGCTTGGCCTGTTGCGCGGCGGAAGTGAGGATACGCTCTCAAAAAGCTTTGATGAGTTGCCTCATAATCTAAAAAAATTATTAACCGAGCCACGCGTATTGATGTTGTCTAAATCAAGCCGTGTGTCACCTGTCCATCGTCCGGTATACATGGACTTTTTAGGCATTCATAAGTTTGATGACCATGGCAAGCTGATTGGCGAATATCGCTTTATTGGTCTATTTACCGCGCAAGCCTATCAGCTAAGCGTACAACAGATTCCGTTGCTACGTGAAAAAGCCAATAAAATCATGGCGATGGCGGATTTACCACGTGACGGTCATGCGTATCATAAAATGATGCATGTGATTAACTCTCTGCCGCGCGATGATTTGTTTCAAGCCAGCGTTGAAGAGTTATATCCTATCGTCTCTGGTATTAGCCAATTGCAAGATAAAAAAAGTTTGCGCTTATTTAGCCGAGTCGATCATTATCAGCGCTTTGTATCCTGCTTGGTCTATATCCCGCGCGATAAATTCAATACCGAGCTGCGTATTAAAGTACAAAACGTCTTAAAAGACGCTTACGGCGGTACGTCATCTGGCTTTACCACGGAATTTAACGAATCAGAACACGCCCGCGTCCACGTCCATGTGCGTACGATACCCGGTCAAGTGAATGACGTGGATACGGCGGCGCTACAAGATAAGCTGTCGGCTCTCATGCAATCATGGCGCGATAATTATCAAAAAATGCTGCTCGATAATGTCGGTGAACAACAAGCCAATGCCTTAATGCGCCGCTTCTTAAGCTATATTCCAGCAGCCTATCAAGAACGGTTTGATGCGCGGACGGCGGTCGGAGATACCAAACGTCTGGCCAGCTTAAGTGACGAGCAACCAATGATTTGGCATTTATATCAGTCAACGGGCGGCGCCAGCAATCAGCTGCACCTAAAACTATATGGTCGCCAAAACCCTGTGATTCTCTCAAAAGTCTTGCCGGTACTAGAAAACTTTGGCGTATCGGTCATTTCTGCCCAAACCTATGAGTTCGATTTACCAGAGCAGCCGATTTGGATGCAAGAGTATGAGCTGGTATTGGAACATGTTGACACCATCGATATGCAAGTGGTACGCGCGCAGTTTGAAGATAGCCTTAAGCAAATATGGGCAGGGCGCGTTGAGAGTGATTCCTTTAATGAGCTGGTATTAACCACCAAACTCGATACGTACGATGTGGTGGTACTGCGTGCCTTATCGCGTTATATGATGCAAGCAAAAGCGCCGTTCTCTAGTGCTTATATTCAGCAAACCGTGGTAAAAAATAGTGCCATTAGCATTGCCTTAAGCGAGCTATTCGATGCGCGCATGAATCCTAAATACAGTGAAGAGGAGCGCGCCAGCAAAACCAGTCAAACTCGAGAGCAAATCAACAGCGCCTTGGCTGGTGTCAGTAGTTTAGATGAAGATCGTATCCTGCGTTGGTATTTAGATTTGATTAATGCCATGGTGCGTACCAACTTCTATCAAAGAGAAGCAGATGGTCAACGTAAAGACCGTTTATCGTTTAAGTTTTTGGCGGCAGATATTCCAAACTTACCCAAACCTAAGCCTATGTTTGAGATATTTGTTTATTCACCGCGCGTTGAAGCGGTGCATTTACGCGGCGGTAAAGTCGCTCGCGGCGGGCTGCGCTGGTCGGACCGTATGGAAGATTTCCGTACCGAAGTACTTGGTCTAGTCAAAGCGCAAATGGTCAAAAACGCGGTCATTGTCCCGGTTGGCTCCAAAGGCGGTTTTATCGTCAAGACCAAAACCATGGCTGATGGCCGTGAAGCTTTCCAAGCAGAGGGCATCGCCTGTTATCAAGCGTTCCTGCGCGGTATGCTGGATGTGACCGACAATATTGTCGATGGCAAAATTGTCCCGCCAGCCAATACGGTGCGTCACGACGAAGATGACCCGTACTTAGTCGTTGCTGCTGATAAAGGTACCGCTACCTTCTCAGATATCGCCAATGCCTTATCAAGCGAGTATAACTTTTGGCTCGATGATGCCTTTGCTTCAGGCGGCTCGGTCGGTTATGACCATAAAGCGATGGGTATCACCGCTCGCGGTGGTTGGGAATCGGTCAAACGCCACTTCCGTATGCGCGGTATGGACATTCAAAACCGTGATGATTTCACCGTTGTTGGTATTGGCGATATGAGTGGCGACGTTTTTGGTAACGGCATGCTCAGATCGACGCACACCAAGTTGGTCGCAGCCTTTAACCATCTACATATCTTTATCGATCCAAACCCAGATACCGCCGCGTCTTATACCGAGCGTGAGCGTTTATTTAATCTGCCGCGCTCAACGTGGGACGACTATGAAAAATCGCTCATCAGCCAAGGTGGTGGCGTGTTCTCACGTCAAGATAAAACCATTGCCATCAGTCCTGAAATGAAAGCGTTATTTGATATCAGTGAAGATAGCCTTGCACCCAACGAGTTAATCAGCGCGCTGCTAAAATCGCCAGTTGATTTGATTTGGAATGGCGGTATCGGTACTTACGTGAAAAGTGCCAATGAAAGTCATGCCGATGTTGGTGACCGCGCCAATGATGCCGTACGCGTCAACGGTGGTGAGCTACGCACGGCAGTCGTCGGCGAAGGCGGTAACTTAGGCTTTACCCAGCAAGGACGTATTGAATACGCACAAATGGGTGGGCGCATTTATACCGATGCCATCGACAACTCAGGCGGCGTTAATTGCTCAGATCATGAAGTTAATATTAAGATATTGCTTGGTAAAGTGGTCGAGCAAGGCGATATGACGCTCAAGCAGCGTAATGAGCTCTTAGAGTCTATGACCGATACGGTCGCTGAATTGGTGCTGCGCCAAAACTATCTACAACCACAGGCGCTTGAGCTCAGCCATCTACGTGCCGCGGCAAATTTAAGTGACCATCAACGCTTTATTCAAATGTTAGAAAGCGAAGGACGTCTTGATCGCGCCATTGAGTATCTGCCATCAGATGAAGAAATCGCCAAACGTCAAAAAGCGGGCACAGGTCTTACCAATCCAGAGCTGGCAGTGGTCATGGCTTACGGCAAAATGTGGGTGTACGATAATTTGTTGGCGTCAGATTTGCCTGATGCGCCGTATTTCGTTAATGAGCTGCGTCAATACTTCCCTGATGAGCTGGCAGCTAACTTCTTTGATGAGATGAAAGAACATCGCCTGCACCGTGAAATCATCAGTACTTATTTAACCAATAGCATCGTCAACCGTTTGGGTATCGAAGCCTTATTCCGTTTATTTGAGGAAACGGGGCAAACGCTTGCTACGATCGCGCGCGGCTATGCGATTGCTCGTGATGTCTTCCATGTATCAAAAGCTTGGGAAAAACTTGAGTCACTAGACAACCAAGTCGATGCGACCTTGCTACTCGAGCTTGAGCTGCGTTTGCGTGATGCGCTTGAAAATGGCGTAGTGTGGTTTATCAATGCCTTTGGGCTGGACTTGCAAGTTGCCGATATGATCGAGCGCTTTGAAGACAGTGTGGAGAAATTGACCAAAGCAGGCGGTTTTATCGAGCAGCAATTCTCAGAGTACTTGCAAGAAGACATCACAAGCTTAATGGAAAACGAGCTGTCTGCGGATGATGCGGCGATGTTCGCGATGTTGCCGTACCATGTCGATGCCCTAGATGCGGCGCTACTGGCTGAGCAGTATGAACGCCCAGTCGATGAGATTGCCACTTTATACTTTGAGGCCTATCACGTTTTACAGCTAGATTGGATGATGGACAATATCGCCACCTTACCGCAGCAAGACCACTGGGATCGCCGTGCGCGTCACGCCCTTGTCAACGAAGTTTCGCGCAGTCTGCGTATGCTGATGGATACTTTATTAAAGCAGCCTGATGCCAAACAAGCCTTTAATGACTGGAAATCGCGTCATGAAAGTCAGCTTGATTCCATCACCGCTGAGATGCAAAAAATTGATAGCAATGATGAAAATGATATGAGTTTATCAACGTTATCGGTATTGATGAGTGAGCTTAGTGGGCTGGTAAGTAAGTAATAAGCTAAAAAACAAGTCAGATAGCAAATTACAGAAAATCCAGATTATATGTTTGCAGAAGTATTAAACGCTTCGATATGTTGATGGGCGGCAAACGGAATAATAACGTCATTGTTTTGGTCAATGAGCGCGGTCTCGTCGTTTAAGCTCACTTGTAAATATAAAAGCTGACCTGTACAAGCATTTAACGGATGAATCGCCTCATACTTTGGCACGATTGCCCAGTAGCCTTTATCATCAAGCAGTCCTGTACGCCCTTGATCACTAGTCATTTTAAAATAATCTTGGTCATGATCAGAATCGTAGTGCGCATGCTCGATACGCGCCGCGGTGAGTGGAAAAATCCAGTCGCCATGACGATTAATAATACCTTGTCTGGTTGTCGCATCTGATGGTTTGACGCTGACAATAAAGCTGGTTGCGATATCCGGCTCGGTTTGAATAGCGTCATAGTCAAAAGGGACAATGATCTTGCCAGCAGCATTGATAACGCCGTATTTACCATCCTGCTTAGCAAGCACATAGCTGTCCATTACGATATAAGCATCGGACAGATTATCCATGACGATCTGACCACTTAGGTCTTGCAGCTGCTGCGACCCGTCAGCTTGTTCGATCAACTTGCCAGCAAACGGCGTATTATTTTCAATACGCTCAAAGTAGCTACTGGGTAGAGTTCCGGCGCAATTAATCGTCGCCTGCGCAGTCGTCAAACTTAAAGTAGAAGCAGTAATAGTAAATATAAAAGCAATAAGCAAACGCGCATTAATATAAATAATTTTAAATAGAGTATGCATAAATGTGCCACCTTAAAATTACTTTAGCCATTAACTGGCAATATGATAACAGCCTTGTCCAGTGATTTTACTAAAGCCACCTGAGAGCTTAGTGACTTGAATTTGGGTCAAAATACGCTCTTTTAGCGCCTGCACGTGCGAGATGACGCCAATCAATTTGCCTTCTTGCTGTAAGCTGGTCAAGGTATCGAGGGCGATATCCAGTGATTCCTCATCAAGGGTGCCAAAGCCTTCGTCCAAAAATAACGAATCGACGCGAATATTATGACTGGCCATCTGTGACAGTCCGAGCGCTAATGCTAGGCTGATAATAAAGCCTTCACCGCCAGAGAGATTTTTAGTGCTGCGTCTCTCGCCACCTTGATAGTTGTCAATGACATTGAGCTCGAGCGGACTATTGTCGTCACGCGCCAGCAAATAGCGATCGCTCATTTTATGCAGCTGGGCATTGGCATGGGTCACCATGATATCAAAGGTCAGACCTTGGGCAAAGGTACGATACTTTTTGCCACTGCTTGAGCCTATCAGTTCATTGAGCTGTCGCCAGACTTGCAAGGTGTCTTTTTGATGAGCAATGGCTTGGCGCTGAGCCTGCTGGTTGCCTTTTTTCTCTTCATTGTCTTTGAGCTGTTGGCTCATGGCGCCGATTGCTTCAATCAAGCGCTGCAATTCATTTTGTGCCAATTGCTGCTGCTCAGCCAGCGACTCTCTATCTTCAGTGGTTAAAGGGTTGGCTTTTTTCTCCGCCAGTGCTTGCAAGGTTTGAGTCAATAGGGATTGCGCTTGCTTGAGCGTATCGTTGATTTGCTGCTGCTGCTCGGTTAAGTGATGACGCTCGGCAGCTGGCAGGCGCGCGCGCATGAATTCTGCTTCATCGCTAAAGTCAGAGCTGGCGAGCGCGGTTTTAAAAATATCTTCTTGCGTCGTCAGAGCAGTGCTAGCGGTCGTTAATTGCTCGGCAAGCAACTGCTGCTGTCGTTGTAATTGTTTGAGAGTGAGCTCAGCACTATCTAACTGCCGCTGCGCTACTGCTTGTTCGCTATGCGCCTGTTCAAGGACAGTGCGTAACCTTGCTTCTTCTGCATCAGGATTGATATTCATGTTGCTATTATCATTATCAGTGTTTGGCACATTACCTGCAAAAATATTGTCTGCAAAAATATCGCGCCGCTCAACGGTTAATTGCGCCAGTGTCTTAGTTTTTGTATTAATTGCTTGCAGCAAATCATCAAGCTCAACCTTTTGTTTATCCAACTGGGCTTGCTTGGTTTCGATTTGCACGGTAATGCTGCTAAGCGCAGTGATTAGGTTTTGTTGGGCATTTTTATAAGCAGTAAACTGCTGCTTTAGTTGCACCAAACTACTACGCTGCTGACGCAGCGTATCAAGGTGAACCTCATAGTCAGCTTTATTTAGCATAACTTGCTGGTCAATACTCGCTAGCAGCGGCTGTAAAGCAGCAGGTTTGGTAACAGCATCTAGCTCATACTTGCCCGCAAGATATTTATTTAATATCGCCAATATAGCGTCTTTAAGCTGCGTTAATTCGGCAAAATTCGTCGAGATTTTTTTCTCGATAGCGTCTAAAGCCAGCGTGATTATTTGACTATTGCTCTTAATCTCATGAATATCAGTGGCAAGCTGATACTGCTGCTTTTCAAACGTCTCAATGGTTTTGCTTGTTTTAGCAAGCTCATCGCTTAGTGCTTCATGTTGTGTAAGCGTGTCTTTTAAAGACTGCTTGCGCTCGCTAAGTTGGTCTTTAATCGTCTCTAGCAATAACAAACCATCTTTTATTAAACTCTCTTTTATCAAGGCGGAATCGGTTGAATCATCAGCTCGCTTAGTCAGCAAATTCATATCTATGCCAATTTGGCCAAGCTGAGTCATGCTTGCAGTCACGGCGTTAGAATAGGTTTTAGCCAAAAGCGGCTGTATTAAGTCCTTGCTGTCCGCGCCCAGTTTTTTTATCTGCTCATAGAGTGGGATTTTTTGCTCGTGCAACTGCTTAATCTGATTTTGTGTGGTGGCATATTCAATACGCTGCTTGGATAGGGTTTGTTCTAGCGTATTTATCGTCGTATCCAGCTCGCTTATTTGCTGCTGCGTTTGAGCCACTTCGGATGGCTCTTTGTTCAATACAGGATGATGGGCGCCATAAGGATGCTCGCGCGCACCGCAAAGCGGGCAAGGATCGCCCTCTTTTAGTTGGGTAATATAATGCTCTAAACTGGCAACCTGTTGCCATGAATCGAGCAGCTTTTGCTTATCTTGACGTCGGTCTTTGGCGTCTGCCATAAGCGCTTCGTTGTCAGTAATGCTCGCCGCCAGTTTGGTCAAGGTATCATTAATGGTCGGCAGGGCAGTGTTTATCTTATTGATTTGGCTAGCAAGCGCTTCAATTTGCTGTGCCTTAGAGCTCACTTGCTCTATCTGGCTGTGCGTGTGCTCAATCTGCTCTTGCTCATCACGTATAGCAGCCAATGACTGCGTTTGGGTTAATGCTACCTGCTGTTTTTGCAAAGTGGCTAGCGCTTCACGCGCTTTGGCAATCAAAGCGTTGGTCGCATCTTGCTGCTGCTGACATTGATCAAGATTGGTTTGATATTGGCTTGATTGCTGATGATGAGCAATTTTTTCGTTTGCCAAAGCGGCATTGTCTTGCAGCAGCGCTTTTAGGCGGCCGCCATGACTATCAAAATTTGCCGCATCGGTATCTATATCGTGCAAAGCGGCGGCGTCAATCAAGTATTTTTCTATCGTTGCTAACTGGGCCTTGTCCTGATTGAATTGGACGGTATGGTTTTCTATCTCTTGGCGTAAGCCTTGCGTATTGGTCGCTAGGCGTTGTCTTCTTTGCTGCTGATCATCTAACGCCTGCGTTTTCTGGGCGATTGCGCCATCGAGCTTACGAGCGTGAGCAATTTTTGGTAACGTGATTTGCAGCTCGTCATAGGCGCTCTGCGTATCAGTGTCAGCTGCTTTTAGCGCATTCACCGCGTGCGCAAGGCGCTCTTGTTGCTGCGGCAACTGATGGTTTAGTGCCTGCTGATCATTTTGCAAGCGTTTAACGTCATTACGATTATGGGCAAGTTGACTGTATTGGCTGTCAATCTCCAAGGCTTTATTGGCGGCGTTAAGACGCTTAGCGTCAGGAGCGAAATCTGCCTGCGCTTGCTTGGCAACCGTAACCTCGTTTTGATGATTATCGACGTTCTTTTTTAATTCTGCCACCGTATCGAGCCAATTGATTTGCGCTTGCAGACGTTGATACTGTTGTTGCTGCTTGATTTGCGCGGTTTGATGCGAGGTTAATTTTTCCTTAATCAGCGCTTCTTCATCGGCGTCTAACAAAGTTAAACCCTCTAAGCCAAACTGTAGTTTATTTAAAACTTCTTCTTCCGCGCGTTTTTTTTCAAAAACATGGGTCGATATCGTCGCGTAGATATCTGTACCCGTGATTTTTTCTAAGATATCGGCGCGCTCATCGGCCTTAGCCTTTAAAAACGCGGAAAAACTGCCCTGCGCCAGTAAGATTGAACGCGTGAACTGCTGAAAATCCATTCGTGTCAGCTCAACAATTTTTTCTTTGGTGCGTGAGAGTTTGCTTTCTAGTATTTCATCGCCTTTAAGCTTGTCATCTTTGCTATCGGCATTACTGTCATCGTCAGTTTTGGGCGTTACCAAAGCAATCTCATGGGTGGCATCTTGCAAGTTACCATCCGCCTTGCCATAAGCGCGGCGCTGCCCCCAGCGGCAGCGATATTGCGTGCCATTTAAATCAATGACTACTTCCGCGAAACACTCTGCCGTTTGCCGCGTCATGACCTCGTTGCTACTTTTACTGATGTTATTGATCCGCGGCGTCTCACCATATAGCGCCAGACAAATCGCATCCAAAATCGTGGTCTTGCCAGCGCCAGTCTGCCCAGTAATGGCAAAGATGCCTTCATTGATAAACGCGGAATCAGCGAAATCGATATGCCATTCGCCCTTTAAAGAGTTTAAGTTTTTGAGTCGCAGTTCGATTAGGCGCATGTGTCGGTCTTTGTCGTTTGAATGGATGGTTGTGCTTGGGCTTTGGAACTTATGTTTTGATGCCGCGCTCAGTGCTCATTTATTCAGCTTGAACGTCATCATGGTAGATATTATGAAGTATCTGCTGATAGGCGCTGCGTAATGACGCTTTTTGCGTATCGGCAATGCCATTGATTTCTAAGCATTTATCAAACACATCAAGCTCATTTAAATCTTGTAAGGTTTCAGAAGATTGCTGCTGATTAAGGACTTTATTATAGGTGCGCGTATTTTTGATTTTTAACACTTCGCAAGTTAAACCCTCAATCATGGCATTCACTTCTTCACGCAGCTCATTGACGATTTCATCACCATCATAAATCACTTCTAGCCAAATAGACTCTGAGGACTTTAATGATTTTATCGTAGCAGCGATGGCGGTCAAATCACCCGTTATCTGCGCCAGTTTTTGAAAGCAAGGAATCGGCAGCGAGATTACCTGCATTTGCCGTAACTCATCATGATGCAGTCGTTGGGAAGTTAAATCAGACGTTGTAAAAGTGGAATCAAGCTGCATCGCCTTTGACTGAGTAAAGGGTTCTTCATTGACGTTAATTGCGGCGCTTTCTTCTTGCTCAACAAAAGCAAATAAATCATCCATAAATTCAGGCGTTTGAATGGCTGCTTTTTTCGCGACTTTTTCAACCTTACTTGTGGTATTGGAAAGCCGAAAAATAGTACTCTCATCAGACAAAGATTTTTCTACTTCGCCAAACTCTACCAACAACACTTGTTTTTGCTGCTTTGCTTCGCCAAAACCCATGGCGATAGGCGAGCCTGAATAGCGGATATGCTCACAGCCGCCGACGCGCTGCGGCACGTGTAAATGCCCCAGTGCCACATAATCAAAGCCATCATCAAACATGTCAGCGGAGATTTGACCGAGCGAGCCAACATAAAGATCGCGCACGCCATCATCTTCTGTAGTTTTACTACCTGCGGCGAATAAATGTCCCGTCGCAATAATAGGAATATGGCGCTGATGAGCGTCGCTTAAATGCTCCTGTCTTGCTTTGGCAATGCTAGCCACTTCATCATAATGCGCTCGAATACCCTTGATAACATTGGCGTCTTTGCTATCCGCTGACTCGCCAGCATGGCTACCACGCACATCGCGGTCGCGCAGATAGGGCACAGCGGCGATAATACAATGCGGTGTGCCATCAATCGCGTCTAAAACCAACACTTCATCATTTAAATCGTCACAAGCAGTACCGATGACATGGACATTTAGAAACTTTAAGACTTTACTGGGGGCATCTAAAAAAGTCGGGGAGTCGTGGTTGCCCGCGACGATGACGATATGCTCGCAGCACAATTTTGATACTTTACCTAAAAACTCATAATACAGCGCTTGGGCTCTGTTACTTGGCGTCATGGTATCAAAGATATCGCCAGCTACGATAAGTACGTCCACTTTATGCGCGCTAATGGTCTCTTGTAGCCAACTTAAAAAGGCTTCAAATTCCTCATAACGCATGCGCCCATAAAGTCTGCGTCCCAAATGCCAGTCGGAGGTATGAAGAATCGTAAGCGGTTTAATAGCAAATGCAGGCATAAGTGAACTTAATAATGGTTAGAAGACTGCGATTATTCTAGCAAGAATTGCTGCGGTTTGCTGTGCTTATAACCTTATGGTTGATTCACTGTGAAAAAGACGGAAAGACTTATTCAGCATTGATGAGTAAATCCAACTTTGGTCAGTAAAATGCTCATCAAATGCAAGAAATGGGTATCGGTGATGTCATAAGAGTAAGAGTTAAAAAAGTCTAGCGGTCTATTATTAGTAGTTCCATAATAACAGTCTGTTTTAAGTAGTCTGTTAATAGGTTTAGAGGGTGAAATAACTGGTTCCGTTGGGGTATACCCTAATAAAACTATTCTAAACTAACTTCTCTAAAATCATTTAGTCATGATATTGGTCTTTAGAGGTACATAGTTTTCCAGAAGTTTTTCTCGTTTGATATCCAATAATTTTTGGAATCGGGAATGTAATAGCTAAAATCACCAACTGAAGCAACCCACCCCTCATACGAAACAGAGCTTTCGGGAGAATAATCATAATCAGTATGTAAGTAAATCTGTCTATCAAAATTTATATAATATCTTGGTAGCCTCGATTTTATTTGATTAATAGCATCAAGAAAATTACCCTCTAGTTCATGCCCACTAGATAAATGATATTCAATAGAAGAATATAATTCATCTAGACTTTCTTGAGAAAAACCATAAAAAATTATTTGCTCTAAATTAGAAGTACTTAAAACAATCGTTTCATCTAATTCTAAATACTTAGCAAAATTTTCTTTCTTTAATTTAGATATACCACCTCTTGAGTTTTTTAAGCCACTATAAAACGTTTCTAAGGTAATATATCCTTTATCAAGCAAAGCTTTAGCCTCTACCTCTTCATCTAATTGATAGTGGTATTTATAATCTAAAACCCAGTAGCTCATATTATTGCAAACAAAATATGCAACAGACTTTTCATTTAGCCATAAGTCTTCAAGTACTTGCTCATCTAATCTAAACATAATTTTCCTATAGCAGTATTTTTTAATACTTTAGCAACTGGTACGGCATTAATTATGTGTTTATAGCATTGTCATAGCTACTGATTAGTAATAGTAGGCTATGAGCATATAGTCTATAGATCGATTCCTGTATAGCGCACCGATCCTGAATTAATATAAAATAATGCGACTTTTAGGAATGTTAGGAGTCATAAAGCTCAATTTCACTCGGTAAAGTTTGTTCAAAAAAAATAACAACTAGATCAACTCCTTCTCCAGCTATATAAACCACAAAATCCCTATCTGGATATGTTTTTTGTAAGTGAAGCTCCCAGTTGTCCTTAATTAAATTGGCTAAGTTTTCTATGGTAGAGTCTGAAGTATTCTCAGAAGTATTCAAAAATATATCTGCAATACTACACATATTTATTTGTGCTTGAGCAATGTGTAAATCTTTGCCTTGTAATAGCCATGAATCAAAACGTTGACATATAGACTTTTTTTTATTTTCATTTTTACAACGTATTACACAGCCTTTATATATAATTGTTCTAGGTGCTAGTACTGTAATAAAGAGCTCTATATCTTCCGGATATATCTCCCAGCTAATATAGTCGGAAATATCATCTTCTGAATATTTTTTATCATTGTTTTTCTCATTATTATCCCATTTTTCATACCGCCAGTTAATTATGCGATTCATAACCTTCTCCACTTAACTTTCTATCTTTTATCAAGATAAGATAAGCCCTATCCTGAAACCTCAAACGATATTGGACATTGATTTATAGTGCTTGTAACTGATATCAGGTAGTTAGAATGAGTGCTCCATCGCTTAATCAGTACACTGTGAAGTACACTACAGTTATCACAACAACTCAAAACCGCGATATCATTAGCCTGAACCTGAAGGTTCAAGTCCTCACTAGGGTACCGAATTAGTTAAAGCACCTAATTGGTTCCTCGTAGGTATACCTTTAACAAACTATTATTATGTCAACGTCATAGAGGTTTTTGATGCTCTCTACAATCTCGATAGTCGCTTGACCTTAATCGCACTTAACCAATTACTAGTTGCTCCACATCATCAGCGGTCGCCAAATTAGCGACCATTGATAGCGCATGTGCTTGCTGGCTAGTAGGGGCTTTTGCCGCCGCTGTCTTGCCACCGCGCAACCAATTGTTATCAGTATCAGCAGCATTTTCGTTGTTTTGCTCATTGTCTACATGATACCAAGCCAGATCATGATGCAGTCCAACCACATCTCCCATAATCAGCAAAGCAGGCGTGGGTAGCTGGTTTTGTTCTTGCAACTCAACGATATTGGCAAGCGTACCAGTCAAAACTTGCTGATTGGGCATACTGGCATTAGAGACAATGGCGATAGGGGTATCGCTACTACGTCCAGCATCAATCAAACCTGTCGTCAAGCGTGGTAGTGAATGCAGCCCCATATAAAACACCACCGTCTCGTCGGTATTTAAAAAGCTTTTAAAGTTGCTGTTTGGCGTGCCAGCCTTCAAAAACCCCGTGACAAAACGTACCGACTGCGAGTGATCGCGGTGCGTCAAAGGAATACCTGCATAACTTGCAGCAGCATTAGCAGCAGTGATACCAGGCACGACTTGATAAGGGACGCCATGCGCACGCAAGCTTTCAATCTCTTCACCGCCGCGGCCAAAGATAAAGGGATCACCGCCTTTTAAACGCACCACACGGCGACCTTCTTTTGCACTATTGACAAGCAGCTCATTGATGCCAAGCTGAGCGACGGCATGGTTGCTACGTTTTTTACCGACAAATACTTTGTCAGCATCGCGGCGGCATAAATCCAATACTTGCGGTGATACTAACGCATCATAATAGACGATATCGGCTTGCTGCATGAGGCGCAGCGCTTTAAAGGTCAGCAGCTCTGGATCACCGGGGCCTGCACCGACGATATAAACTTCACCCATTGGATTTTTTACGGTGTGAGATTCTGTAGATGTATTATCTGCTGTACTTTTTTCATTGATAGCGGATGCAGTGTTATCTAAATCCGCTTGCAGTCGCGCCGCTGCTGCATCTTCATTACCAGCAAACATCAGCTGACTGACGTCACCTTCAAAAGCGCGCTCCCAAAACTGACGACGTCCTGTCAGCGTTGGGATTTTGGTTTTTACCTCATCCCGAAAGTCACCAGCCAGCTTGGCCAATTTGCCATAACCTTGCGGGATTAACGTCTCTAAACGTGCGCGCAGTAAACGTGCCAGCACCGGCGCTTTGCCATTGGATGATATGCCAATCACAATTGGATTACGATCAACGATGGCTGGGAAAATAAAGTCGCATAAATGCGGCGTATCAACCACATTAACGGGAATATTCAGCTCGCTGGCATCAGCGTGAATCTGATGATTGAGCGCTTCATCATCGGTAGCGGCGATAATAACGCGTGCGCCAGTCATATAAGCTTTATTGTAGTTTTCATAAATCAGTTCGTGCTTGGCTTTGTCCTTAGTATGGCTGAGCAAAGCTTGTATTTCAGCACTGATAGTTGGTGCAAGGATCGTGATCGCAGCACCAGCGCGCCTGAGTAAGTCTGCTTTACGTAGCGCGACATCACCGCCACCAACGATCAGTACTTTGCGGTCTTCTAATTTAAAAAATAGCGGAAAGGTGTTCATAGCATCACCAATGATTCAGTCAATATAAAATATGTCATCATTATGCGGTATCACGCGCAGCGTCTCATGCAGTGAATTGGCATTAACATATTCGTTTTTGTCATGTTGCTGATGGTTTTTGCTAAGATGTGGAATAGCTGGGGAATAAAAACGTAGAAACGTGGCAGAAAAAAAACCACAAGCTCAATTTTAAGCCTGTGGCTGATGTGGATTCTAAATCTTATATTTACATGGATAGAGTTTAACGTACTGCCAAAGTCTACTCAAACTCACTTAGCATCTTAGTAATACGCGCATCTTTTTGTTGCCAAATGTCCTCGAGCCAATCAAACATCATTTTTTTAGTGGCTTCATCACGGTCATAGCCACCATCCATAATGGCTGCAAATAACTCGTCCGGTATGGTTAAGCGCGTCACATCGACGCCCAAGCGACGGATATTACCTTTCCATAAATCATCATAGTTAGGCGCACCGTCGGGATAGACGATAGTCATGTCTAAAATCGAATCCAATTCATTGCCTAACGCATTAAGCGCCAATGACAACCCGCCAGCGCGTGGTTTTAACAAATGCTGATAAGGTGAGCCTTGCTTATCATGTTTTTCTTTAGTAAAGCGCGTGCCTTCTAAATAGTTTAATAGCGCAAAAGGTTTGTTTTTTAATTGACGACAGGCGCGCTTTGCTTCTTCGATATCCTTACCTTTGAGGGCAGGATTTTTGGCAATCGCTTCTTTAGAGTGGCGGCGCATCATTGGGAAGTCTAAGAAATAAAAGGCTTGACCGATAACGGGAATATAAATCAAATTAAACTTGGTGAAAAACCTTGTTAGAGGCAGGGTGTCTTGGCTGATATATTGCACGATACTGGTATCGACCCACGACTGATGGTTACTGACCAAGAGATACTGCTTATCTTCGCTTAGATCGTCGGGCAGGTTGATGCGCCAGTCTTTATGAGGTAATGCGTGGTCGATAACGGCATTATTAGTATTAATCCAATATTTGGTAATTGCAATTAAGGCATCATCGGTCAGTTTTGACCCAGTCAATACTTTCGCCGCGCCCATAGTCCAGACCGGTAGACCAACCAACGCACTATTGGCAGTGAGGACGCCAGTACCCGTCAAAAAAGAAGCGGCCTTGCCAACAGCTGGCAATTTATCATGCAGTTTTTCATAGAATGAATCGATTTTTTTTATTAAAGGCATATCAAATATCCGTATTGATGAGTGTGGCAAAGCCATGATCGAGCTTGATGATAAAAAGGCGCACAGGTAGCCGCAACGACGGGCAGCTTCGTCCATAGTTTAGCTTTAAAAGGTTGGCTTAACGTTTAATGTGATGTTGCGCCAGCTTTGAAGCTATAGAATACCTTAATGTTAGCCGATAAAACGTTAAGAAAACGTTATTTATGCAACTAAAAGGCTAGATAAGTGCCAGTTATTGGCTGATTAAAAATGTCTAACATAGCCTAACATTCACAGTTAGGTGACTATGTTAATCTAACCCAGATGTTATCAGATAGGAAAAAGTTTCATTTACAATATAAAAAACAAGGATGAACATGATGAAATTATAAGACAGGGTGGCTATTATATTTGGCGGTACCTCAGGACTAGGCGAAGCGACTGCAAAAGCGTATGCCGGCGAAGGGGCAAAGGTTGTCGTCACGGGTCGCGATGAAGAAGACTTATATGACAAATTGATGGCAATTAATGTCAAAGCGCCATACCTCGCCTCAAAAGCGGTGATTCCGCACTTTATCAAGCAAGGACGTGGAGTTATCATCAATGTTGGCTCGCAAGCGACGCAAATGGCAGGACCCGGCGGTTCCGCTTATGTGACTTCCAAGCATGCGGTGTTAGGATTTACCAAACAGTTGGCATTTGATTTTGGCAGTCAAGGGATCAAAGTAAATATTCTATCACCGGGCTTTATCGAAACGCCTATGACCGATGGTATTGATGATGAGCGCTTAAATCGTATACCAGCTAAGCGTGCTGGCAAGCCCGAAGAGATTGCAGCGCTCGCGGTATTTTTGGCGTCTGATGACTCAAACTATATGCATGGCTCGAACGTCTTTATGGATGGTGGCTGGGTTCTCGGTCGTAAATAACGTCCTAAAAAGCTCTAAGCTATCGAATTTAAAAAAGCCCTTTTATTTAAAAGGGCTTTTTACATTCAAACATAGTGATTTCTTAAGTCAGCAATATTATAACTGCGTGTGCAAACCGCACTCACGGCTCTCTTCAACCTTCGTCGGATCAAAGTAATCAAACTCATTTGGTAGATTATGCTCTTCAAGATACACGTCTAAATCCGCGTCTGTTTTTTCAAATAACGGCGCTACTTTTAACACGCCATCTTTTGATAAGCTAAGCACATCAAGACCTTGGCGGAATTCAGTTTGATCTTTACGAATGGCGTTAAACCAGACATCAGGTTTTAGCTCATCTAACGCACGGCGAAATGGCTCAAGTTTTACTTGATCAGTGAATTCATCATGTTGCGGATTATCAATGCCTGGGATGCCATTCATGGTTGAATCACGGTGTGCAGCGGTTTGTTTTGGGATATAAGTCACAACGTTGAGATCAAGATCACGAATCAATTTGTTGGCAAATTGATAGGTCGCATCGGTGTTATAACCTGAATCTACCCACAATACCGTGATGTCAGGGCGCTGCTTAGCAACCAAATGCAAAATCGCGGACTCATATGGGCGGAAATTGGTGGTGATAATGGGGTTTTTAGCTTGGCTAAGCGCCCATGCGACGATTTCTTCTGGTGATTTACCTTTTAATTCTTGGTTGGCTTGATCGATATCTAAATTTGGGTGTAATTGGCTCATGATGGATTCCTTAAGGGTAAAAAAATATATAAATGATTGATAATAAGTAGAGTGGTGACTATGAATATTAAGCACCAGCAAACATCGGTAGGTCGGCGGCGTTACGACCGTCATAACTACTGGCAAGCGCATTAAATGCTTGGCTGATATCAGAAATAGAGTGCAAATCATGCGCACTTATCACAAAACTGTCGGCGCCT
The DNA here is from genome assembly GCF_007280595.1 of Psychrobacter sp. YGAH215. Taxonomy (NCBI): domain Bacteria; kingdom Pseudomonadati; phylum Pseudomonadota; class Gammaproteobacteria; order Moraxellales; family Moraxellaceae; genus Psychrobacter; species Psychrobacter sp. YGAH215. Next base: position 46,460 of record NZ_VKLR01000001.1, on the reverse strand, counting down.
GCGCGTAGCAGATAGGCGATTTGATCGCGGCCAAACTTGCCAGCCATACGAATCTCGCCTTGATAGCCCATTTGGCGTAAGGTTTGGGCGTAACTAAAACCACGTCCGTCCGTGAAAGCGGGGACGTGAATCACAATCAAATCTTGCTGTAATAAAAACTCTGGAATACGCGTCAGCACTTCGGTATCGCTATCTGATGTCACCCAGACACCGGTACGGCTGATATGCTTGGCTAACAATTCACGTACTTGTTGTAATAGTCCGCCTGCAATATTGCCTTTAGCATCTAATAAATCAGCAAGCGGTAAAACGACTTCGAGTTTTTCTTGTTTTTGCAGCAGCTCTAGCAGTGATATATCGGTCAGGGTAATACCATCAGGCAGCTCATTGGTGCTAAGCGCAAGCCAAGTGTCAGTCTCACTGATATCGGTGCCATCGCTATTGAACACATGATGATTAGCCATAGACCTTCTCCTTAAAAGGGGCAATACCAATACGGTCAACTAAGTCACCAAAGCCTTCGACATCATTGTCATTACTGACGCGCTGCTCAAGGTAGACGTCGATTATCTTTTGTATCGTTGTTGCTACGGCATCGGTTGGTACAGCCTTGCCCAATATCTTACCGAGTTTGGCGTCGTTGCTAGAGTTGCCGCCGAGGCTGATTTGATACCAGTATTCACCTTTTTTATCGACCCCAAGGATACCGATATCGCCGGTATGGTGATGGGCGCAGGCATTCATACAGCCAGACATATTGAGGCGAATCTCACCTAAGTCATAAAGGTAGTCGAGATCATCAAACTGCTTTTCGATTTGCTCAGCGATATTGTGGGTTGTGGCATTGGCAAGCGAGCAAAAATCCCAGCCTGGGCAGACGATCATATCGGTTAGGGTATTGATATTTGGACGGGCCAAATGTAGCGCCGCCAGCTGCTGCCATAGCTCGTACAAGCGATTGGTTTGTACATCGGCAAAGACCAGATTTTGCTGATAAGTACCGCGCAGCTCGCCAAAGCTATGTTCGTCAGCGAGGTCGGCGAGGGCGTCCATTTGCGACTCAGTAATATCACCTGACGGTACGTAGCGTCCGTCGACCAAGCCCGCTTTTAACGAAATGACCACCGCGCGGTAGCCTGCGATTTTATGCGCCACGGTATTTTGCTGATACCAATTGGCAAAGTCTTTATCAGCCTCTAGTTGCCGCTGCAAGTCCGACTGTACTTGTAGCGCATCAAAGCTGAGATAATCAGGCTCAGTAAAATAGCTGCTGGCCTTGTCAAAGTTGGCATCGGTCAAGGTCAACGGCCCATCTTTGATATTGGCTTCCCATTCGGCATCGACCAATTTGGCAAACGCAGGGCCGCCCATGCTATCGACCAATATCTTGATACGCGCTTTGAATTTATTGTCGCGGCGACCATGCAGATTATAGACACGCAAAATCGCATCTAAATAGCTGAGCAGATGCTGGCGTGGTAAAAATGTATTAATGGTTTTGCCAATCACGGGCGTACGCCCAAGACCGCCACCAACTATTACTTCAAAGCCAAGCTCGCCTGCTTCATTTTTCTTTAAATGCAGTCCGATATCATGCACCTGCGTTGCCGCGCGGTCTTTTGCCGTACCGATGACGGCAATTTTAAATTTACGCGGTAAAAAAGCAAATTCTGGATGAAAGGTTGACCACTGGCGAATAATCTCGCAATAAGGACGCGGATCGGCGATCTCTTCTTTATGAATACCCGCATAAGGGTCGGTGGTGGTATTACGGATACAGTTGCCCGAGGTTTGGATAGAATGCATTTGCACCGATGCCAATTCGGCCAAAATATCTGGCACTTCTTCAAGTTTTGGCCAGTTCAGCTGCATATTGGTACGGGTGGTAAAGTGGCCGTAACCTTTATCATATTTACGGGTAATCTCAGCCAATTTGCGTAATTGATAGGTTGCCAGCAAGCCATATGGCACGGCGATACGTAGCATCGGTGCATAGCGCTGGATATACAGCCCGTTTTGTAAACGCAGCGGTAAAAACTGCTCTTCTGGCAGTTCACCTGCCAAAAACCGCTCGGTTTGGTCGCGAAACTGGGCGACTCGTTCCTCTACCAAGGTTTGGTCAGCGTAATTATATTGATACATGACGTAATCTCAATTTTGTTTTTAACTTAAAAAGCCGCGACGAAAATGATTTGCGTGTGATCGCTTGTATTGCCAATCGCAAGGTAAACAATTCAGAGTCACATCATATAAGCTTAAACCCATAAACATAAATTCCTTTAAGACATATCCATATCCAAACACAGCATAAATTTTCATAACCAAAGTTAGGTAGCCTATGTTTATCAAATTTAAGCGCTCATTCTCCTGACCAACTATCTCTCAATTTCATTATTAAGGTTTTAAAAATGACATCTACCAATCCCAATCTTTCCTCATCAAAACTTGTTCCGCCGCACGGCAGTAGCGAGCTAAAACCATTACTATTAAAAGGTGAGGCGCGCAAGCAAGCATTAAAGCTTGCCAGCACGTTGCCGACGATTACCTTAAGCTCTCGTGAGCGCGGCGATTTGATTATGCTTGGGATTGGTGGCTTTACCCCGTTAAATGGTTTTATGAATCAGGCAGATTGGCAAGGCGTCGTGGATAATATGCGCCTGCAAAGTGGCGACAACGCTGGCTTGTTTTGGCCAATTCCCATCACCTTATCAGCGCCTAAAGCGACTGCCGATAACTTAAACCAAGGTGATAAAGTCGCGTTAGTGGCGAAAGATGGTGAGATTATGGGCATCTTGACGGTGGAAGAGACTTATACCATCGATAAAGCCCATGAGTGTCAGCAAGTCTTTACCACTACCGATAGCGAGCATCCGGGCGTACAGCAAGTACTTAACCAGGGTGAGGTAAACATCGCAGGTAGTGTTGAAGTACTAAGCGAAGGTGAGTTCCCAACCTTATACCCAGAGATTTATAAGACGCCTGCTGAAACTCGCGCTATTTTGGATGCCAAAGGCTGGAAAACGGTTGCCGCCTTCCAAACGCGTAATCCAATGCACCGCTCGCACGAATACCTTGCCAAGATTGCTATCGAGATTTGCGACGGCGTATTGATTCATTCACTACTCGGCGCGCTAAAACCGGGCGACATCCCAGCCGAAGTGCGTCAAGAAGCTATCAAGACCTTGATTGATAATTACTTTAGAGCAGACACCGTTATCCAAGCTGGGTATCCGCTCGATATGCGTTATGCTGGACCACGCGAGGCGCTACTACATGCGGTATTCCGCCAAAACTACGGCTGTAGTCATCTGATTGTTGGTCGTGACCATGCGGGCGTCGGTGATTATTATGGCGCGTTTGATGCGCAAACCATCTTTGAATATGTTGGTAAAGATGACTTGATTACCCAGCCGTTAAAAATTGGCTGGACATTTTGGTGTAATGCTTGTAATGCCATGGCTTCTGATAAAACCTGCCCGCATGAAGCGTCTGAGCATGTCAAAGTATCAGGCACGAAACTGCGTAAAGCACTATCAGAAGATCTCGATGTGCCAGAGAACTTTAGCCGTCCTGAAGTACTAGAGATTTTGCGCACCTATTATGCAGGTATCGCTATCGATGACCGTGCTGAGGTGAAATTAGTCGGTGCGTCTGCGGTATAAGAACCTTAATATTTAAAGAAGATAATGCGCAAGAAAAAAGGTGTCAGAGTAACTATCTGGCACCTTTCTTATCATCTCATTTTATTATCTAAAATAGGCAATTAAAACTATTAATTGAGCGCTAAATCACCCTCAAGCTTTTGATATTCGCCAATGAGTGAGGCTCCACCCGAACAAAAATAATTCAGCGCGTACTTATCTTGGCTATCAATGGTCAACGCATCATCTTTAAACTGGAAAAAGGCGGTACTGTCATTAACCTTAGTTTGAAAAATGACACCGTGCGCCTCGTCTTGTCCCATTAATGTCGCTTTACCATCGAAGTGACAAGTTGGTTTTTTCACATCACCACGCGCTCGTACCTTAATATCAATTTGCTCGCCATTGTCTGCGCCGTCAGCTCTTATCATCACACCCACCCAATCATAGCCTTGGGCACGCTTGGCATAACCGTCAGAGGCGTAATCGCCAACGACCGTCTGCACCGCTGGTGTGACAGCAGCGTTTGGTTGCTGAATCGTTTGGTTATTAACGCTTGGCGTTACGTTATTACAGCCACTTAAGGCCAATAAAGCGATAGAGGTCGTTAAAATACCTACAAAAAAGCGTGACTGACGGGCATGACGAGGTGGAGACTTGATCATTGCATTACCTTTAATAAAGGGGTTAGTAAACAGGAAATAAGTGAAAGCGGATGGGCTAAGTTTTATCAGTGCAGCGCCTGATATACAACAAGCTAAGGGATAATATCGACTCTATAGAGGCTCGTCTAGAGCCTAAGCAATACCGTAACTTACTCAAAAGTGTCTGCTTATCACAAAACTGCAAAAATACCGAGGAAAGACAAGCACTTTAGAATAACTAATAAAATTACTTATGCCAAGTTAATCACTCGATAAGCGTATTTGTCACTAAGCAATTGTCTCACAGGCTGTTAGCATATTGCTCATTATCCATAGAACCGAATTTCGAAATGCAAGGTTTTTATCCCTATTATTAGAGAACAAATATGCAGCCAAATAAAAAGAGCGGTCAAAAAATACCTCACAAGCATATCAATGCGCGTACTTCTTTCGCCATTCAACCTAAAAGCATCGGCACAGTGCTCACCAAAAGCATCGGCACAGTGCTCACCAATCGCTTTAGTTTTACCGTCAATCTTACCAGCAGTTTTGGTCTTGGTAGTGTGCTTGCAGCGGCGGTACTGATCACAGGCTGCAACCCTACCGAAGCCAACCAAAATGACGCCGCAAACGGGGCAAAAAATATTGATTTATTAAATGTGTCTTATGATGTCTCACGCGACTTTTATAAAGACTACAACCCGTTGTTTAATGCAAATTATCAGCAAAAACACCCAAGTATCAAGGTGAATATCAACCAATCGCACGGCGGCTCGAGCAAACAAGCGCTGTCGGTTGCCAATGGCTTGCAGGCGGACGTCGTTACTTTAAACCAAGAAAGCGATATGAACTTGCTGGTTGAAAAAGGCTTGGTGGCTAGCGATTGGCAACAGGCATTGCCAAACAATGCCGTGCCTTATACCAGTACCATGGTGCTTCTGGTTCGTGCGGGCAACCCAAAAGGTATCAAAGATTGGGCAGATTTGGCGCGTAACGATATTGCCGTAGTATTGCCAAATCCCAAGACCAGTGGCACGGCGCGATATGCCTTTTTGGGCGCTTATGGCTACGGCTTACATCATTTTAAAGAAAAGGTGCAAAGCCCTGCCAAAACCGATGCTTTTATCAAAAAACTACTGGCAAACGTCGTCACCTATGACAATGGCGCGCGCGCTGCCACCACGACCTTTACCCAGCGCGGTCTTGGTGATGTTTTAATCACCACCGAAAATGAAGCGCATCTGGCTGCTAAGCAGTTTGCCAAAGGACAGGTCGATATCGTGTATCCAAGTTACTCGATTGTGATTGCCAACCCTGTGGCTGTGGTGAAAACCGTAACCGATAAAAAAGGCACCACCGCCGCGGCAAATGACTATTTAACAGGCCTATGGTCGACGCCCGCACAAGAGCTGATGGCACAGATGTATATGCGCCCTAGTAATACCAAGGTGCTTGCCGCACACAGCAAGACCTTACCTGAAATTGCAACCTTTGAGCCTGTGGCGGTATTTGGTGATTGGGAAAGCATCATGGCGACGTTCTTTGTCGATGGCGGGCGTTTTGATCAGCTGGCGAGAGTGAAGTAGAGCTGGGTTTTGCATAGTTATAAGCAATATTCATTAGCGAATAATAAAAGTGTAAAGGCAATTTAAGAAATTTCTCGTTTAAGTGTTTGATAAGGCTATATTTTAATCATTATTACTTCATTATTCCATTTTGGCAATAACATACGCATATTCATCATTAAACATAATAAGCTGGCGCTGTTAGCATACTTGCATCATTTAATGAATATCATCTAACAGACACCTTTGAGGGATTTATGAAAGACGCAGCAGGCTATCAACAAAGAAGTAAAACACTTAACGTCTTGAGCATTGCAGGCGTTGCATTGACCTTGGGTCTTGCAGGCTGTAGCAATAACGAAAAGACAGAAACGACTGCTAATGCAGAAGGCACGCCAGCTGCCGCAGAAGGACAAAACATCGAACTGCTAAACGTCTCTTATGATGTGGCACGTGATTTTTATAAAGACTACAACCCATTATTCGTTGAGCACTATAAAAGCGAGGATCCTAACAGCAATATCTTAATCAAGCAATCGCACGGCGGCTCAAGTAAGCAAGCCCTGTCGGTGGCTAATGGTTTACAAGCCGATGTGGCGACCATGAACCAAGGCTCTGATATCGAATTACTTGAGAAAAAAGGCTTGGTTGAGGCTGATTGGGAAAGCAAATTCCCAGACAACGCCGTACCTTTCACCAGTACCATCGTATTTTTGGTGCGTAAAGACAATCCAAAAGGCATTAATGATTGGCAAGATTTGACCAAAGAAGGCGTTGAGATTGTCATGGCCAACCCAAAAGTCACGGGTAATGGTCGTTATGCCTTTTTAGGCGCTTATGGTTATGGTTTGCATGCCTTTAATAAAGATGAAACTAAGGCCAAAAACTACGTCAAAGACATGCTGAAAAACGTCAAAGTCTATGAGAATGGCGGACGTGCAGCGACGACGACGTTTGTTCAGCGCGGTATCGGTGATGTCTTGGTCACCTTTGAAAACGAAGCCAACTTGGCTGCCAAAGATTTTGGTGCAGGGCAAGTCGATATTGTTTATCCAAAATACTCTATCAAGTCTGAAAGCCCAGTCGCTGTTGTCAAAACCGTGACTGACAAAAAGGGCACCACCGATGCGGCAAAAGCCTATCTTGATTACTTATGGAGCGAGCCTGCACAGCAATTGGCAGCTAACTTATATCTTCGCCCAAGCGTGAAGAGTGTGCTTGATAAAAACAGCGATAAGTTGCCACCTATCGATACTTTCCGTCCAAACGATGCCTTTGGTACGTGGGATGAAATCATGAGCACTTACTTTAGCGATGGCGGCGTGTTCGATCAGTTAGCCATTAATGCACCAAAGTAAGCCGCTAGTACGCTGACTGATTGTGCTATTTAGAAATTTTCTTAAATAGCATTTAAACCGTCAGTTTTACCGTAACGTCCAAGCACCTAAAGGACATGGCTACCCACGCTATGTCCTTTATCGCTTACACAGACCCATAATAAATACATTAAATACATCTGATAGCACGTGGTGCTTACAAGCAGAAAATAAGCGCCAGCAGTTAGGCAATAGGACATCACTATGAGTGCAACAACTTCTCCTGCCAGCAAACCCATCAAGAAAGGGTGGCTGACGCGCTTGCGTCAACGCAATGTGCTACCAGGGTTTGGGCTAAGCATGGGCATCACCGTCTTTAGCTTATCGTTACTGGTGGTGCTACCGTTTGCCATGATGGCCTATACCACGACACAAATGGGCTGGACGGGTTTTTGGGAAACCATTACTCAGCCGCAAGTCACTGCTGCTATCAAACTCAGTTTATGGATGTCGTTTTTGGCGATGCTAACCAACATGGTGTTTGGTACGCTGGTCGCTTGGGTGCTGGTGCGCTATGAATTTTGGGGTAAGTCGCTGATTAATGCCTTGGTTGATTTGCCATTTGCACTACCGACAGCGGTTACCGGTATCTCGCTTGCGACTCTTTATGCACCCAATGGTTTAATCGGCCAGTGGTTTGCCAAATTTGACATCCAAGTCGCCTTTACGCCGCTCGGTATTTGGCTCGCTTTAGTGGTCGTCAGTTTTCCCTTTATCGTCCGTGCGGTACAGCCAGTGCTTGCAGAATTGTCCGTTGAATTCGAAGAAGCAGCGGCGGTACTGGGTGCCAATCGATTTACGACCTTTCGTAAGGTAATTTTGCCAGAGCTATTGCCGGCTTTACTGATGGGCGCGGGTATGATGTTTGCCCGTGCCACTGGCGAGTATGGCTCGGTGATTTTTATTGCTGGTAATATTCCGATGCAGTCTGAGATTTTACCTTTAATCATTATTAGTAAGCTTGAGCAGTTTGATGTGCAAGGCGCATCCGCTGTCGCACTGTTTATGCTACTGATTTCGTTTGTAATTTTATTGACCATTAACATCGTACAGTGGAAGCTGTCGCGCCGCGTAGGAGCCCGCTAATGCAAATTTCTAATAGCTACGACTACCAAAGCAATCCAGCGACCAAAGACACGCCGTGGATACGCCGTACTTTTATCGCTATTGCTGTGTTGTTTATGGTGGCGATGTTGGTGGTGCCACTTTTAGCAGTGTTCTATGAAGCCTTTAAAAACGGTTGGCAGCTTTATATAGCTTCCCTGGTTGACCCTGAAGCTTTGCAGGCAATTAAGCTAACCTTAATTACTGCCGCTATCGTGTTGCCGATTAATATGGTGATGGGTATTGCAATAGCTTGGCTTGTGACCCGTTATCAATTTAAAGGTAAACAGCTGGTAACCACCTTGCTTGATTTACCATTTTCGGTATCTCCGGTGGTGGCAGGTTTGATGTTTGTGCTGCTATTTGGTCTAAACTCTAGCATCGGTGGCTGGCTTGAGAGCATGGGCTTTCAGGTGATTTACGCCGTACCAGGGATTATTTTAGCGACGTTATTTGTGACCTTTCCGTTTGTAGCGCGTGAGCTCATACCCTTGATGCAGACCCAAGGCGATAGTGAAGAGCAAGCGGCATTAACCTTGGGCGCTAGCGGTTGGCAGACCTTTTGGCATGTGACACTGCCTAATATCAAGTGGGCGCTGCTGTATGGTTTGATTTTGACCAATGCGCGGGCGATGGGCGAGTTTGGCGCGGTAAGCGTGGTATCTGGCCATATCCGCGGCGAAACCAACACCATGCCACTATTGGTTGAGATTGCTTATAACGATTATAACTTTACCGCCGCCTTTGCCTTATCGAGCTTACTGGCTGCCTTGGCGCTGGTAACGCTATTGATACAACAAGTGATGACCAAGCTGCAAGAGCGCAAATTCGCCAAGTCTGAGCGTCTAGCAAGTGCGCCTGAATTGCCAGTGAGTGCCAACGCTCACAATGCTAACAACGCTGGCAATGCTAGCAATACGTCAAACACTAAAGGTGCTAAGAAAGCGTCAGATACGGATGCCACTTTAGCGAAAAGCACAGGCAATTTATAAGCGCTATTTTACAAATCCGTCAGCAAGAAAGGCATCTGCTAAGCCAAAAATATAATAAGAGAACCCATTATGAGTATCGAGATTCGCAACGTTAATAAAAAATTCGGTAACTTTACCGCCTTAGATGATATCAATATCACTGTACCAACGGGCAAGTTGACGACGTTGCTTGGTCCGTCAGGCTGCGGTAAAACCACTTTGCTGCGTATCATTGCAGGTTTAGAATACGCGGACTCTGGGCAGATATTATTTGATGAGCTCGATGTCACCAATACACCAGTGCAAAAGCGCCATATTGGTTTTATGTTTCAGCACTATGCGTTATTTCGCCACAAAAACATCGCCGATAATGTCGGCTTTGGCTTAACCTTGCTACCGAAGAATGAGCGCCCAAGTAAAGCGGATATCAATAAGCGCGTTGCTGAATTACTAGACCTAGTACAGTTGCCGCAAGTTGCCAATGCTTATCCGCATCAATTATCAGGTGGTCAGCGTCAGCGTATCGCGCTGGCACGAGCCTTGGCAGTAAAGCCAAAACTATTATTACTCGATGAACCGTTTGGCGCGCTAGATGCCAAAGTCCGTAAAGAGCTGCGTACTTGGCTAAAAAATATCCACCACGAGCTGGGTATTACGAGCATTATGGTAACCCACGACCAAGAAGAGGCGCGGGCGGTATCGGATGAGATTGTGGTGATGAATCAGGGCCGCGTCGAGCAGGTAGGGACGTCAGAGGAGCTGATTCACCAGCCAGCAAACGCCTTTGTCAGTGATTTTTTAGATCTAGTCTAATTTAGGCTTGAAGGCGTATTTATATTAAGGGCGTATTTTAAAACAACGCTTAAAAACAAAAAAGACCTATCAATGATAGATCTTTTTTATGTGCTCAATTATTTGTCATTAGACTTTCTCAATCTGCTTTTTTTGACATTAAGCAGGCTTTGGCATATTGATGTCTTTAGTTGATATTTGCTTATAGGTGATTTCTAAAATATCTTGGCACCATTTTGGCAAATCATCAGACACCTCGTACCACATCCACGTCCCATCACGAACACAGCTTAAAATGCCCAGTTTTTTCAAATGATTTAAGTGACGCGAGATGGTCGGCTGCGGCTGATCGAGTATTTCTACCAATTCACCAACACAGCGCGACTCTTTATTAAATAAGATTTGAAAAATTTTTAAGCGCGTTGGGTCAGACAAGACTTTAAATAACTCAAGCGGCTGTATCGTAGAATTATTATTAGACATAGAACAATTCCAATATAGATTTAGTTAATAGGGGGTCAATATAACAGCAGTTAACGGTAAAAACGATTAAAAAATGAGCAGATTTACAGTTCGTCGCCATTTTACTACCTTTGGTACTTTGTGGTTACACCTAAGACTGTATTCAGTTACATGGATAAAGTTAGGGTAATATATCTTTTAGCTGTACCTAATATGACGGATAAATATACCAAATACTATTGTAAATGGTAATAATTATCGTTATTATAAAGCATAATTAGCTAGATATTCATAGTAGGAGCCGCACATGTACGTATGTATCTGTAACGACGTCAAAGACAAACAAATCAAAGCTGCCATTGCTTCAGGCATTGACACATTAGAGGGGTTAAAAGACACCCTTGATGTAGCGACGTGCTGTGGCTGCTGCGAACCTATGGTCAACGACTTTCTTGACGAACATCATGCCAAGCTTGATGCGTTGGCCTACGCAGTTTAAGAAACAGTTTAAGCATTTGCTTGTATCCACTTCTATTGCCAATCCGTTCAAATCCCGTTTCTGCTTTCCCTCTATCTGTAGTGTTTTAGCCGCCAATTCGCCTTTATCCGCGTTCAAATCATCTTTTTATGGTTATTTATGGTTAAAAGCCATCACCATGAAAGACGATAAGTAACTCAAAAGGCGAGTGCGGCTATCCTTTATCTCTGTTTGCCTTCATAAATCACCTATTAAGATTACTCGCTAAACGCTATCGGTGTAAGCGAGTTAATTATAATTCTCAATTAGCATCTTATTCTTAGTTCATATCGTTACAAGCGCTACGGCGTGCCTATGCTACTATATCTATCTAACTTTGTAAGACGTTTGATGGGTTTTAATCTTTACTGATTGGTTTACGAATGGTACTTTAACTATATTTATTATTGTGAATGTATTAGTAGCCAAATAAAAACATAGGAGTATGAGTCATGATAGGCAGCCAAAAGGTCATTGATTATTTAAATTTTTTATTAGGTGGCGAGCTTGCGGCTCGTGATCAGTACTTCATTCATTCTGAGATGTATGCAGAATGGCATTACGGTAAATTATACGACCGTATCCACCATGAGATGCAAGATGAAACGCAGCACGCGCAGGCGATTATCCGCCGTATCTTGATGTTAAGCGGTACGCCGAAGATGCGCGTCAATGAGATTAATATTGGCGCAACGGTACCTGAAATGCTGCAATTGGACCTGGACTTAGAATATCAAGTACAGCAGCATCTAAAAGACGGTATTGCGCTTTGTGAAGCAGAGCACGATTATGTGACGCGTGAGATGTTGGTTGAGCAGCTCAAAGACACCGAAGAAGATCATGCCCATTGGTTAGAGCAGCAGCTGCGCCTGATTGATATGGTTGGTCTGCCCAATTATTTACAAAGCCAGATGGCGGAAGTGTCTCCTGATATTGTTTAGTATTTTATATATTAAGCAGTTTTCACGAATATTAAATTGATAAACGAATAAGCAGGACAGGGAGAACAGCATGAAAGGGGATAAAGAAGTTATTCGCGCACTCAATCAAGTGCTCGGTCAGTCATTAATCGCCATCAATCAGTATTTTTTGCACGCCCGTATTGCCCGTCATTGGGGTTTAGAGGCATTAAACGAAAATTTCTATAAGCAATCTATTGCAGAGATGAAATGGTCGGATGACCTTATTGCGCGTATTTTATTGTTAGGCGGTCTGCCAAACCTGCAAGATTACGGCAAAATGTTCATCGCAGAAGATGTGCCTGAAATGATTGACTGCAACTTGCGCTTAGAAAAGCAGAAATTTTCTATCATAACTGATGCAATTACCTTGTGCGAGAGCAAGCATGACTATGTCTCGCGTCATTTATTGGTTATCCTAAAAGATGGCAATGAAGAGTATCAAGACTGGCTTGAAACCCAAGAGGACTTGATTAAAGACGTTGGCATTGAAAATTATATTCAGTCACAAATGGATGATGACCACACGCCTTAAAGTTATAAGAATTGCCGTTACTTGCCAGCGTATCCTAAGATAAGTTTTAGATTAACTGATTTTAGGTTACGCTGGCGTTTTTATATTTAATGCTTTTTTAATGTTTGTTACTTTTAGAGATAAGTATCTTTCAATACCAATAACTTAATATAAGCCACGACCGTCTTCAGGTTTGAGGCGTAAAAAGTATAAACCTGAAAGGATGGTTAAAATACCCAGTATCCAATAGGTGGTCTGAAAGGCGACCAAGGTATCAAGCTCGAAGCGTTCCCGCAGTAGATTCAAGACCGCCGCCCCAAAAGCGATGCCAAAGCTAATCGCCAATTGCTGATTGACCGCCATTAAGCTGTTACCGCTACTGGTCTGCGCGCCCTCTAAATCACCGATAGTAATGGTATTCATGGCACTAAACTGCATGGAATTACAGGCACCCATGACGGTCAAAATAGGGATAAACCAAATCCAATTTGCCGCATCATTAAACTGCGCTAAGACAATAATAAGCAGGCCTATCAAAAAGGTATTGGCCACCAACACCTTGCGGTAGCTAAAACGCTGAATAATTTTACTGACCCAAGGCTTGATACCGATTGCACCAACGGCAATAGGTGCAAGCAGCCAACCCGCTTGCGACGGTGAGTATTCAAACACCACCTGTAGTAATAGCGGCAATAAAAAAGGCACGGCGCTGATGCCTAAACGGGTGAATAAGTTGCCAGTAATACCGATACGAAAAGTGCGAATATTAAATAAACTTAGTGGAAATAATGGCGCTGCACGGCGGTTGGCATGCCACACATACGCGCCTATCAAGATACTAGCGCCGAGTGCGAGTAGCAAACCGTAAAACCCACGCCCAGTCTGTGAGCCAAACTCGACCGCCAAAGTAAATCCGCAAGCGGCAGCAGCAAATAAAGCAAAACCCGTCCAGTCTAAACGCTTGGTGTCCTCAAACAAAGCAGGTACCAGCTTTTTGCCCATGATAAAACCAAATATACCCATCGGGATATTGATGAGAAATATCCAATGCCAGCTGGTATATTGCACGATATAACCGCCCAATACTGGTCCAACTAGGGGCGCGATTAACGCGGGTATCACCGCAAAGTTCATCACGGTTAATAGCTTATTACGCGGATAAGATTTGACCAATATGAGACGCGCCACAGGGGTCATCATCGCGCCGCCAATACCTTGGATGACGCGCGAACCAATCAATAAATTCAACGTTGGGGAGGCGGCACACAATAGTGAGCCGATACAAAAGATGATTACAGCATATAAAAACACCCGCCGCGTGCCATATTTATCAGCCAAAAAGCCGCTTATAGGAATAAAAATCGCCAAGGTTAGCGCATAGCTAATAACCGCCCACTGCATTTTTAATGGTGACTCGCCAAGGGCTTGCGCCATTTGCGGCAAAGAGGTGTTTAAGATGGTAGCATCTAAAATCTGCATAAATAGCGCCACCGCCAAGACATAGGGTAGGTATTTATCTTGCGTTGGGGTTAGGGTTACCATATTGTCATCACCATGTCTTTTGACCTCATCTTTTGACTTCTGTTGTTAAGCCTATCTCTAAAAAGCTGTTAAGTTGGGCTAGTATAAAAATAACCGCCTATGAGTTAAAGAGTAGCAAAGTAACGGTGCAAGCTCATTCATAAGAAGTGTGTTCTCAAACGCTTTGATACTCGTGCTCGTTACTTTTAAAAATGGGTTACAAGACAGGGCTTTAACTAAAGATTTGCTATAGTAGAATTGTCATATAGGACGACGTGAGACTAATATAAATCTTTTGCCGCCTCAGTCTCGCTTTGGCTCTGTTTTATACAACAAAAAAAATAGGAATTATTATGAGTAGTGACAATCATCAATCAAACAATGACGAAAATAATGACACTCAAAACAACCATACCAAAGCCTATACGCCGCCTAAAGTATGGAAAAACGACAGCGAAAATGGTGGTAAGTTCGCCAGTATCAATCGCCCAACAGCTGGCGCGCGCCATGAGCAAAAATTACCGGTCGGCGATGCACCTTTACAGCTGTATTCACTAAATACCCCGAATGGCGTCAAGGTAAATATCTTGTTAGAGGAGCTTGCCGAGCTGAATGTTAAAGGCGCTGAGTACGACGCCTACAAAATAGATATCTCTGCGGGCGATCAATTTGGCTCAGGGTTTGTCGCTATCAACCCCAATTCTAAAATCCCGGCGCTGGTTGATTATACTGATGCTTTAAATGATAAAAATGCTGGCGAGCCTATTGCGCTTTTTGAGTCGGGGGCTATTTTATTATATTTAGCGGAAAAGTTTGGCAAATTTATCCCGATGCAGCAAGGTAAAGCGCGCGCAGATTGTCTGTCTTGGCTGATGTGGCAGATGGGTAGTGCGCCGTTTTTAGGTGGCGGTTTTGGGCATTTCTACGCCTATGCGCCCGAACCGCTAGAGTATCCTATCAATCGCTATACGATGGAGACCAAACGCCAGCTTGATGTGCTAGATAAGCACCTCAAAGACCACGAGTATATGTGCGGTAATGATGAGGCGGACTATAATATCGCTGATATGATTATCTGGGCGTGGTACGGTCAGCTGGTGCTTGGCAAGCTTTATGATGCGGCAGAATTTTTACAAGTAGATGATTACAAAAACATCAAACGTTGGGCACAAAAAATCGCCGACCGTCCAGCGGTAAAACGCGCCGTAGATTTAGAATTAAAGCCTATTGTTTAAAGATTTAACTTTATCAGTTTATATTTAAATAGTCGTAGCAAAACATAAGTTTTCATAAAAAGGTTAATAAGCCATTGCTTGTTAACCTTTTGCTTTTTTAATATCCGTTATTCCAAATATATTTATCGATATATCGCTTTTTGACTATACTTTCGTCTTTACATAATGGTACATTAGTATAACAGATAGAAACATTAGTACGTTAAGATAGCAGCCACCGCCTTCTTGGGCAGGTGTTGATATTTCTTCTATTAATGAGTAATGACTATGAAGAATAAAACTCAGCCTATACCACTACCTCTATTCAACGAGATGGTTTTTCTACCTTTTATTCATGACAAAAAAAATGATACTACCGTTATTTGCTGCCCTTAGCGCCGCTTTATTGAGTTCCGTGACGCAGGCTGCCACGCCTGTAAGCTTTAGTAATCAAGATTGGGAAGTCGCTTGCGACAATACGCGTACTTGCCGGCTGGCAGGTTACCAAGCGGAGAATAATAGCGATTTACCTGTGTCTTTACTATTGGTACGCCGCGCAGGAGCAAACGCTACCGTCGACGGCAAAGTAAAGCTTGGCGGCGCTAAAGAAAGCTCTGCTAAAGCGCTGATGCAGCTTGGTAATCGCCATCGTATCTCGCTGTTTATTAACGATAGAGATTATGGAGAAACCAAGCCTTACTCAGTAGCCGCAGGCCATGCCGAACTAACCTCAGCGCAGGTGAGCGCGCTGCTCGATGCCTTGACCAAATCGAGCAAAATTGAGCTAGTGATTCGCAATACGCGCTGGCAGTTATCGGATAAAGGGGCCAGTGCAGTGATGCTCAAAGCCGACGAGGCACAAGGCCGAGTAGGGACTTCAAGCGCTTTTATTAGCAATAACACCAGTAAATCTAATAGTGGCATCTTATCGCCGCAAGCCGCTCCTTCACTACGACTGGTCACTCCTAATCCTAACGCCCTCTCTAGTAGTAAGAAAAAATTTGCCATGCGCTCATCGCAGTTGGCAGAGATGATGAAAACCACTATGAAAGATGTCAACACTGAATGTCCAAACTTAGCGGATAAGACAGCGTGGCGCGTCAGCCGTTTAAACAGTAAGCAGCTGCTCGCCCAGCATGATTGTTGGACGGGCGCTTATAACACGGGTACGGGTGTTTGGGTATTCAATGACACTAAGCCTTATAAGCCGAGCTTGGTGACGACAAGCGCGACCGATTATAGCGATGGTAAAATAACCTCGGTGCAAAAAGGCCGCGGGCTTGGGGACTGCCTAACTAAAAGTGAATGGGTATGGACAGGCAGAGCGTTTGAGAAAAGTCATGAAAGCACCACAGGTATGTGCCGGCTGATAGAGGCGGGCGGCGCTTGGCAATTGCCAACCTATGTGACGGAAGTGAAAATGTCGCGTTAATAGCGCGTATGTTAGAAATTATTACATTAAAGATAAAAGCGTTCAAGCGGCTGTATTAAAGACTGGCGCAGCGGTTTTTAAGCCTAAATTGTTTGAGATCTGACCTATTTTTATCATAAACAGAAAAATAGGTACTGTTTGCGCTTATGTTGTGCTATACTGCGTCGCCACGTTAGCATAGACTAGCGTGAATTATGAGATTGATAACATCGCCTGCGATTTTGGGTCTAGGATGACCATAAGTAATTGTTGCCGATGATTTTGTGTACTTAAATAACCTTTTCTATTAATAGTGAAAAATCCGTTATTTTTGACTCATATCTTATCTACTGACCGCTATATCGGTTAGATTGGTTGTTACCAGCCTTTATCTGCTTTGGACAAAGCATTGATAATGCGCTTTTAGTAAACAAGGATAAGACACTCGGCACTACCACCAAAATACGTCAGACAGCACGAACGCCTTTATAATATTGACAAGCTTTATGGCTTGGCTTTTGATTGTTAAGCCTTTTTAAGGTGAGACAATAATTTTATAAATGCGGCGTGATGAACGGTTATCAGTGGTATGCATCAAGCTTGCTGAATTTACAGCAGCTTATACTTACCAAGGATTACTATGACTGACATCTTATCTGCTATCGCCGCTGAAAACGGCATCATCGACAGCACTGACACCCCAAACACCACTGCAACTGCTGATACCAATAATCAAGCGGCTACTACTGACGCTGCTGAAGAAAATAAAATCACTTTTAGCGACCTTGATATTGCCAAGCCAATTTTGACCGCGCTTGACCGCGTTGGCTATACCAACCCAACACCTATTCAAGAACAAGCCATTCCTTTTGCTCTAGCGGGTCGTGACTTATTATTGTCAGCGCAAACCGGTAGTGGTAAAACTGCGGCATTTGTTATCCCAGTACTTGACCGTTTAAGCCGTGCCACGAGCTTTGACAAATTAACCAAAGCCCTTATCTTAACGCCAACGCGTGAGCTTGCTCAACAAGTACATGACAGCGTTCGTACCTATTCAAAAGACATGCGCGGTCTGTTCTGCGTGCCATTAGTCGGCGGCGCACCGTACAACGGTCAGATTACTGCGCTAAGAAAGGGCGTTCAAGTTATCGTAGCAACGCCTGGTCGTTTACTTGACCATATCAAAGCCGGTCGCGTTGATTTATCAAACCTTGAAGTGTTGGTACTTGACGAAGCTGACCGTATGCTAGACATGGGTTTTGCTGATGATATCAACGATATCTTGAAAGCGGCACCTGATAATCGTCAAACGATTATGTGTTCAGCGACTTGGGATGGCCCTGTTGGCAAGATTGCGGCGAGCTTCACCAAAAATCCTGAGCGCGTTTCAATCAAAGTTGAATCGGCGCATATCGAAGAAAAAGTATACTACTGTGATGATTTTGATCATAAAAACCGTTTGCTTGATAAAGTTGTTTGTGACAAAGATATGGAACAAATCATTATCTTTGCAGCGACCAAACGTAGTACAGAAAAATTGGCCAAACAGCTGCAAGAAGCGGGTCATAAAGCCAGTTTCCTCCATGGCGATTTGCCGCAAAGCAAGCGTAACCGTATCGTACAAGACTTACGTAATGGCAAGGTTAAAATCCTAGTAGCGACCGACGTTGCTGCTCGTGGTCTAGATATCCCAGCTATCTCGCATGTCATTAACTATGACTTGCCACGTCAGACTGAAGACTACGTCCATCGTATCGGTCGTTGTGGCCGTGCTGGTCGTACTGGTGTTGCTATCAGCCTATGTAGCATGGATGATCGTCCACAACTGAATGCTATCAACCGTTATTTAGATCGCAAAATGGAAGTATGTGTTATCGAAGGTATGGAGCCTAAGAAGACTTATGTACCGAGCGAAAACAAAGGTAATGGTCGTGGTCGTGGCCGTGGTCGCTCTAATGGCGGTGGTCAAGGCCGTGGTCGTTCAGGCGGCGGCTATGCTGGTAAATCTAGCGGCGGTCAAGGTCGTGGTCGTTCAAGCGACAGCGCGCCGACTGGTCAACGCGCCAGCAATGACAGCGGTTATCAAGGCAAGCCAAGTGAGCGCTCAGGTGGCAAACCCTATCAAGGCAAACGCACAGGCGCGCCTAGCCGTGGTGACGGTACCAGCGCACCACGCGGCGATCGCGCTGCAACCGGTCGCGGTCGTCCAAGTGGCAGCCAAGGTCGCCCAGCGAATCGCTCTGACAGCCGCGGCCAAGGTCGTCCAACAGGCGGCAACCGTGGTAGAAACTCGTAATAACGTTATAATGAATGGTTAATAATGGCTTAAATAAATGTCATTATTAATCATATAGCGTCATATTAAAAAGCCAGATACTTGTTGTCTGGCTTTTTTGTGCGTCAAAATACTTGTATGTTTCACTAATAAAAAGTCAACAATGCTATATCGTTGCTTGCGCGTCTTTTTCGCCTTGTCTATACTGACAGGCTTTTAATCATCGTGTGCTGCGGAGCTGTCTGATGCCCGATATTTCTCATTTAGCCATTGATAATCTGCCGTTAGCCTTTGGCATTATCATGGCCATTATTGGTTTGGTGTTTTATACGCAAGGGCTGCCTGGCAAGTTTTGGCGCCGCTTTTATGCCGTACTGCCGGGTATTGTATTGTGCTGCTTTATTCCTGCAACCCTAAATAGCTTGGGTGTCTTTGCTGATGGTATTGGTTCACAGATTTATGGCTTTACCGCCACCTATCTGTTGCCAGCCAGTTTGCTATTGATGACCTTGTCGATGGATGTGC
The DNA here is from genome assembly GCF_007280595.1 of Psychrobacter sp. YGAH215. Classification (NCBI taxonomy): domain Bacteria; kingdom Pseudomonadati; phylum Pseudomonadota; class Gammaproteobacteria; order Moraxellales; family Moraxellaceae; genus Psychrobacter; species Psychrobacter sp. YGAH215. The sequence goes on along the minus strand of NZ_VKLR01000001.1, from coordinate 26,969 downwards.
CAAAAATATTAGGTTTAGGCTGGAAAGCCATTGCGATGTTTTTTGCGGCTAGTATTGCCATTGTTATTAGTGGGCCGATTAGCTTAGGTATTGCCAAATGGATTTCGCCTGAGATGTTTAACGACGATACCTTATGGCGCGGGTTTTCAGCGGTCGCGGGTAGCTGGATTGGCGGGGCAGCAAACCAAGCGGCGATGAAAGAGCTGTTTGGCGTCAGTGATGATTTATTTGGCATGATGATTTTGGTCGATACCACCAATGCTTCATTATGGCTATTGGCGATTTTGGTTATGGCCAAGCACAGCGCGAAGATAGATAAGTTTTTACGAGCGGATAGCAGTAGTATTGATAAAGTGATTGCCGCGGTGGAAAGCTATGAGCGAGACCATGCGCGTCCTGCCACTATCAATGATTTGATGGTGATGTTTGGCTTGTGTTTTGCCATGGTCGGGGTGGCGCATTTCGCAGGCGGGCAGATAGCAGGCTTCTTTGCGCCTTATAGTTGGGCAGTACAATATAGCTTTGCCAGCTCGTTCTTTTGGATGGTGGTGATTATCACCTTAATAGGGGTGGTGTTTTCCTTTACCAAAATCCGCCGTCTTGACCATGTGGGCGCCTCCAAAATCGGGACGGTGTTTATCTTTGTCTTAATCGCCGCTATCGGCATGCAAATCAATCTAGCGGGCATTGTCTCGCAGTGGCGCTTACTACTCATTGGTCTACTATGGATGAGTATTCACGTTGTGATTGTTTTTGCGGTTGCTAGAATGATTCGTGCGCCATTCTTCTTTTTGGCAGTTGGCTCGAATGCCAATACCGGCGGCGCGTCATCAGCACCGATTGTCGCTACGGCATTTCATCCGTCACTGGCGCCAGTTGGCGTATTCTTGGGTATTTTAGGTTATGCCGTGGGCACTTTTGGTGGTTATATCAGTACCCAGATGATGCGGCTGGTGGTGGGGTGATAGCACCTAACTAAATGCTGGCGTGTTTTGTGGGCGCATCTGCTTAGCCAAAATATCGCCTCTAAGGTGATGCCATTTGCCTTTCTATAGATCCCATTACCTTGTCTGTCGTACGTGGCGCCCTAGAAACGGCGCAGCGTGAGATGACAACCACCTTAGAAAAAACCGCCCGTTCGAGTGTCTTTAACTTAGCTCATGATTATAGCAATGCTTTATTTGATCATCTGCCTGAGATGATTTTGCAAGGTCAAGATATTCCTATCCACCTGGGCTCACTCATGCCTGCCATGAAAGCCGTGGCTGAATATTACGGTGATGACATCCACGAAGGCGACGTTATTTATCATAATGATCCCGTGATGATGGGCAGTCATATCTTAGATTGCTGTATGTATAAGCCAGTATTCTATAAAGGCGAATTGGTGTTTTGGACAGTGTGTAAAGGTCACGTCACTGATATTGGTGGGCCTGTACCTGCAGGCTATAACCCAGATGCCAAAGAGATATACGCAGAAGGTTTACGTATTCCACCTATCAAAATTTGGGAGAAGGGCGTTAGACGTCGTGATGTCATTAACTTAATACACAGCAATATGCGCTCTCGCCGTAATCAAGAAGGCGATCTCAATGCCCAGTTTGGTGCTTGTGCGGTCGGTGAGCGTAATATGATCGCGCTGCTAGACAAGTATGGCGTAGATACCGTCCGCGCTGCGATTAATGAGCTAAAAAATATGGCTGATATCCATATGCGCTCGTTGATCTCCTCTATCCCTGATGGTCATTATCATGGCGAGGCGGTGTTAGAAGATTCAGGTCACGGCTTGGGTGACTTGACTATCAGCGCTGACATCGAAATTACAGACAGCAATGTACATATCAAGATTACCAGTCCGCCACAAGTGCCTTATTTCATCAACTCCTACGCTGGTAACTCAATGTCTGGTGTACTACTAGGGCTGATGATGTTTGCACAAGTAGATCCGCCATATAACGAAGGGTTGTACCGCTGTGTCACCGTAGACTTAGGTGACCATGGCACGCTGTGTAATGCGAAAGAGCCTGCCCCTCATGTCAACTGTACCACCACACCGATGGAAACTTTGACCGACGCAGTGCGTATGGCGTTTGAAGATGCCGCGCCGGATCGAGTAATTGCCTCTTGGGGTCATGCTTCTGGTATCAACATCTCAGGTATTGATCCAAAAACAGGGGAGCAATACGTCACCATGATTTTAGCATCAATCATCTCTGGTGCTGGCGCGACTCAACAGATGGATGGATGGCGCGCTTGTGGCCCATTATGCTGTTTTGGCGCGTTAAGCTCGGGAGATATTGAGCTGTTAGAGTACCAGTATCCTATCTTAATTCATAAGTATGGCTTGGCAGAAGACAGTGGCGGCGCAGGCGAGTACCGCGGCGGCTGTGGTACGGTTTGGGAAGTTGAGCCATTAGACCATACGATGACGGTTATTGCCTTTGGCGAAGGTCGTCAGCATCCTACTATGGGCGCTGGCGGCGCGGAACAAATCTCACCTGAGCTAAAAGTTGGGCGTCTAGAGATACTACATAAAGACGGGCAAACGGACTTATATAGAAAAAACACTGTTACGGAAATCACGCCGGGTGAACGCGCGCGCAATATCAATCCGGGTGGCGGCGGCTACGGCAGCTCGTTTGTACGTTCAATTCCCGCCGTATTAAAAGATGTAGAGGAAAGAATCATATCAGTGGCAGCAGCTAAGACTGAGTATGGTGTGGTTATTGACCCACACACGCTCGCAGTAAATGAAGCAGAGACTGAATCATTACGTCGCAAGATGACAGCATAAAACCAAAAACTAACTGCTATTAAAAAACTTAAGTTAAGGATAACTGATGAAAAATGATTTTAGAATTGGCGTCGATGCTGGCGGTACATTCACTGATTTTGTCTTAGCAGAAAAAAGTGGTGATGTGCATCTGTTTAAAGCACCTTCTACGCCTGAAGATGGCACCTTGGCCATTGCTAACGGGCTACAGCAAATAGCCACGCAATTTAACCGTCCTATTGAAGATATTATCCAAGCTTGTGATTTGTGTATTAATGGTACGACGGTTGCGCTGAATGCCTTGATTCAAATGAAAGGGGTTAAGGTCGGGTTGTTATGTACTAAAGGTCATGAAGACAGTATCGAGATACGCTTAGGGCATAAAGAAGAGGGGCATCGCTATGATGCCAGTTACCCACCAGCGCCACAAATTGCTACTCGTGATCGTCGCTTTCCCATTCGTGGTCGCATCTTAGCCGATGGTACTGAGTATGAACCTCTGAACGAACAAGATGTGCTCGATGCTATCAAAGTATTGAAGGAAAAAGACGTCAAGGCGGTTGCCATTTCTTTTGTCTGGTCGATACGCAATACGCAGCATGAACAACGTGCAAAGGAGCTAATCGAGCAGCATATGCCAGAAGTATTTGTTTGCTGTGGTAGTGACGTCTATCCGCAGATTAAAGAGTACACCCGTACTTCGACAACGCTAGTTAACGCCTATCTAAGTCCAGTCATGGCGTCGTACGTACATAAGATTGATGACTACTTTAAGGCATTAGGCGCCGCGCAACCTGTTCGTTATTTCCAGTCTAATGGCGGGCTTGCGGTCGGTAGTATCATGCGAGAGCGGGCAGTGAATGCTATTAATTCAGGTCCAGCATCAGCACCGCAAGCGGGTCTGTATATTGCCAGTCCTTTTGGGATTGACGATATCATCACGGTTGATATGGGTGGCACCTCTTTTGACATTACAATGGCAAAATCAGGGCGAACCAGTCTTAATCGTGACATTGATTTTTTACGTAATCGTATAGGCGTGCCTATGATTCATGTCGAGACATTAGGGGCAGGTGGTGGCTCTATTGGTCATGTCAATACCTTTGGCATGCTAGAGGTCGGCCCTCAAAGTGCTGGCGCGACTCCTGGGCCGGCATGTTATGGCAAAGGGGGTGAGCTGCCAACTGTCACAGATGCTAACTTAGTATTGGGTTATCTGCAGCCAAATGCAGTATTGGGCGGTAGTGTGACCTTGGATAAAAATAAAGCGACACAGGCGGTACAAACACACATCGCTGATCCATTAAACATTGACTTGGCTCATGCTGCATTTGGTATCAGCGCTATCGTAAACCAAAATATGTCTAATGCCATTCGCCGCATCACCATTGAAAAGGGTTATGACCCAAGGGATTTCGCGCTCATTTGTGCAGGTGGTGCAGCTGGCATGCACATTATTGCTTTGGCTGAAGAGATGGGTATAGGTACTATTCTGATACCAAAAATTGCCTCATGCCTCTGTGCCTTTGGGCAAATCATCTCTGATATCAAGTATAATTACTTGGCGACTCAAATGATGATTCTTGCACCAGATGTAGAGTTGCGAGCACTCAACGCGAAGCTACAAGAGCTTGAAGCACAAGGTGTCCAAAAACTGTTAGAAGATGGCTTTATAGACGACGATATCACCATTGAACGCACTATGGAGATGCGTTATGTCGGTCAAGTGCATGAGTGCAATGTACTGATACCAAATGGCAAACTAGATGCTGATAGTGTCAGCACTATCTTAGAGTCGTTCCATCAGCGTCATCGCGAGCTATATACTTATGATGAGCGTGATAGTAACGTGGAGCTGGTCAATATCGAAGTCGCTGTCATCGGTAAAATTAGTAAGCCAAAACTACCAACACTTCCCGCCCAACAAGGTGATATCAGTCGTGCTAAAACTGGTAGTCGTGAAATGCTGTTTGATCAATCTTATGACTGGATAGAGACGCCTATTTATGACGGTGAAAAATTCGGTGCTGGTGCGGTCGTTACAGGCCCTGCACTCATCCAAGAGCCAACCACTACAGTGGTTATTAAAGATGGATGGCAAGCAGAGCTGCATGAGACTGGAACTTATAAGTTAACTCGGGCGGCGTGATATACATTTAAAATTTATGTTGCGTTAAGGCATCAAAGGTTGAACGGGATTCAGCGTGTGATGCCTTTTTTGCTTTTATTTAGAATATAAAAGACGATTATTTACCCCACTCTCAACTTGTTTTTCTAAGGTATTGGTTTACTTAGTTTTTAAAATTTCAGTTAAAACAATTAGAATTTTAAATTCTATAAAAACCAAAAGCCTACGATAAGTTGAGATTGGCGTATTATTTATCAATAACTGGTAGGATATCAGTACAGTTGTATACCATATATCGAGTGTTCAAGGATGAATGCAAATCAAAAGCCAAACAGTTATCAAAATACCCCTTATCAACCCTTGCAGGCAGGTCAGAAAAAAGATATCTCTGATAGTCATAGTACGTCTACTTACTTTCTAAAAACCAGTGGCATTCATGCGTTAGATGCTTCACCAAGTAATAACAGTATTCTAAGCTCTTTGGTATTAGACCGACAGACCAAGGATAAAGTGCAAACTTTAAATGCCTTTGATTGGAAGCGAACCATTAGTGACACTTACTTTGATCTTGATGTAAGTTTTCGGCAACCAAATACGTTTTCTGGTTTTTTGCAACATGCCAAGCTTTTAAACGTAGGCGTTTCGCACTATCACGCCAACACTGTGCACTATAACCGCAGTGTAGAAAGTTCGGGTTATGCTGATGACAGTATTTTAATGACTTTTCCTATCAAGGGTGACGTTCGTTTCACTCAAAAAGGACGACAGCTAACGTCTACACCAGGTCATTTCTTTATTGAGCTATCTAGCCTGCCTTACGAGTTTTACCATCTGTATGAAGCGTCGCTGTATGTGATTAAAATACCGTTAGCGTTACTTATGCCTCAAATGGGTGCGATAGAGCGGCAATTTGCACGTAGTTTAACGATTGATGAAGGTGCTGGCAGGCTGCTAGTATTTCAGATTAGTCAAATACTAGCGCTTATTCATAACAACCAGCTGGGCGACTTGGAGATAAAGATACTAGAGCAGCAACTGCTTAACCTGATTGTCTTAACCTTAAGTGCGCCAAAGGAAGTCGTGATGAGCGGTATGTCTTCGATACAATCGTTGCATTTAAAGCGTATAGAGCACTATGTGAATTTGCATTTGGAAGATCCTGATTTGATTCCCACAAAAGTCGCGGCTGCTTGCCATCTTTCCGTCAGATATTTGCATAAGCTTTTCACTGATTTGCCGTATACCTTTTCAGAGTGGATAAAAGAGCGGCGCTTAACACAAGCCAATCATATTTTGAAGAGCAAAAGCTATGTGACTATTGATGAAGTGGCTTATAGAGTAGGGTATCGCGATCAAAGTTACTTTTCACGCATTTATAAGCAGCATTTCGGTTATTCGCCACGAGATACACCAAGCATAGGTTAGCCATTGTTATGTCCTTCGTCATACAGGCGCTGTATGATTTGTACATCACGCCTAAGCGCGTATATTAAGGAAAAACAATATGACTGATGCTATGAGTGATAAGTGGTGGCACAATAATGTGTTAATAAACATAGGGACAGGCAAAACCATATTTTATTTTTGCAATATTACCTGTCCCTATTAATGATTTTAATTTCTCTAATGAGTATTTACTGTGGCGGCATTGCCCTTTATCTCGACAAGCTTACCCTGGTCTTGTAGCACCGCAAGTTTCTCTAAGTACGTTTCCCCCAATTCACGTTCCGCTGAAGCGATCCAAGCGGCATATCCTGATAAAGTTTCAAGCGTTTCGCCCTCACGTAAAGGTTGCCCTAATGCTAGATTATGAAGGGAGGCACGTAGCATGCGCTTTATTTTGCGTGGCACGCGTGGCACACCTTCGCCATTGACCACCATGCCCGTTACGTTGTGCTGATTACCCATACGTATGACGCGCGTCTTATCATTGTTTAAGATAAAACCTTCTTCCTGCAAAATTTTATGCACAGAGCCTAATAACTGTCCAATCAGATGGTTATGATCAGACGGCTGGGCGGCGTTTTTAATGCTGGTAGAATTGGCTGGCAAGCTAAACGTCAAATCATCAGCATAGCGGCTATAGCGCAGACCTATTTTTTCCGCCAGTCCTGTCAGACGACGATCAAGATTTAAGCAAACGATATTTGTTAGGGCAGGACTGGTTGGTGCGCCTTGCGGTAATGCTCTATCGCTGAGCGCCACATAATACGTTTTGCCATTTTGCTGCACCATCTGTCTTGGTGATTCTGTACACAATAAAGCCAGCAACGTGGCTATTTGCTCAGGATAGCCTGCATGGCGAAACACACCCTTGACTCGGCGCCAATGCACACTAGGAAAGAAGTCTTTTACATCCAGTTTGATAAGCAATGCGCTATTACAATGCACGGTCGCATTGGTAACAATAGATTTACCACGGACAAACCCGTGTGCGGCGCCATGAGTCATCAGATTGTTTAGGATGTTTTCTAAAATCCAGCGCTGGACAAATTTGAGTCGAGGAATAGGCGACCATATCTGCCTAGGCGTGCCGTTACGCTTATTGATGGTAAAGTGTGTGTAAGGAATATTGCTAGCCACCTCTTGTTGATAGCATAGGCCTTTTAACTGCGGCACCGTCAGATTGACAGCACTTGCCAATTGCGTATGCTTGCTGATAAGTGGTAGCTTATTTTCAATGAGTCGATTGCTAGCATCCTTGGTATCCCACTTGTCGATGCTGGTATCATCTGACCAATAGATGTGGCGCCCAAGATAAACGATATGCTGTGCTTTATAAGCTTGCCATGCTATCTTTTTGAGGTTTTTTTCTTCAGCCGCCTCTTTCTTAAGAGACTTTTTGTAGCGTTCACGCTCTTTTGGCGACATGTTATCTATGGGCTTACGCTCGACCATAAACCCATGCTGTACCATTTGCTGCTGGATATACTGATAACGCCCGCCAGCGTTTTCAATGTCTTGCCAAAGTTGTTGCCATTGACGCTCAGCTGGGGTCATAGTCTGCGCAGGGGTAATGTAATCGGTTTGCTGATTGTTTGTTGTGCTCATGGGTTATACCCCTTTATTTTCGATAAAGCCTTTGGCTTCAAATCTGGCAAGATGTTGTAAAAACGCTGCATGTGCGGCGGCAGGCTGATTGAATATGAACTGCTGACGCGTGCTGTCATCATCGATGATCTGTTCGATCAGCACTTTTTTATCATCGCAGGTCAAATGCACATAGCGGATGGTATGCTCAGTAGAGTTATTTGTTGAAGGCTTTGCTTGCATATCATCTGATGGCAGTCCTTGGGCAAGAGCTGATAAATCTAAGATATCACTGGTGGGCAACATTGATTGATCTGTCTCTTTAGCAAATAATGGTTTTGCTTTCTGCCTTTGTTGATCCTTACTTTTTTGCTGTTTGGGTACCCGTTTACTAAGCGTGCGCGTGTCATAACTGCTGTTTGTCTGCGTGTGGTCGTATTGATGGTAGCTTAAACGCAGGGCGATAAGATGCGCGCAGATGCCTTGGCTAAGGCGATGCTGTAAATACTGTGGACAGCTGCACACGGCGCGACTGACCAACCCATCTTCGCCCAATTGCAACTGGCTTTGATAAGTACGACGATCTTCTTTTACATGGATATCAGCGCTGATGGAGACGCCTTGTCCTACCACTGTCTGTACGTTTAGATTCTGCACACCATCTTCACGACCAACTATGTCAAATGCCTGTTTTTCTGCCTCGCTATGATGCGCAAACTGCGACATATCGAGAGGCGTTTGCGTCAACGGGCGATAATGATAAGACTGGTTGGCCATATCATAGCGAATCAAACCTTGCTGAGCGCCAGATAGTAATTGCTGACGTACCTGACTGGCTGTAATAGGGTTATCTGATGTACGCTGCGCCGATAAATGCTTGGTCAAGGTATCGATACGGCTCGGTTGCTCCGCAAGCGTTTGTACTAGCGGTAATAAATCATCGTTGTTAAGGTTTTCATTATTTAGCGCATTTTGCTGCGGGCGCTTGGGCAATAACAAATCAAAATTTAGTGATTGCGACCAGTTGGCTTGGCTAAATCCTGTCATGGCAAAGGTAAAATGAAAACCCTTACCAGTGAGCGTCCAGTAGCTTGGCATCCCTTGTCCAAGCAGCGACACACTGACCGTATCGGCATACGGCAACAAGCGCTTTAATAAACTCAGGCGGCGGCGACCCCATAAGCGGATGAGCTTGGATTTTTGTCCTTGATACGGGGTTTGCTGGCGACTGACTTGGCTGGTGACAGCTATATCAAATGGCTCTAAAATTATCACTGGCAGCTGCTGCGGTATCAGCTCGATTAATAAACCACGGCGCTTGCCCTTGATATCGGCATGCATACGTAGCTCAAATAAAACGTTGTACAAAGCAATAGGGTCAAGATCAACTCGTTCGTGTGCCAATTGAGCTGCAGACTGTACTTGCAATAGTGCGCGTATCCAACTTTTGGGTACATTGATACATTTTTCGATGACCTCGCTCACTGTGGTCGCAGATTCGGTTTCGTTACTTGCTGCGTCTGATGTGTCTGCTGGCTCTGAGCGTTGTAGATGTACCGCCTCTTGACCAATGTCTAGCAGGGTTGTTTGGTGATCACTAATCTGCTCGATACCATCAAATAAAGCGCTGCTGTAATCAATACTGGTGGTACCAAGCACTGGTGCAGAGTTTGTTTCAAATAAATCATGCTGCAAGGTTAATTGCGCATAGCAGCCTTCATCACGGCTAAACACCTCAAAGCTAACGCCTTCTTGATGCACTTGAATGATAGGATCAAGAAGACAAAAGGCTAAAGGGTCATTATTGAACAGCCAGGTGAAGTAATCACGCTGTGCAGAAAATAAGTTCTTATGACGACTGGCACGGCGCATTTGCATAAAAACGGCATAGGCAGCGCGATCTTTGGGAACATAGCGGTAGTCACTACTGACCACATCAAATAAGGCAAGTAAGCTATCTCGAAAAACCAGCGGATCTTTAACCGTGCCATGAAAGCTGACGGCATCGCGATCTAGTTGTGTGAACAGCGCCACATGTCGGCTGTGGGTAGATTGCTGATCGGCAGATAAGCTCACATGACTGGGCGCGGCATAATTCAGCTGCATCGTCATGCCATTAGCATTAATGTCGTCACTACCTGTTGGCATGTCATCTTGACTGATTTCTGAGGCCTCTTGCTCAATTAAGTTGTCGATTTGATTATTGGTCATGATGCTGTCCTTCGCCCTGATCTCGTTGATTATCTATAGCCTGTAAATGTGTTGTTCTCATTACATTTAAGTTAGGCACTTGTGGGCGCTTTTGCTGAGCGCGTGTCAATCCTCGTTGCCAGCGGCGCAAAACTTTGTAAGCCAGCTTTTGAATATCAATGTCAGCGTGACTATCAGCATCAGCATCAGCATCAGCAGGTGCTTGCATTAGAGCATTAAGCCACGTGCCAATGTTAGGGTCGTGTAGCTGCCCAAGTGCTTCGATGGCGCGTACCCGTAGTGACATCTCCACCTGATTGTCCTGTGCATATTCATATAACGTAGCGGCATCCTTAGCTTTTATGGCTACCAGTAATGGCTGGTTTATATCTGCCTGAGGCGTTACATTGAGTGTCTCAATATTATCACCACGTTGTGAGAACAAGCCCACCAATCGCGACAACACACCTGCTTCATTTATTTTGTTTACTTGAGCATCTTGCGCACTTAATCGCTCAAGTAAGGTAAATAGAAGAACTTTGTCATCTGCCGCCAAAGATGCTATTTGCTCGTTTGCTAAATTAGTAAGCGTAGGCACTAGGTCGCTCAGCAAATGATCGTCGCTCGCTTGCCTTGCCAGCAGCCCTAATAAGGCTTGCTGCCAATACTGGCTGACAGCAGTAGCAAGCGCAGTTACGCTACTGATGACAGGTGAGGCTAGCTGATCTCTCAACCAGTCAAATAGGGCATTATCAGGTACGCTGTAGCGGCATGTGATCCACAGCAGATGGGTAATAGTAGTTGCTACCTGTTGTACCTCAGTCAGCCACAAATAGTCTTGGCACATCGCTGGGCGCGCGATGACAGTATCTATTAGAGATTGCCATCGATGCTGCGCGGTGATGAAGTATTGCTTACAGTCAATCTGCATCTGCGTATCAAGATACTCGCGAGGATACTGCGTTAAATAACGCAGGCCTACCTGCTGTATCTGCGCATCAGAGCTTTTCATCAAGCTGTGTAGCGTTGAACGACTCATATCCTGTTTTGCCAACAGCGCATTTTGTAAGATAGTAATCGTCTGAGCGGGCAGCTGATGAAGATGCTCAGTGATGAAAGGCGCCAGCATGTCGATGCTGCTATACGTTACGATGCGTTTTAGGCTAGGCGTTGCTAGAATTGCAAAGTCTTCATCTGAATTTTGTATCGCAGCCCAGTCATAGGGATAAATGTAATCAGCACGGTTGCCCCACAGATTTTGTGCCGCCGTATAAGCGGTTTCCAGTATTTCTTCTTGATCGTTATATTGTTTGAGAATATCTAGCAGTAGGTCTTTATTTGCTTCACTATCATGATGCGATAATAAAGAGATGGCATGCTGCTGCGGATCAAATAGTAACTGCTCATGCAACTGTCGCTGGATGTGGTTGCGGATTTGCGCCCAAGCATTGCTGGTGTTCAACCAACGTAACCCATTTAACCAGTGAGTGATAGCTGGGTTGTAAGGCTGTAATTCAGGGTCTGATAACTGTGACGTTAATAAAGCAAAAATCTGCGCGCTGTATTCAAACTCACCACCCTGCGCGATATGCCCTAATGCTTCACAAGCCACGTCTTGCAGATAATGCTCATTATCTTCAGCCAGTTTGATTAACTTATCATAAGCTTTGTATAGCGTATGCGTTATGTCAGTCGCTTGAGCGTCAGATAATTGTATGGAAGTGCGAGAATCAACATGCATCATCTCACCAATGGCAAGCACACTACGCCGACGAATATTACCATCGGTATGGTAATCCATACTCGCCATTAAGGTGCTTAAACCCTCACTATTGCCGCAAAGCGCCAAACCTTCGGCTGCCAAAAATGGTATTGACGCCTCTTTGTTTGATAGCGCCTTTTTGAGTATGTTTTTCAGGACGCCTGCATTATTTTTGCGTTTTTTTGCACGGTAAGCGACGGCTTCGATCAGGTTTTGGATATATTTGGCAGGCAGTTGCTCATAAGACAATGCCAATGCTTTATCAATACGAACAGCAATATCCTCATTTTCCTTGGTCATGCTTTTGCTAATAACGTTTTTATCGGCGATATCTTCATCAATAACAGTATCTTGCGTCCATATCGCAGGTATCCATGCCAGTGATTTTAACAGTTGAGCGGCATGGGTATAGTCGGCATAGCGAAGGAGCAAGATGAATAAAGACAGCAGTGCTTCAGGATCTCTTGGATGCTGGCGTTGTAGCCAGCGCAAATCTTTGTCCTCATCCAAATAATCATAAATGGGTTGATCGTAGCCACTTATCATTACAAGCGCATCAAATAGCTGCTGGCGCTCTTTATGTGAGTGCGGTGCTGGATGCTCAAACAGTTTTTGTAAGCGGTGGCGTAAAGGTGCTGCCATGTGTGTATCACGAAGCGTACCAATAGTTTGATACAAGTCAGCATTTGACAGTTTGAGTGTTGGATTATCTAGCAAGTCCAATAGCTTTTTGCAGGCTGTCTGAGCCACTTGCTCAACAATTTGCTCAACAATGTTTTTATCAAAAGCTTCATCGACATTATTATTATGCGTCGCCGCTTTCACACGCTTGCAAGACTGCAATACCTGAGTAATAAGCGATAAAACTTGTCCCTGCTCGTATTTATTTGTGCTGTCCATCAAAAAGGTGAATAGCTCGTCAATGAGTCCAGTATCATTAAGCTTTGTATTATTAAACGCGGTATCGGTAAACAATACCTCGTCAAACTCGATGAGTTGCATAAAGGCCTGATAACGTGCCTGCCAGTCGTGACAATGGCGCGCTTGTAATAAAAAGGTCAGCTTGTCTTGGCGTAACGCTTGCTCTGATAGCACCTGATTAGAAGTATCCATTACCGTCGTAGCTGTGGTGGCCGAATTGGAAGCGCGAGTCGTGACTTGACGCCACTCACTAACCAGTTGGCGCAAAAGTGGTAAGCTCTCGGTATGCAGTGCCATCAAGCTGGCGGGCAGATGACCCATACGCTCTTTTAATAGCTGATAAGTTTCTTCAGCCAGCAACTGATGATTGGTGAGCAGTAATTCTTTCAGCTGTTTATTAACAATGGCCTCATCCTTACTATCAATCAGACAATGCAAACCGCGCTTGACCATGTCACGATAAGGCGTACTCATTGCATACTCTGCCAGCTTTGACGCCGGCACAGGTAGCTTAGTCAAGCAATCCCATGCCAGCTCGCGCGTCACGATATGAGGACGGTGCAGTAGCGGTAACAGCGCACGACTGACACTGTCCGACCAATCGATAGTCCTAGCTTGATTGCTGTCGGCAGATGCAGTATCTGTGATTGATGCCAAAGGTTGTTTGGTCAGCCACATTAGTCCGCGAATTGCTTGCTCAGTGCTGCTGTTGTCATTGTCGCTTTCACGAATCACACCAAGCCAAGCGCCAAACGCAAGTGTCTGGTAGCTATGGGCAATGTCGCTGCTGCTTAAATCTTGCTGACTGATATCATCGGTAACCATTGAGCTGTGATGACGCTGAAGTAACGCCTCGATACTGCGTTGCCACTCTTGTAAGATATTAAATACTTGTGCCTCATCGTCATAAGGTTGCTGCGTCAGTAGACGAGACAACTTGCCTAATACTGCCACCGCTTGAGCGCGTATCAAAGGTTTCTCGTGCTGGGTCAAGTGTGCAAATTGCTGCAAGCTTGCAACATTGACCGTACTCACTATGCTAGCACGTGCGTCAGTTGTACTACTTGTCTCTGATGATAATATCAGTATCTTTGGGTGGGCAGACAAAATGCTATCAATCTTCTGAGAGAGGTATTTACTGAGGTATTGCCAATTGGATATCAGGGGTAAATTAAAGCGTGCCAATACGTGCGCATAAACAACGGCAGTCTCATTGTCTGAAAAACTAAGCGTCTCAATCAAACGCTCAGGTCGCATAAGCGGCGATGCTGATTGTGATACTAAGGCATCAAATATGAGTAATAATCTGGCCGCTGGCGCATAGTATTGAGTATCAAATAAAGCACGCAACTGCTGTGCCTCAGTAATACCCAAACCTGCACGCGCTTGTAGCCACTCAATAGCGCCAATAGGCTCGACAAGATGGCGCAGACTATCTCTATGACTGTCGTTGGTACGAGTGCTGCTGCTCGATACATTGGTTGATGTATTGCTAAAAAAGTATTGGCCGCGACTATCTCCCCAAACCGCCAATGCCAAACTGGCTGATTGACGAATGAGGGGGCGCTCGTCTTTTTGCCATGTGGCCAATACGTCAGCCACTTCAGCATCTTGTGCGGAAGCAATGTACATGAGCTTGGGCGCAAGTGCTTTAAAATCTGCATCGGGATAATGTAGGTAACGCGCATACCAGTCTAAAGCGTGGTATTTTTGAGGATCACAGAGTGTTGCCAATCCTGCCAGCGCCTCAGTGATATGGTGATGCCACTGCTTGTAATCCTCATTGTTTTTCTTATCGTTAGCGACTACTGGCATCTCTTTATTCAGGTACTGTGCAAACACTGTATAAGCGTTTTCTTCGTACTGCGTTTTTAGTGGTTCAGGGTAGATATGAGACTGTCTTGCCAGCAATTTAGCAACGGTCAACTGAATATCAGGGTAAGGGCTGTTTAATCCTGCGGTGAGTAATGCCTCATGATCGCTCAGATTTATATTATTACTCTTGCCACTATCGGTATTAGCGTGGTTAATTGGATTGAACGAAATGCCAATATCAGCCACCGTCAAAGCGACCTCTAATGCTTGTTGGCGCAAGTCCATGCTGTCGTCGGCTAATAAAGTGACTAAGGCAGGCATTAAAGCACGCAGCTGCTGAGTGCTGGCTTTTGTTTGTAAATAGTTAAGTGTCAAACGTTTGATATCAAGGTAAGGGCTGGCAAGCGCGGTCAACATCAGATCGTCAAGCCCGAGACGCTTGCTATTTTTAAGAGCAGTATCAAACGCTTGCTTGCGAACATTAGCAAAATTATCTGCAAACAGTAACGTCATAACCGCTTGATATGTGTCTGCACTGTCCGGTGTCACAGCTGATTTTGATGCGCTTTGTAGCAGTAACCGCTGCCATTCTTCTAGTGCCACTTGATGCACATCTTCAAACAGACTGTGCTGTAGCTGCTCAATCATGCTTATGATTGCAGTTTTGGAAACGCGTTCAAGCGCTCGATTGAGGAGTACTTTTACCACTTCTAAGCGAATACTGGTAAAAGGGTTGTTAAGTGCTTGCTCTAGTATATTGCTCATACTTGATGAGTCGAATGACGTTTTTTTATCATTGAGCACTTGTGTCAGTAATATCGCAAGCGCGCGCTCATGAATGTCTTGGTGTTTTGAAGCAAAGCCAAACGACACCCAAGATAAGTCATCATTGACGAGCTTACCTAAGGCACTCATTGCGACTTGGCGCACACTTGCGTCCTTATCATCCAGCAAGGTGGGTAAAATGGCTTTACCATCAGCTAGCTTTAGATGTCCTAAGGCGGCAGCGACCCCTGCGCGAATGAACGCATCATTCTCATGATGCATGAACCGTATTAAGGTGCCAAATGCGCGCTCATCCTTTAAGCAGGCAAGTGCATAGGCGGCGCGAAAACTAATGTCTTCGTAGTGATTACTCAGGTTTTGTAATAAAGGCTCAAGGCTTGAATTACTCAATATTGGATGCGGTACTACTGTCTTAGTGGTTTTTGATACGGTTTTTCTTGGCGTTTGAGTGGTGCTTTTATCCATGATGTTTTTTTGCGCTGTTGAGGCAGAAAAATTTTGTGTACTTAACGTAAGGCTGATGTCAGAGCTTTCATCTGCCGCGCTTTGATTGGTGACCACAGTCGCATTTTTGTTTTGAGATTCAGTCTGTGTTCCTATGGAAATGGTTAATAGCGCATCATGATCAGACGTACGCTTATCGGCTTCTACATTATCAAAGGCCGTACCGCGCAATAAGCGAAAATCATCAAAGTCGGTCAATGTGCGTAGTAGCTGAGCGTCTTCTTGGGCATGGGCTTGTTGCTTTAAAGCAGTTATAAGCTCAGGCTGCGCTAATAAAGCGGCATAAAAGGCAGTTTGTCTGACTTCGGCTTGATGGTGGCTTTGTAGCAACATCAGCTGGCGCGACACTTCTGGGTTGTCTAACAAACCGCGCTGATAGAGTCGAATCAGTCCTGCCTGAATAGTGTCAGGGTAGCGGCTATCTAAAGCCATAAAATCTGCTTTTGGGCTGGAATCAGGCAGTAAGTGCTCAAGTGATGCCAAGGCTTGCCGACGAATAGGCAACATGGAGTGCGATAAAGCTGTCTGAAAAATTGGTAAAATACGAGACTGTTTGTCCGCATCATGAACGGCAATTTTTAGATAGTTCTGTAGCGCAGCGCTAACGATGTCTTCGTTAGCGCGTCCAAGGGCGTATTCTAAATAGGCAGGTAGTACATGAGGACTTGCTGTATGCGTGGCAGCGATAGCCAGACCCTCAAAAGCAGCAAGGCGGACGCTGCTGCCGCGTGGTGAGTTGAGCTGCTCTTCGAGTATCGGTAAGCGCGTATCAAGTGTCGTGCCAGCTAGCCAACGTACTAACTGCAAAGCATGGCTGGTGCTCAAGCTATTGCCACGATCTGCTAACAGGTGTCCAACCAACTTTATCGTCTGATGACTCGCTTGTGATTCAAGCAATGCCATACCATCCAAAAATGCCGCTTCACTGTTATTACTACTGTCAGTTAATAGCTGCTGAAGTCGATGGTATCCATCTTCAATGATAGTAGCGACGGTGAACAGCTTGCTATTTTGCGTCTCATCAATCGGTAAAAAACGTAAACTTTGATCTGACCCAACCGCCAACAGTGCCGGTTTTTCTGCATAAGTTGTGTATACCAATAGCTGCGTTTTACTGAGGTCATCTTTGCAAGTATTTGGTTGGCCTTTATCAAACGCCCATGACTTAATACTACTGTCATCAGCACCAGTAAATAGGCGCGTATACGAGACACAAAGCGCAGTAATCATCTGACTATGCTGGCTTGACTTGGCTCTATCTATTGCTTGTAGCTCGCCTTGTACATGCGTGCGATAAAGCTGTTTGTCTGCGCCTGCTGAAAAGAAATAATGACCAATAGGCTCAAAACATAATGCATTGACACGGCCTTGATGTAGTAACTTACTACTACTTTGTATTAGTTGGCCACTGGCATTCATATCAGCATTATTTAGCCATTGATAACTACTGACATTACCAAGATCGTCACCTATTACCAGCCATTTACCATCACTTGATGCCGCAAGAGCAGTGGCTTTTTGAGTTTTATTGTCAGTACAAGGCTGCACAACAATCTGATTAACCATCGCCTGCATTGATAATTTTGAAGAAGTATGACCAGCAAGCGGACAGACGACTATGTAATTCGGATACAGCACGACAATAGCTTGATGCAACGTGGCCATAGCAATTGCTTGTGGGCTGCGCTTCATTGATAAGGATTTATCGTTAACCCCAGTAATACTCGTGAATAGCGACTCTTGGCTGATTTTATGAATTGTCTCTCCTTGCCAATCTGTCTGATATAAATTCCCGTCACAGCCAAGTAATATAATAGTGTCATCTGACGTCGTGATGGCATCCATGGCACAAGGCAAGGCAGCGGTTGCTAAGCTTACTTGCTCACCACTATTATCGAGTCGATACAAGGTTTCAGTGCTGTTTTCAGCATCCAATGGCTTGCGAGTAATAAACAAACTTCGGCCTTGCGTTACTGGTAGCGCGGCTGTTTTTGTGGTTTTTTGCGTCGCATACTCAGTCGTAGGCTGTCTACTGACCAACCCTATGATTTGACCCCAATAGGGTAGTGTGGTTGTTTTCATGATCTAATCTCAGTTGAAATGGCGTCGTATGGTGTGATCATCTTTCTTATTTGTTTGCTACTTACTTTTTAACTTGAGCGCGCTGTTATTGGCTGTAAATGGTTGGATAGCTTGGGATAGCGATGCAATAAGCGCGTGACTGCGACCAAACACGCATGACGCTCCATCTTGCCTGCAGAATGGGTAAAGGTGTACAACAAAGGCATGATCAGCGTAGCAAAATGTTCATCCGCTAATCCCACATCACGGAATGTTTCAATCAATGCCAGCTTTGCTTGGCTGGCAGGTATGGGTTTATGTGAGAGGGTTTGCTCCTGATCTGCTAGCTCATTTGTCTTATCAGTGCGTTTCCCATACTTGGTATGACGACTTTGTTCGTTTTTTGCCAGACTTGGTCGCTCGCTACTTTGAGGGGTGCTCAATCTTCCTGGTGGCAGCTCAAACAGACCGCGCCGCAAGAGCATTAATAACTGATTTAAGTCAGCAGGTGGATTGGTTGACCAGTCGTTTGGCTGAGTATATGTGGTAGTTTTTGTGTCAGTCTTATCATACTGGTCTGCTGGCTGCCAATGTGGTGAAACATAACGCGCTTTGTACTGCTGCCAAAGCATGGTTACTGCTGAATAGCGTACTTCACGATCAGCACTTTGACTTAATATATAGAGAGACTGCGGGTTTTGAAATTGACGATGGCGCTGCAATAATGTCATACCAAGCTGCCGCGCCAGTCGTTTTTTACTGCCAATGAATGCATTGAGAATGGTCTCATTGAACTGCTCTACAGGCACATGGTAGGTGCGATTGCTGACAGAGGGTGCTGCCAATAGTGCTTGCTGTAATAACTGCGTCACCTCAAGATAAGGCGATTCTGCTATTATCAGCCACAGCGCAGGTGTTGGCGACCATTTGGCCAGCTCATACTTTGTGAGTAACATCCCAAAATTGCGCAGCGCTTGCTGTGTACTTTGCAATAATGGTATGACGCGTTCGGCACTGAAGAAGGAAGAAGGAATAATGGCATCAGGATCGACAGGTCTGTCCGTTAATGCCATACAGATCTGCTCGTGATGATGACTCAGATAACTGATCGCAAGCTCACTGATAGGAGCGTTAGGATCATCGATCGCCATCGACCACAAGACCTCAGCACCTGCTACGGTATCGTCTTTGGATGCGGCGCGTGATTGTCCTGTTAGCATCTGCAAAAATGCCGTTTCTGATATAATTTTGAGCGGTGCCCCTCCAGCGATTAATTCTTCTGCTTTGAGTTGCTTACTGCCTTTACGGCCAGCGCCATATAGAGGAGAGCCGTCATCACCGATTACCAGATAGTCCAGCTTGGCATTTACCGCACTACTTATCGCGCCATTTGCGGCCTTGACCAGCTTTTCAGCATCGCCTCGGCTCATGCTTTGCATTTTGCCAGTGAACAAGTAACGCTGATTGCCTAGGTCGACAGTGATATTATCAATGACATCAGTAGTATGAATAGCGTTTGTGTCGTTAGACAGGTTTTCCTCTGACAACTTATTTTGATTGGTCGCAAAATCTGCTGGCAAGAAACCTTTATTGATGCGCTCAATCGCAAATTCTCGATAATGCGAATGCTCGCTGTGCGCAAGTGTCATGAGCCAATCAAATCCCAACTGAGTTGGCACAAACCTACGGACATCGGCCAACCAACCACGCACGGTATCAGCTAAATATTCATCAAAGGTCAGATCTTTTTGCCACTGTTTGACCGTATTTACATTTGAATTGCTTATACCTAGATTGTCATGCGAATGGGTAAAATAGGGAGAGGTTTTCAGCTGTGCAATTTCTCTACTGCTATGCCAATCAGGCTCATAGGCAAGAGCGTGCCAATAGGGCATTTGTATTTTGCCAGCTGACAAAATATCTTCATTAATCCAATCGATGATTGTTTGTTGAGCCAGCGGATGTAGTAATAGATACTGCCATACATTAGTATCCACTACGCTCAGATCGAGACGTTTGAGCTCTTGCAGTGCAAAGTTCATGCACAGATAGTTGCTGTCACTATCTGTGGAAGTATCCAGTTGTACTGCCAGACGGATAAAATACTCAACGCCAAGTTCCTGTGCGCTGTATAGCTCAGGCAGTCTGCGTATAGCAAAGCGCGTGCTGTAACGCTGATTACTGATCAAGCGCTCAAAAAACCATTCAGCAGTCAGATCACGGCGCGTGAAGTGCTTACTAAGTTGTTCAGCTGCAATACTATGATGATAAGATGTATCTAGTAACTGCCCCCAACCTGACACCCCAATATCATTGACAGGATGACGGCTTAAAATAATATTGATTGCAAAGCTGCGCACAGGCTCGTGATCTGACACAGCAAGCATCATTAGTTCTGATAGCGGTAGTGCTTGTGCGTAGCTTTTGGCATAGTCAATGGCATATTGATAAGCGGCAGAATGGTTCGAATGTAATAACTTGAGTACCACCTCATGTAACCCAAGCGGCACAAATTTAGACTTCTCAAAGTGTGGTGATTGCTCAATCAGCCATACAATCATCTCATCGCGCGCTTGACTGTGTGCATAGCCTGCCGATAAGTATTGAATAGTCTCACAGCTTACATCACGCATCTGAATCTTAAAATCATGCTTTAAGCTATCTGTCGAAAATTGCCGTATGGCCTCGTTTTTCGCTGTTGCCAATAATCTGATAAGCGGTTCAGCATCTCGTTGCCACGCTTCTTTAAAAGCCCGACCTTTATTGTCAAATAACTTGCGCGGTGTGTGGCTATGAAAGCGATTGACGCCATAATCTGCTGAATTGTGAAAGCAGATGTGATTGAGCACCCAACTATTGATTTGTGGCAATTGACCGACGGTCATGGTCTCATCATAGCTGGCAAGCACAGAAACGGCTGCCTCAATATAGCCCGCTGGCATCTGCTGACCAAGTTTCCGCAGATAACGCCATGCCCTAAGGCTCATATAGGTTTTGGTAGCAAGACTGACAGAATCTCGAGCGCTTTGATCAAAACGATGTAAGTCTACTTTGGCAGCGATAGGCGCAAAAATTTCATAATCTTGCTCATACTCAGCTGCTTTATAAATGTATTTTAACCCGCGCCAAACGCCGTAACTTAAGGGCAACTTATTGATGGCTTGCTTTAAAATGGCTCTTGAATAGGTACTTCCATCGTCCCAAAGTGCTATTAATATTAAGTAGATTTTGTAGCGATCAGGAAGAGAATAAGTGCCTTCATCTGACTCTACAGTTGCTATCATTGCCACACGTTCTGCAAACTGTATTTCAGGATGTTGCTGACGGAACGAATAACTTAGGATCTTATTTAAAAATCGCTCAAATGTTAGCTCGTCATCTGCTATCGTCGACTCAGATAACGGATCAGGTTGCTGGGCTAATAAACAAAGCTTTTCGACCAAGCTTGGGTCTTGTACCTGCCAAGCGTGCTGAATGTGTTCGAACGACAGACTCATAGAGGTTTGCCTTAAATAATAATGTGGTCAGCGAATGATGTTTGTGAGCATATAAAAGCTTATTTGAGAATAAATATCAAGAATTTTTGTTAATAAAAAATAAAAACACGACATTATATGACGCGCCAATAAATAAGTAGAAATGCGCGACACTATATGACGCATACGCCTCAAAAAACCTAAATATTGAACAAAGATTGATTGACAGACTGATTAGGATTAAGGCAAAATAGGGATGTTGTGAGATTTAGCGTTTCGCCGTTTTCGGTGAAGGACGATGCTGCGTCGTCCACGAGTCAAGCCATTACATTTTACCCAAGGAAAACTGTTTCAGTCCTGCTAATACCTAGATAGTGCCCCTAGTGTCATTAGCTCGCTGGCGCAACCACGCAATCGTGGTTGAGCTAATGCACTAGGGGCACTATCTAGGTGCAGTCCAGTGAGTCTTCCATGTACCAGGTTATGAGGTAGATTACACAACACCGAATTAGACATCGCTATGATGCTATTCAAAACCACTAAACCCAAGTCATCAAGTATATGTTGACTTGGGTTTTTTGTTATCTCTATTACTATCAGTGTATTTAAACTATAGACTGTATTTAGCGAAATAATCTATATAAGGATAGAGGCTGTATCAATGAAAGTGGCTGAAAATAACGATAACTCAATCATTGAGATATATGAAAGCCCTGACGGTCGGGCACAGGTTGACGTACGTTTCGAGCAAGAGACGGTCTGGCTTACGCAAGCACAAATGTCTGAGCTGTTTGGTCGTGATCAATCCGTGATTTCGCGTCATATTGCTAATGCTATCAACGATGAAGAAATTGCTGAAAAAAGCAATATGCAAAAAATGCATATTGCAAATTCTGATCGCCCTGTGACGTTTTATGACTTAGATGTGGTTATCTCAGTAGGCTATCGCATCAAGTCCCCTCAAGGTGTGCAGTTTAGACGCTGGGCAACGCAGCGCTTACGTGAATACTTGGTCCAAGGCTACACGCTCAATCATGAGCGCTTTGATAAAAATTCAAGCGAGCTACAACAAGCGTTAAATTTAATTCGAAAAACCGCGCAAAGTCCCGAGCTGAAAACCGATGAAGGTCGCGGCTTGGTTGAGATTATCAGCCGTTATACACAGACATTCTTATGGTTACAGCGCTATGATGAAGGCTTGCTTGACGATCCCGCAGGGCAAGAGGGCGGTATCTTACCCAGTCCAACTGAGGCAATGGCAGCGCTGACGGATTTGAAAGCACAGCTGATAGATAGAGGTGAGGCGACTGAGCTATTTGCCAAGCCTCGCGGTGATGGCTTGGACAGTGTGCTGGGTAATTTAGAGCAGACGGTGTTTGGCGCGCCTGCATACCCGACCATCGAGAGTAAAGCGGCGCATCTGCTGTACTTTATGGTCAAAAATCATCCTTTTACCGATGGCAATAAACGCAGCGGCGCTTTTCTGTTTGTAGATTTTCTGCATCGGAATAATCGACTGCTCAATGATAAAGGTGACATGGTCATCAATAACACCGGGCTTGCTGCTTTAACCTTGTTGGTTGCCGAGTCTGACCCTAACCAAAAAGAAACCTTGATTAAATTGATTATGAATATGTTGTCGTTAGAATCTTGATAAACAGGTTTATTGTCAGCACGATTTAACCCCTTAAAACGCATAACACCAATAATAAAAAGCACAATCTAACGCCAAAATTAAAGGAAACTCACTATGTTTAGCATCATAAAAGACTGGCGCGAGCAGCGCATATTAGACAACAGCGAGTTTACCCATGCTGACTGGCTGCAAGCGGCTAAGCGTATTGTGATACTTGATAGGCTAGATGAGGATGAGCTAATACGTCTGTTTGAGCTGGCGACGTTATTTTTGGCGGATAAGTCGATTACTGGCGCACAGGGTTTTGAGATTACCGACGCGGTCAAGCAATCTATCGCCTTACAAGCTTGCCTGCCTATTTTAAACCTAAACCTTGAGTGGTACGCTGGCTGGTCGGCCATTATTATTTATCCAGGTTCTTATAAAAGCGAAACCACCACTGTCGATGAGTTGGGGATTGTCCATGAGGGCAGTCAGCACCGTAGCGGCGAAGCATGGCTGCGCGGGCCTGTCATTCTGTCGTGGAAGGATGCCAAACACTCAGGCGAGCGCGATGGTCATAACGTGGTCATTCATGAATTTGTGCATAAGCTTGATATGCTAAATGGGCGCGCCAACGGCTTTCCGCCGCTGCAACCGGATATGGATCCGGCGCGCTGGACCAAGATTATGAGCCGAGACTTTGAGGATTTTCAAAGCCATCATAAATCAGGTCTCGACCGTTATGGCGCGACCAATCCAGCGGAGTTCTTCGCGGTACTCAGTGAAGTATTTTTTGAGACGCCGCAAAAGCTGGTCGATGCTTACCCTGATATTTACGACATAATGGTGAAGTTTTTTCGCCAAACGCCGCTCTAGGGCGTGTCCTCATTTTAAAAATGGTGATAAAAATGAGATAAATTGCCGTCAAACGAGGAAAATAGCGCAAATAATATCGAGATATTAGTCAGCTATTTGACGATGTTTGATAAAATTTAGCCATTTTTAGCCCATTTAGATACAAGCGCTTGAATTGAGGACACGCCCTAATCAAAAGTGAATATATAGCAATAAAAGCAAATAAAAAGGGCAGTGTATTGATTTAATCACACTGCCCATTATTGTTGGCTTTTATGACTGTAAGCGCTTGTTTTTGTATCTAAAAATTATTTAAACCGTCCATTGTTCATTGACGATAGCGACCAAATAGCGCTTGCCTTGGTACTCATCAAACACTAAGCGTAGGATACGCCAATCCATCCCAGAGTATTGCTCTGAGCCTTTATGGTAAAACTCAACAAACTCAGAATTGGGATAAATTTCTTTTAAATTATTAATCATATTGCCGCTGTGCTTAAACTCGTTAACGCTGATACTGGCATTGTTATAGGTATCGCCATCGACCCACGTTTCCAAGTATTCTGGGAGCGGAATCACTAACGGCTCACCAGACCCATCACGTTCACCCCAAGTAAAGCGGATTTTGGCTTGTTGTAAGTACTGCGCGAATTGTTCACGGCTAAAGACTTTATCAGTCTCAGGGCGCACATAGGCATACATGGAAAAACGCACGCCGCGCGTCGGATGAATGTCGTTGGTAATGCGCGCAAAGTCGTTGTTCGCTAGGGCTCGATGGATACGTAAAGCTTGCTGCTTAAGCGTTTGCTGGCTCATATCGGAGACAACGGGTGCTGAGGTGTTGCCATTTTGTTGGCTGGGTATTTTGACGCTAGACTCAGCGGAAGATGAGCAGCCAGTCGCGAAAAGTATGGAAGCAAAGCACGCAGCAGTGGTTAATTTATACAAACCTGACTGAAAAATATTAAGACGAGATGATGCCTTCATAAAAATATCCTTATCGTAGCTTATTAAAATTAGAATAGCTTGAAACCTAGGTTATTACTGGTTTACATCGGTGTTCGCTTATCAGTAGCGATTATTTATCAATAGTACTCATAACTGCCTAAAGTTGATAATGTTGCTGTGTAAACGGGGTTTTGGTTTAAAAGCTTAATTGACATAATAATAGCGTAAAATGATGGTTTATATTTCTTTTTATGAATATAATACATAGTATGTTGTAGCCGATGGAGAGCGCCATGCAGAAAACCATATTTTCTATCATGATGTTAATCATAGGGTTTTTTGCCATGTCTGCGACCGCCAATCTAACAGAAGCCTTGCAGACGACGTTTGCCATGAAAGTCACGACCATCGCAGATATGTACCAACAAGATATCGATAATCAGGGTCAGGATTATCCAGTGGTTTTGCACCAATATGGCAGTCAAGAGCTAAAAGCAGCCATGGAGCTTGAGCGAGATTATTTTGATAGAGAGCAAATGTCTTGTCATATCGGTTATGATGTTTTATGGAGTTCGCAAGATCCTGATTATGAGCAAGATAAGCAATTTGCAGTGACCGAGCAAGGATTGGTGCAAGTCAGTTTGGCACAAGGCGATGATGTGTATTATGAACTGTCATGTAAAAGCGTTGGTCATGACGTGGCTTGCCAAGTGACGGATGTCATCCTAGATAAGGATGGAAAATCTTTACGCGAGTATTTGCTAGAGCATTGTCGTTAGCTGGCGCTGAGGTTTTAAATGAATTTTAAAGTCGGTGCTGGTATTAATATTAAATGCGAAGATGAATATTGTAGATGTTTAAGTTTGGCTGGAAACGAACGACAATTATGACAGATGAAGTTAGATAAAAATGTTGTGTACATAACTCTTAAGACCGTTGGTCTGTTTTCGCATAATGTATATTATGTTAAACTAAGGCTACCGTACAATAAGTTCATGGGATTATGTCTATGTCATAAATAACAGTCAGTTTAGTTAATAACCGTTCAAATATAATGTACATGTCATGGCTAAGTAATCATTGCAATCGTCACTATGGCAAACCTTAACTGAATCTGTTTTATCAACTATATGTGGAATCCTTTTGACATCTAGTATGCTTGTACTCAAACTTGGTACATTTCATAATATAGCTAACAACCTCTTTCAAATCGTAGGATAAGTTACTTTTATAGCTCATCAGAGCTAAACTGTTTGATGAGTTTGTTCTACGTGTCACCATCATACTGGCTACATCTGTCAGAATATCCAATCAGCACTTTATCCAGTCCCTCATTCTTAATCGTCACCTAAAAGCCAAATCTACTATCATTCGGTTGTTATTAACTTAATCAACTGGATCTTTGGTGCCAATGCTCTTGCAACGTATTGAATGTAGTCAACTGTCACGTGTCTATATATAGGATACTGTTACTCATAGATTGACAGCTGACATTAAATACTAAAACCCTATTTGATGCTTCTTATCCTATATCACTGCCAAGAGCGCATGTAGACTCTAATACTGATAGTCCTATTTAGTTTGACTATGAGTCTGGTTTCTATACATTTTATACTTAGGAGTGTCATAACTAACCAAGTCATAATATCTTCTTCCCTGATTCGCCCACAGAGCCTTTCAAATCAATAAAGCATTCATTAGTGTCTTCTGATATCTATCACTCCTCGCAAGATGTTTTTATCTGAAGCACTAAGTTGCCATCTCCAAATTTGCACAGAACTGTAGTGGCATAATAAAATTGGACAGCTTCTAAGAGGTTATAATAACCCAAAGAAGGAAACTAGTATGACCAACAATCGCAATCAATATACCCGAGAATTCAAGCTTGAAGCCATCAGCTTAGTGACTGAGCATAAGCGTAAAATACCTGATGTAGCAAGCTCACTTGGCATTGGCAAATCCACCCTGCAGAAATGGCTGAGTCAGTATCGACAAGAAACGAATGGCCAAGCACCTAAAGTCGGCAACGCTTTAACGGATGAACAACGCGAGCTACAAGAATTGCGTAAGCAGGTTAAGCGACTCACTATGGAGCGCGACAT